>NZ_CM002917.1:1842272-2158725 GCF_000154705.2 Hoeflea phototrophica DFL-43 | reverse complement strand
CCCACCACCGGACGCTATCCCGGCGAAGGCATTCTCAAACTGACCGACACGCTTGATACGATTTCGATCATGGGATCGGACATGGAGCATCTGGCGAAGCTGGACGCGGCGATCATGTCTGAAGCGCCTGTCGAGGCCCACGATGCTGCTCAGATCCGCCTTCTGGTGGTGGGCGATCCGTTCTGGCTCGGCATCAATGAGGAAATGGGCAAGCTCGGCAGACGCGCGCTAGATAAGCTCGCAGCCGCCGGGGTCGCCCTTATTGAACGCAACGCACCAGAACTCGAAACGCTGACCGCAGCGGCGGGTTTTCCAATCGCGCTGTTCGAAACGGAGCGGAACTGGCAGCTGCTGGCAAGCGTGTTGGCGGGGCTGTCACTGGCGGAGTTTGCCGACAGAATTGCGAGCCCCGACGTAAGGGGGCTGTATCAGCAGATGGCGCGCGGCGAGATGCCGGGCGAAGATGCCTATCGCGCGGCGATGGATCACCACCGGCCGGAGCTGCAGAAGGCCCTTGCGGGTCTGTTTTCCGAGACCGGTGCAGATGCGATTGTCTTTCCGACATTGGCCCGGTCGGCACCACCGATTGATGAAACCGAGATGATCGACATTGACGGTCAGAGTCTGCCATTGTTCCCGACAATGACGCGCCGGGAACTCACCGCCAGCATCGCCGCCCTTCCAGCACTTACCCTTCCGGCCGGTCTGTGCGGTGACGGATTGCCGTTTGGCTTGGAACTGGTTGGCCCATCGGGATCGGACCGCAGACTGCTGGCCATCGGCCGCGCCATCGAAGCCAAATTGAGCTGAAGGAAGCAACATTCATGAACGGTAGAATCCTATCGCTGTCGAGCTATCCGATTAAGGGGCTGAGCGCCCAAGGTCATCAGAAGGCCGACTTGAAGACCGGTGACGGATTTCCCGGCGACCGCCTGTTTGGCTTCGCCAAAAGAAACAGCGGTTTTGATCCTTCCGACCCCAAGCCGTTGCCCAAGCATAATTTTATCGTTCTGCTCCAGCACGCAAAACTCGCCGGACTTGAAACCGCGTTTGATGCCGCGACCCGCATCCTGACAATCCGGACCAAGGATTCGCCGGCGCTGGAATTCGACATGACCACCGAAGCGGGTGCGATAGGCGCAAGCGATTTTCTGACCAGCCTGCTGGATCTCAAGGACGAGGAAGTGCCGTTCTTCGCTTCCGCCTTTCCGCACCGTTTCACCGACGCTTCGGTCGCCTCCGATACACTGATGAACGCAATCTCTTTCATAAATCTCGATTCGGTGCGGGCCTTCGAACAGGAGATTTCGCAGCCAGTTGACGCCCGGCGGTTCCGGGGCAACATCGTGTTTGAAGGTTGGCCCGCTTTCAGCGAGCTCGACCTGGTGGGACGGCAGGTTCAGGTGGGTGAAGTGACCTTCAAAATCATTCTCCGCACCAAGCGCTGCCTGGCTACCGAGGTCAATCCCGACACGGCGGAACGTGACATCAAGTTGCCCAATCTCCTGAAGAAGGCCTACGGGCATTTTGACATGGGGGTCTATGCCGAAGTTCTCACCGATGGCGTGATCGAAGTCGGCGACCAGATCAAGCTCGTTGCCGCCTAAGTCACCGGCCTTTCGAAACGAGACCGTTTCGGACGCTCCATCCGGGGTGCCCGCTGCCTGCCTGATACATGACTTGGGCCAAGACTACCGATTGATCATGCCGATGCTGGTGCCGCCACAGACATAAAGCGTCTGGCCGGTGACAAAGCTGCTGGCCGGATCGCAGAAGAACAGGAAGGCATTGCTGACATCCTCGACAGATCCCAGCCGTCCGACCGGGATCCTGTTGGCAAGCTCCGCCTCGCGCTCGCTGCCCTTAGGGATGATGCCCCAGAAATTGTCGGTCTGGACCGGACCCGGCGCCACCACATTGACGGTGATGCCATGCGGCGCCAGTTCAAGCGCCCAGGTCCGCGCCATGCCGATCATGCCCGCCTTGGTGGCCGAATAGGATGTGCGGGTCGGCACGCCCAGCGCCGCGCGGGACCCGTTGAACATCACCCGGCCGAACTTCTTCGCCTTCATCGACGGCAGGAAGCCCTGCAGCAGCGTCAGCGCCGACCCCAGATGCAATTGCGCCAGACCGGTGATGTCTTCGGGCTTTGCCTCTTCGACAAGATTGGGCCAGATCAGTCCGGCATTGTGGACGAAATGTGTGACTTCGTGCTCGCTGGCGATACGCTCCGCAGCAGCCTTCACCGCCTCCGCATCGAGCAGGTCGCATTCCAGGCTGACGAGCCGCTCGTGCGCCCACTCGGGCGCATTGCGCGACAGGTTGATCACCGTGTAGCCGCGTTCCAGCAGTTGGCCTGCCAGGTCCGCGCCGATACCCTTGGACGCGCCGGTGATGACGGCGGTGTAGTCGCTCATGCGTTTTCTCCAGAAACTGACCTGACCGGCACCAGCGCCAGCACGCGAAGCGGGCTGCCGGTGCCGCCCTTGATTTTCAGCGGCGGCGCGATCAGCATCGCACCGGTCGGCGGCAGAAGGTCGAGATTGGAAAGGCACTGCAGCCCGTATTTCCCGGCCCCATGCAGCAGAAAATGCGCCGGATAGGGCGGCACGTAATGCGCGCCCTGCCCCGCATCGGTGCCCACTGTCTCGGTGCCAAAGCCGCGGATCTTGCGGGCAAGCAGCAACTCAATCGCGCCAGGCGTTGGCCCAGGCGAATGCGGCCCGTCCTCTGCCATGTTCAGATACTCAGCACCCCGCCGTTTCGACCAGTCCGTTCGCATCAACACCCAGCTGTCGGCCGGAACCGGGCCATGTTCGGCCTCCCACGCCTCGATGATCTCCGGCGTCAACTCGAGATCGTCGTCGGTCGCAGCGCCCTCGGAACAATCGATCACCACGACCGGCCCGACGAAAACCGAGGGATCGATCTCATCGACCGCGCCATTGGCGACATCGCGGCCCGACACCCAGTGGATCGGCGCGTCGAAATGGGTGCCGGTGTGCTCGTTCATCGAGATGTTGTGCCATTTCCAGGCCGGCCCGCGGCCGTCATAGGCCGAGACTTCCTCCATCCGGAACCGGGCGCACTGGCCGAATTCCGGCGGCAGCACGATCACCGGAAAATCCGGATCCAGCGTGTGGGTGAGATCGACGATTTCGACCGAGCCGTCGGCCAGCGCCGCGGCAAGTCCTTCGAGCGGATTGGTCATCAGCCTCCTCCCGCCAGTTCGCGTTCCAGAACCTTCGGGTCACGCCGCCAGCGTTCTTCAAGATCCTTGGCCACATCGCCGCAAAACACATCCTCGAGCCCTTCGCAGAGGCCGTCGACGACGGATTTGGCCAACGCCTTCGGCGCCACCTTCGGCGGCGGCAGCGGCTGATGCCATTCATCGTCAGTCGGACCGGAAAAGACATTGATCATTCTCAGACCCGACGCACGAAATTCCGCCCTGAGCGTCTGGCTGATCGAAAGCGCCGCGGCCTGGCTGGCCGAGAACGCGCCGTATTGCGGATCGGCAGACAAGGCGTGAACCGACAGGATGTTGACCAGGGCTGCAGCGGAATTAACACCATCAGCGGTGCGCGAGGTCATCGCTGGACCAAAGGCCTGCGCCAGCCGCATCAGTCCGAGCGCATTGATCTCGAACTCCTCACGCGCGAACACCGTGTCCGAACCAAGCACGCCACCAGGCCGCACATGGCGCGCCGTGTTGATCAGGATGTCGGTCTTGCCGCCGATTTCGGCAGCAAGTTTCTTCACTGAAGACGGATCGGAGACATCGAGCGACATCACCGAGACCCGGTCGTGTGCAGCGATTGCCGCGTGACCGGAGCCGCGCCGCCAGCTTTCCGATTCTCCGACGAATATCTGCGCGGCGCCCGCCGTGAGCAGTGCGTCGATAAGCGGTCGTGTCACAGGCGACCTGATGTCGGTGATCAGCACCCGCCGGTGTTTCGGGTGCGCTGTGAACTCGCGCAATTGCGGATCGTCCTCCATGTCGGGTGTCCTTTCCCTGGGCAAAGCGATCATCACGCCCTGCCCGGCCTTGTCGAGTTTGAGATCCATGCGAACCGCGTCGCCACGCCCCACATCGCCATGCAGATGGCACAGCACCGTGGGCCCCGCCGGCAACCGCACCAGGCCAGACCGCCAGGGCAGCCTTTCGCGGTAGTAGGGATCGGGCGACGCATGAATGCGGGTCTCGGCGATCACCGTTCCATCCCGCACCGTCTCGCGCCAGGCGAGATCCACCGAGAGACATGAAGAACACGCATCGCGCGGCGGATACTGAACCATGCCGCATTCATCACAATGCTGCAGCGAGAACGCTCCGCGCGCGGCCGCAGCCGTCAGCCCCAGTGCCGCCCGCGAGCGTGTTTGCGGCGGCAGGGTCGGCACCATCTGGCGCAGTTGCGGGTTTTTCTTCTTCGGCGGCAGAAGCTTGTCGGTCATGCGCCATCCCCTGTCAGGATCGCCGCCGAAGGAACACAGACCCCGGTCAAAATTGATCATGCCGAAGCCCTGATACCATGGCGGTGCGGGCGCTTGCGACCTGGGTTCCGCCCGCCTGGCCAGTCACCTGCCTTATCGCCTCGACCAGCCCGAGATAGCCGCCGGCAGCCCCCGCCTGCCCGGCCGACAACTGACCGCCCGAGGTGTTGTGCGGAAAGTCGCCGATGATTGTCAGGTCGTGTTCGCGGACAAACCGCGCGCCCTCGCCCTTGGCGCAAAAGCCCAGATCCTCGAACTGCATCATCGAAATGACAGGATAATCGTCATAGGTCTGTAACAGGTCGATGGCTTCAGGCCCGGAGCCTGCCATTTCATAAAGTTCATCGATATCCATGACCCAGCCGCCGCGCATCTGCACCGGGTCTTCCGGAAAGGCGTTGTGGCGCTCGATCGTGGCCGAGATCCGGGCATAGGCAAGGCCGCGCTTCTGCGCCTCCTCCTCGCGCATCACCAGAAAGCCCTCTGCACCGGCGCAGGGCATGACGCAATCAAACAGGCCGAACGGCTCGGATATCGGCCGGGCGTTGAGATATTGCTCCAGCGTCAGCGGCTTCTTCATGATGGCGTTGGGATAGGCAAGCGCATTGGCGCGCTGGGCCACCGCGATGAGGCCGAAATCCTCGCGTGTCGCGCCATACTCGGCCATGTAGGCGTCGGCGATCAGTGCGAAACTGGCGTTCGGTCCACCCGAGCCATAGGGATAGGATGCATCCATGGCAAAGCGCGAGAACGAGGACAGCAGCTGGCGGAAACTGTCGATCCGGTTGGCGTCACCCGCGACACAGGCCACCACGTCAACATCACCCGCTTGCACCGCACGCGCCGCGCGCCTGAGCGCCACCACACCGCTGGCCCCGCCCATCGGGATGCTGTCGAGCCATCGCGGGCTCAGCCCCAGATGCTGGGTCAGTCCCGCCGGTGTGTCCGGAAACAGCGTGAAGCTGGACACCGAAAATCCATCCAGCTCATGCGGCGACAGACCCGCCACATCAAGCGTCTGTTTCAGCGCGCGTGCGATCCACCAGTGCGCGGTTTCCTGAGAGTAACGGACATAGGGCACCGAGACGGGTGCCGTTACGACCACGCCATCGTAGTTCTGTCGCTTCACGCTGCCGTCCGCTTCTTCATCGTGCGAGTGTCTACCGTTGCCGGGTCCTGCACAAGTCTCTCCGCCAGCTCCTTTAGTTCCCTTCGCTGGATCTTCTGCGTCGACGTCAGTGGCAGGGCGTCGACAAAGGCGATATAGCCCGGCGCCTTGTAATAGGCGAGCTGCCCCAGGCACCAACCGACAATCTCGAGAGCCAGCGCCTCACCCGCCTCGCCGTCGACCTTCAGGCAGGCAAATACCTCGTCGCCGCGCACCGGATCGCCAACCGCGGCCACGGCGGCAGCCTTGACCGCCGGGTGCCGCATCAGAGCCGATTCCACTTCGACTGCGGCGATGTTCTCGCCCGATCGCCGGATGACATTTTTCTTGCGGTCGACAAAGAACATCGAGCCGTCCGCTTCGCGGCGGACGATGTCACCGGTGTGAAACCAGCCGTCGGCCCAGGCTTCCTCGGTGGCTTCAGGGTTCTTGAAATAGCCTGCGAAGAACCCGCGACGTGGATCTTCTGCCTTTTGGCGGACAAGCAGTTCGCCGGGGCCGCTTTGGCTGGCTTTCCCATCTGCCTCGACGATCCGCACATCGAGTTCGGGGCCCGGCTTGCCCAGGCAGCTCTCGCCCACCCGGCGCGGCAGCTGGTTTGCGCATATTACCGCCCCTGCGCCGGTTTCGGTCATCGCCCAGGCCTCGACCAGGGGAAACCCGAAGCGTTTCTCAAAGCTCGCATGCAGTTTTGGGTCAACGCCCGCGCCAAAGCCAAACCGGACCGAATGGTTCCGGTCCTCCCGACTTTCCGGCGCGCCCATCAGCATCGACGGCATCACGCCAAGATAATGCAGGCAGGTAGCCCCGCTTTCGCGCACGCTTTTCCACCAGCTTGACGGATGAAACCGGTCGAGCACGGTCAGGCAGCCGCCGACCGCGACCATCGCCATGAAGGAATAAGCCATAGCGTTCATGTGAAAGACCGGCAGCGGCGTGATCATCCGCTCGCCATCAGTGTTGAGCGCGCATAGCCCTCCTGCCTCGGCATACCAGCGCCCGGCCTCCAGAAAATACGTGTTGGTCAGGATGCAGCCCTTGGGGCTGCCGGTGGTGCCTGAGGTGTAGAGCAGCGCCGCTTCCATCTCCTCGCCATCCAGCGGTTCGCCGCCCGCGTCCACGCGAAGCGCCACCGCTCCTGCTGTTCCGGGTTGAGGCACAACATCACCCGGCGCGATTACCGGAACCGAAAGCCCGGCTTCCCGGGCCGCAGCGGCGAGACCGTCGCAACGGTCCGCGAGCGCCACGATCAGCGAAGGCTCCGAGTGACCAGCCATATAGCTGAGCTCGGAATGCCTCAGATCCGGATTGACCGGAACCACCGAGGCGCCGATCCGGTTGAGCGCCAGCAGCCAGACAAAGAACTGCGGCCGGTTCTCCAGAAGCAGCATGACCCGGAACCCGGGCCCATAGCCTTTTTGCTGCAGCGCTGCCGCCAGTTCGGTGACCTGCTCCTGCACCTGCCGGTAGCTCGTCTTGCCGGGCTCGATGCCGTAGATCCCGGCAGTCTCGCTCAGGACATTGAAAACCGGGCGATCCGGGAGAAGCCCGGCGGAGGCGGCAAAGGCCTGCCATATCGATTGGGTGCCAGGCTCGATCATGGTAGCAGCTGGATGTTGCGGAAGGCCGCGTCGCAATTGAGGATGTCGACCCGTTTGTTGGCGATCCGGAGCTTGCCGTCGACCAGCGCCAGTTCGTGCCGCGCGGTCAGCGCCAGCAGGAACTGCTCGTCGAGCCGGGTCTCGACATAATGCATGAAGGTGGTCGTGACGTAGGTTCCTCCCGCAACATCGATTTCGTCGACGAAGGGGCGCTGGATGACGTGATGACACCGGCTCTTGGGCTTTTGCGAGAAGGTCCGAGCGCCGTTCAGGCGTTCGACCCTAAGTTTCAGCATGAAGAGGTCCTCATACATCAGCGAGGTGACATTCACGGGATCGGTCTGGTTGTAGTCGAGCGGCATCCAGTAATGGCCATCCTTGAGCCACAGCGCGAGCCATTCGTCATAACGCCCTTCATCGAGCATGCGCACTTCGTCATAGATGAAGTCGATCAGCTGATCCCTGGAAACGCTCATTCCGCCGCCTCCCGGACATCATCCATGTCGCAAGTCATGAACTTGACCCAGGCATCGAACTGGTTGCGCATCTGCCGTTCGGTGGTGCCGTTCTCGACCTTCTCCTCGCTGAAATCCTCGTCTTCCTCATAGAGGCGCTGGATGTTGACCCACTCCATCCCGTCGGACTGCAGCCCCTCCTGCGCCCGCTCGTACATTTCCAGATCGTCATGGCCGACAATGGAGGTGGGCGCATTGATCATTCGGTTGTACATCGCGGTGCGCGCCGTCAGTTGCTCGGGGCCGTCGACCAGCCGGTAGATGTAGCTTTCCACCAGGGTCTTGTCGGCAGCCAATGGGATGAACACCCGCAATTGCTGGATCGGCCCCTTGATCATGATGTTGGGGAAATAGACAGTGTTGTGACGGTTCTCATCGAGGATCGCCTTGGCCTTCTCCTCGCCATAGGCCCCGACCATCTTGTCCATGTAGCCCGGAATGGTCGAGTAATTGGAGTGGATCGAGTGATGAACCCCGGTGTGGCCGTGTCCGTTCGGCCAGGTCCGGATCCCCATGTTCTCGAAGAACTCGTAGGGTGACATGAACGGTGCGATGATCTCCATCGCCGGCGGCAATGGCGTTCCTTCCGGCATGTCGAGCTCTTCCCAGAGCTTCACCGCTGTGCCGGCTGAACTTTCATGGGCCACCATCGGATGGCAGGTGTCGGTCTGGTTCTCGACCAGCATTTTCCAGTTGCAATGATGCATGTATCTGAGCGGCGGCCCGGCGACCTCAAGCCGGCCTGCGGGCGAACGATCGACCATGTTGTCGATCGAAGAGAGGGATTCGCCGAAGAAGTCCTCGAACGAAATACCGATCTCGGCCAGGCGGCAGAAGATGAAGCCGCGGTAGTTCCTGACCTCGCCGACGGCCCGCATGCCCTTCTTGCTGTCGCTGTTTTCAAAGCCGGTGTTCTCGTAGCCCTTTTTCAGCGGAATCGCGAGCAGGCATCCATCGGTCTTGAACGACCAGGCATGATAGGGACAGCGGAAGAACTTGCCGGTGTTTCCGGCCCGATCGATGACGATCTTTGTCCCCTTGTGCGGGCAGCGGTTGTGGAGCACATGCACCTCGCCGTCGCTGTGGCGGACCTGGATCACCGGCTGATCGCCCACCTGCGTGGAGAAGTAATCACCCTTGTTTGGCGTCTGGCTTTCATGGCCGACAAACACCCAGGCATTGGCGAACAGGTGCCTCATTTCGAGCCGGTAGATCTCCTGATCGACATAGACGTCACGATGGACTTCATTGCCGCGAAACAGCGCTCTGATCGCTGCCGGGTTGTCTGCATAGCGTCCCATGGATACCTCTCCTATAGATCGAGCACGAGACGTGCGGATTTCGCTCGGCTCACGCAAATCTGCATGACCTTGCCTTCGGCTTTTTCGCTGTCGCTGAGCACCACGTCGCGATGATCGGGCACGCCCTCGATGACGTCGGTCCTGCAGATCCCGCAATCGCCCCGCAGACAGTCGTGAATGAGGTCCACACCGCCAGCTTCAAGAACATCAATGATGGTCTTGCCTGGTGGCACCGTGAAGACTTCACCGGTTGCATGAACCTCGACCTCGAAACTCCTGTCCCCGGACTCTTCGGCTGCCGAGGTGAACAGTTCAAAATGAATGTGATCCGCGGCGATGCCGGCAGCTCCCATGGCCGATTTAACCGCTTCGATCATCCCTTTGGGACCGCATACATAAACATGCTCGTCTGCATCAACCGACGCCGCCAGACCGGCAATGTTCAATGCGGTTTCAGGCTGATCGTCGAAATGCAGGGTCAGCTCACCGCCAAACGCCTGTTCCAATTCGTCGCGATAGGCCATCTTAGCCCTGGTCCGTCCGGCATAGTGGAAGCGGAACGGGGTGCCCTCATGCTTGAGCGCGGTTGCCATGCTGATCAACGGATTAATTCCGATGCCGCCCGCAATCAGCAGAGCCGGCTTGTTGAGCTGCAATGGAAAATCATTGCCGGGCGGAGAAACCGCAACCTCGTCGCCGGACGCGAGTTCGTGCATGAACCGGGATCCGCCAGCGCTCTGTGCCTCGAGCTGAACTGCGAAACGATACCGGCCTATGCCGGCATTTTCGCTCACAGGCTCGAAATCAATGAGGGAATATGATCGTTCGCCGACCGGTAACTGCAACTTGACGTGAGCGCCGGGCGTGTAACCAGCAAGCCTGTCGCCATCGCCGGGAACGAACACCAGCTCACGAACTGCATCGGTCACCATGCGCGCTGATGCGACTTTCAATTTAATCGGCTCAACCAACTTTCTTATCCCCTTTGTGACAAAGCATGATTTTTCATATATTTTTTGTCAAGAGGTTTTTGTTGAAGATACACTTGGGGGATGCGATGAAAGTTCCCCCTGAGAATGCGGAATCCGGATGAGCAACACAATCGACACCCCCAAGTCCCCCTTTGTTCCCAACTACCTGCTCTATCTGCTGGCAGCGGCAAGCGAGGCGGCAAGTGCGCGCTTTCACAGCCATGTGCGCAAACGCGGCCTGCGCGTGCCAGAGTGGCGTGTTTTGGCATGCCTGACGGATACCGATGGCTCAATGGTCACTGAGTTGGCGCGATACGCAATGATCGAACAGTCAAGACTGACAAAGATAATCATACAGATGGACGCCCGTGGCCTTGTCACACGCCGCAGCGATCCAAAAGACGGCCGGCGCGTCCGGGTTTTCCTGACGAAGGAGGGGCGCGCACTCGCAGACGAACTGGTTGCGGATGCGAAGACCCATGAATTGGAACTGCTCACATCATTCCAGGGCAATGAAGGCGCCGAGATCAAGGATACGTTGCGCGCGCTGATCCGGCACCTTGAATCTGACCAGCCCTGATCAATCGCGCCCTGCTTCGCTGAACTTGGGTGCTACTTAAGCGAAATCCGGAAAAACACGATCCATGATATTGAATGTTTTTATATGATAATGCATATTTCTGGCTTCACGGTCGGAAAAGGGAGTTCTGACCATCATCTACCGGGAGGAAGCGCATGAAAAAGATTGGAACACTATTCGCAAGCACGGTGCTGGCGGTCGGCTTTTCCGCGTCCGCAATGGCGGCAGACATCAACATGACCATTTCAAGCTGGTTGCCGCCATCGCATCCAATCAACACCGAAATGCTGCAGGGCCTCATCGGGATGATGGAAGACGCGACGGACGGCCAGGTCAGCGGCGAAATCAAGATGGGGCTGGCCCCTCCTCCGGCGCAGATGGATCTCATACTCGATGGTGCAGCCGACATCACGATCATTTTCAACGGCTACCAGCCGGGCCGTTTCGTCGGCACCAAGCTGATCGAACTTCCGGGCTACGAAGGCAATGCGGAAGCCGCATCCGTTGCCTATTGGCAGGTCCACGAGAAATATCTCGCCCAGCTCGATGAGTTCAAAGGAACCAAGGTCATTGCCCTTAACACCCATGGCCCGGGTCAGATCCACTCCAACAAGCCTGTCAGTTCCCTGGCTGATCTGCAGGGCCTCAAGACCCGTCTCGGTGGCGGCGTTTCTGCGGATGTCGGCGCGGAACTCGGGCTCATCGGCATTCAGGTTCCGGCACCAAAGGTCTACGAGACCCTGTCTTCAGGTGCAGCCGATGCGGTGGCGATGAACATGGGCGAACGGCTGAGCTTCAAGCTCAACGAAGTCGCAAAGAACGTCTACGAAATGCCCGGCGGCTTCTATCGCGGCGCCTTTGCCGTGATCATGAGTGAAGAAAAGTTCGATTCTCTGCCTGATGACGTGAAGACCGCACTTGAAGAAAAGGTCTTCGGCGAGCCTGCATCCAAGATGATGGGGATTGCCTGGGACGCAAGCGACGAGCGGGCGCGCGAGGCCACCATGGCTGCGGGCGATAACACCATTGTTACCGCCAGCGCAGAGGATCAGGCAACATTTGCCGATATGGCTGCGCGTGTGCGCACCAAGGTCCTTGGCGAGATCTCGGCACTTGGCATCGATGCTGATGCCGCCCATGAAATGGTGACGTCCACAATGGCCTCCTACGGTAAGTAAGTTCATCGCGGGGGCATGGCTGCGCGCCCTGCCCCCGCAGATCTGCCTTTGAGGAGCCATCCATGAAATCCATCGCGAAAGTGCTCAATCGGCTGACGGAGTTGCCAATGCTCGTCGCCGGAGCAACGCTCTTCATCCTGATGGTGCTGACGTTCGCAGATGTCATCATGCGCTCCACATTCTCCGCCCCGATCGAGGCCGCAACAGAGCTGACCCGCATAGCCATGGCGGTGATCGTGTTTTCCGCGCTCCCGGTCGTGTCTGGCCGGGCCGAACATATTGTTGTCGACCTGCTTGATCCGCTGTTTCAGCGCGCCAGGATCAAACGTATCCTCGACGGAGTGATCACTCTGGCCTGCGGCATTCTGCTTGTCTGGCCCGCCATGCGCGCCTTTGATCTCGCCGAGCGCGCCAGAAGTTACGGCGATCTGACCGAGTATCTCTCGATCCCGGTTTTCTACATCACCTGGTTCATTGCCCTCATGACCCTCGCAACCGCTGGCGCAATGGCGCTTCGCGGCGTGGTCACCCTGTTCATGCCAGAGCTGCTGCGAGGCGCACATGATTGAGTCCCTCATCGGTTTTGGAGCAGTCCTGATCCTGGTTCTGCTGCGCATGCCCATCGCCTTCGCCATGGGCATTGTCGGCATGATCGGCTTGACGTACGAGACAAATTTCAGAGCGGCGATCTCTTTGGTGTCCCGGTTGATCATCGACACCAGCCAGGATTACGGGCTGTCGGTTGTGCCGCTGTTCATTCTCATGGGCCTTTTCGTCAACAAGGGCGGCATCAGCCGCGAACTCTACCAGGTTTCGAACGCCTTTCTCGGCCATTTCCGTGGCGGTTTGGCCATGGCCACGATCGCCGCCTGCGGCGGCTTTGCCGCAATCTGCGGATCGTCGCTCGCCACCGCTGCCACAATGTCCAAGGTGGTGATGCCCGAAATGCGCAAGCTCGGCTATTCCGATGAACTCTCCTCGGCCTCCATTGCCGCCGGCGGAACCTTGGGGATCCTGATCCCGCCATCGGTGATCCTCGTGATCTATGGTCTTCTGACGGAGACTTCCATCGGCAAGCTGTTCATAGCCGGCATCATTCCCGGCATTCTCGGCATCGTGTTCTATCTGATCGCGGTCCAGATATCGGTGTTCCGGAATCCCGCCGCGGGTCCGGCCGGCCGGCGCTTCAGCCTGTCTGAAAAGCTGCAGGCGCTGCGCGGCGTCTGGTCTGTCCTGCTGCTGTTTTTCCTGGTGATCGGCGGGCTGTATGGTGCGCTCGATTTCTGGCCAATCCACCTGACCTTCTCGCCCACAGAGGCCGCCGGAATGGGTGCGATGGGCGCGTTCCTGATCGCACTGTCGCGCAGTTCGCTTTCGTTCCGCGAAACACTCACGGTTCTCAAGGAAGCCGCGACCACCACCGCACAGCTTTTCAGTGTCCTGATCGGTGCCTGGATTTTCTCGAACTTCGTCAACTATGCCGGCCTTCCCGAAGGGCTCAAGGACATGATTGTCGGTGCCGAGCTCTCACCCTGGCTGGTTATGACAGTCATTATCCTGATTTACGTCGCACTGGGCTGCGTCTTTGAAAGCCTGTCCATGCTGCTGCTGACGGTGCCCATTTTCTTCCCGATCGTAATCGGGCTCGGCTATGATCCGGTCTGGTTCGGCATTGTCGTCGTCGTGGTGACCGAAATCAGCCTGATCACCCCGCCAGTCGGCCTGAACGTCTTCATCCTCAAAAGCGTGGTTGGCAATATCTCGGTCGGCACCATCTTCCGGGGTGTCACGCCATTCTGGATCATGGACATCGTCCGCTTGCTGATCCTGATGCTGTTCCCCTGGCTGGTGCTTTTCCTGCCATCGCAGATGTAGCGCGTCAGAGCCAGTGTTTCCGGCCGCCGATCACCACGGCGAAAGGGCCACAAACCTTTCAGCTCAAGTTAGCCTGATATCACCTTGAAGATCTATGGTGCTGGTGAGTGGCTGGACGGAAAGCATGGAGCGAAACCTTGACGCCGCGATCCGAACTGACGAGCTTGTAGGGGCCCGATCCGACAGGCGCTTCATTGAAACCTTCCTGGCCGAGTTCGGAAGCGACATGTTCGGGCACCACCGAGAGCTTGACCAGCTGAGCCATCAGCGCGGGGTAAGGCTTGCTGGTCAATAGAATGACGGTGTCCTCATCACACTTCTTGGCGCCGACGATCGAGTTGAACTGGCCGAGCTGCGGGCTTGAGAAGTCCGGACCGGTTCTTGTGGGGGCGCTGGTTGTTTTTGCTTTTGCTTGGACGCTCCCGGTTTCCATTCTCCTCTTTCCATCGTCAGTTCACTGCTGTCGTTGAGCAGCGCAAGACT
Organism: Hoeflea phototrophica DFL-43; assembly: GCF_000154705.2. Lineage (NCBI taxonomy): Bacteria > Pseudomonadati > Pseudomonadota > Alphaproteobacteria > Hyphomicrobiales > Rhizobiaceae > Parahoeflea > Parahoeflea phototrophica. Next base: position 2,144,559 of record NZ_CM002917.1, on the reverse strand, counting down.
GACGAAACTCTGAATCTTTTCGATTTCACGCAAACGAATAACGCGGATCGCCTCAGCATCCCCCGCGCGATGGGCGGCGACCAGAGCTTCGGCCTCTACGGCGCCAAGCGGTGCGGCACCGGACAGTTTAAGCAAGCGGACAATACGGTCCGACTGACCCCACAGGCTCGACAGGAAACTGGCGACTATCGGATCTACCCCGGTCAGCATGTTCGTGGCAAAGAGCGCTGTAGCACCTTCAAAGGGTGCATGTTCGTTATCGCTCAATTGGATCCAATTGAGCGATAACGAACATGCATTGGTGTCATTTTTCAAACTGCGCGCCAATGGCAGCGATGGCGGCTTTGGCGACAGACCGGTCTTGCTCCGGGCTTCCGGAACCGACCCCTACGCCGCCCAGCAAGACACCATCGAGGTAGATCGGCAATCCACCGCCAAGTCCGGTGACTGCGCCTTGTGTGGCGGCCGCGATCAATGGAGCCACCTGTGGCGGGATCCTATCCGATTCAACTCCGATGGAGGCAGCTGTTCGTGCTTTTGAGCGCGCACTGAGAAGGCTGAGATACTTCGAACCGGTCATGCGAAGCGTTGCAAGGCTCTCCCCGCTTTTGTCGACAATGACGATGCATTGCGGCTGACCCATTTCGGTTGCAGCTGCAACGCCGGCCTGCAACATTTCGAGTGCCGCCTCGTGTGTGAGCTCGATTGTCTTCTGGACAAAGTTCATAGGTGACCTCAGCTTCAATCAGATTGGATGACTATCGGCAATGCGCATCAACGTAACCCGTTGAGGAGTGCCGTTCGAAACGTGGATATCGGTTTGGCAGGATTGGCCATACGCAGACCGACTTGGACCGAGCCCAGAACGGAACATGGGCCGGGCAACAACTAGACGGGCGAGACGCCATTCACATTGAGGTAGGCTGCATAAAGCGAGGTGGTTCCGCAGATAAACAGTCTGTTGAGCTTCGGACCGCCAAAACAGACATTGGCGACCAGCTCCGGGATCAGGATCTTGCCAATGAGATCCCCCTGAGCTGTGAGGCAATGCACGCCATCTGCGGCTGAACTCCAGATCCGCCCATCACGATCAACGCGGAAGCCGTCAAACACGCCCGCGCTGCAGTCCGCCACCACGTCTCCGCCCGAAAGGCGGCCATCGGCCCCGACGCTGTGCCGGCGGATATGGGCAGGTCCGCCCGGCGTATGGGTGATCCCGGTATCAGCGATGTAGAGGTGACTTTCGTCCGGGGAGAAAGCCAGTCCATTGGGTTTGACGTAATCATCGGCAACCATCTCGACAGCGCCCGTCCCGGGATCGACGCGGTAGACATGGCAGGCGCCAATCTCGCTGGTCGCGCGATCGCCCTCATAGTCCATGAGGATTCCATAGGACGGGTCCGTGAACCAGATTGTCCCGTCCGATTTCACCACCACATCATTGGGTGAATTCAGCCTCTTACCATCGTAGCTGTCCGCGATCACAGTGATCGAGCCGTCAAGCTCGGTCCGCGTGACCCGGCGTGTGAGATGTTCGCAGCTGATCAGCCTTCCCTGGCGGTCCACCGTGTGGCCATTGCTGTTGTTGGAGGGATCACGGAAGACCGAAACGCTGCCGTCGGTTTCATCAAACCGCATGATGCGGTTGTTGGGAATATCGGACCAGAGGAGATAACGTCCCGCTGCGAACCATACCGATCCCTCCGACCAGCGTGCGCCGGTCCACAACCGTTCCACCCGCGCATGGCCAATGACGCAATCATTGAATTCAGGCTTGATGGCTTGAAAGCCGGTTCCCTCGATCACACCAAACATCACTGTCCCCCTATTGATTTCCCGGCCGTCTCACGCCCCATTTGGGAGCAGGCCTCTGATTGCCCGGATGGGCAGGATCCGCCCCCCAGATTGCCTGGTAGGTATCGACCGCCATCCCGCGCTTTTGAAGGATACAGAACAGGACAATCAGAACAACCCACCACACCATGATCGCCAGCCACATCCAGCGAGGACCATTTGTTTCCCAAAGCCCCAAGAGAATCGTGCCGGCAGCCAGAAACAAGAGGCCGTAGCCCAGTGTTTTATGAACCGCTTCAAAGCCCAGGCGCCGCGGCGTCATGTCATAGTGGTGACCCCGCAGGCTGCCATCGGCGGCAGGGGCCGTCGGCCCGCCCTTGCTTCCACGAAACACCCCCAAAGCCACTTGCACCGCCATGCCAAACAACACGCAATAGCCCATCCAGCGATGCAGGCTCATCTGTGAAAGGTCTGCTGGCAGCACCAAAACCAATGCACCTATCGTCAGCGCAAACACAACGGTTTGCGCTATCCAGTGACTGCGCCACCAGACCGGATTGTCCAACTCACGCGGCCAATCCTGCCCTGGCATGATCTTCAGGAAGCGCGCCGCAATCACGGCAAGCGGCGCAAGAATTCCCCATCCCAGCACCATCGAGCGGGCGTGCCACGAGATCGCAAAGCCGACATCATGTGCGCGGCTCGGGTCAACCGGTGATAGAAGCCACTCCCACATCAGCCTTTGACTGCACCAGCGGTCATCCCGGTGATAATCTGACGCGATGCAAACAGCGTGAAGATGATCGGCGGAATGGCCAGCAACATGCCTGTGGCCATGATAACTCCCCATTCGACGTTGAACTCGGACATGTTGTTCACGATCAGGATCGGCACCGTCTTGGTATTGCGGTCACTCAGCGCAGAGGCCAGAAGATACTCGTTCCAGGCAATTCGAAAGGTGAAGATTGCCGCCGCCGCCAAGCCTGGCTTGATCAGGGGCAACACCACCTTGAAGAAGACCTGGAACGGCCCTGCCCCATCCACCCGCGCAGCCTCTTCCAGGGAGCGTGGAACCTGCACGATGAAGCTCTGCAGGATCCAGATCACAAATGGCAGGTTCATCGCCACGTAGATCAGAATGATGCCCGAATGCGTTCCGGCAAGACAGACATCGCCACGACCGCCGAAAGTGTCACGGATAAACCCGCCAACCAGTCCTTCCTTGTCCAGGCAGAACTCGTTGTTCCACAGGCCGAACACCGGCACGAGCAACACAGCAGGCGGGACCATGCGCACCATCAAGGTGGTCAAGGAAGCGGTGTCCCGCCCCATGAAGCGGAACCGGACCAAGGCGTAGGCCGCCATGCAGCCGATCACCAGTGTCAGAAACGTCGAAATGAGCGCGATGAACAAGGAATTGATAAAGGCGCCACCGAACTTCAATGAGCAGAAATCCACATGGTCCGGTTCATACCAGAGCACATCGCAAAGTGCTTTCTCATAGTTCTGGATCGTCGGCAGGAACAGCAGCCCCGAAGTGCCGGAGATAATGTCCACATCCAGTTTGAACGAGTTCATGAACATCAACAGCACTGGCCCTATCGACATGAAAACCAGAATGGCGATCAGGACATAAAACGCTGGGTTCTGCTTTTCGTATTTGGTGGACATTACTCGTCCTCCTCTACAGCTGCACGGATCCGGGCGGCGCGCTTTTCCTGAAGACTGGTGAAGGCGAACATTGCGACAGTGAAGGCCAGCAGCAGCACCAGAAGATAGTTCGACATCGCAGCCGCGACTCCAAGTTCACGAAACTCGGTGGCCGTGCGCGAGATGCGGAGCGCGAGAATCTCGGTGGACAGCCCGGGGCCGCCTTCTGTCATCACAAGGATCACTTCAAGCACCTTGAAGGCATCAATCAGCCGCAACAGGCAGGTAACGATCAGAACCGGCATCATCAAAGGCAGTTTGATATGAATGATCTGCTGCCATGCCGTGGCGCCATCGATCCGCGCCGCTTCCAGCGCAGAGCGGGGCAAGGACTGCAAAGCAGCCAGCGACAGGATGAAGATAAAGGGTGTCCATTGCCAGATGTCGGCAATGATGATCGATCCCAATGCGTGCTGCCCCAGCCAGTCCACTTTCGGCAAACCGACATCGTCGAGAAAACGGTTAAACGTGCCAACGGTCGGGTGGTACATGTAGCGCCACATTAGGCCAACCACGACAGGCGCTATCATCATCGGCAGTATGAACAGGGTCCGAAGAACCGACATGCCGCGAATGTTGCGATCAAGCAGCAAGGCCAGGCCGACGCCGATCAACATCTCGAAACCAACCACGAAGAACGCGAACCGCAGCGTCACGCCAAGGCTTTCGTGAAAGTTCGGATCGTTCCAGAGCGTGATGTAGTTTTTCAGGCCGACGAATTCAGCCTCGCCAATGGTCTGGCTTGGATTCCAGTCCCGAAAACTGCCCCAGACCATGTACATCAACGGATAGAGCAGAGCCATCGTCATGATGACGACCGCAGGCGCCATAAACATGTAGGGCGTAAGCCGATTGGCCAATGCGCGTGACATAGAGGAACTTTCGGTTTTTCGGACGTGGTAAGCGCTGTGCAGGACGTTTAAGCCCTGCACAGCGGTTGCAACCTGGCGGGCGATCTAATTCCAGGTGTAGTATCCGGCTTCATCCATGACGCCGCGGGTACGCTCTGCCACTCCGTCAAGCGCTTCCTGGATGTCCAGATCTTCAGTCAGAACCTTGGAAAGCGTGGTGCCGAGATCAGCGTTGATCTTGCCCCAGACAGGGATGATCGGACGCCAGTCTGGATCGGCATATTTCAAAGCCTCACCGAAGGTTGCCATATGCGGGAACTTCGCATTGACTTCAGCATCGGCATGGGTCGAGAACCGCGACGGGTTGCCCCCAGCCAGCGCGACCAGCTTGTCACCCTCTTTCGAGGTCAGCCACTGCATCAGCAAGAACGCTGCCTCCTTGTTTTCGGCGTTGGCCGGAATACCAATTCCAAATCCGCCAGTCTGGCTGGCGCGCTCCGTGCCCATGGGATGCAAAGCCCAACCGACCTTGCCGACGACCTTGCTTTTTTCAGGGTTATCGACCTGACCTGCGACAATAGTGGTGTCGAGGAACATCGCCGTGTCACCGTTCAGGAACGCTCCCAGCGCCTCTCCAAAACCAAAATTCACAGCGCCCTCAGGACCACAATCAATGATCGTCTTCAGCGCCTCTGCGGCAGCAACACCTTGGGCGTTGTTCACAACAGGCTCCCAATTGCCGTCAAAGATCGCACCACCCAGGGGGTTCAGGTGCAATAGGAATGCATGGGCGGCGTGATGACCGGAAGCTGCACGTGATGCCAGCCCCCCCATTCCTGGCTCCAGTTCCGGGATCTGGCAAGCCAGCGCAAGCAGCTCATCATAGGTTTCAGGGACTTCCAGGCCGTGCTTTTCAAAGATGTCCTTGCGATATCCCAGCACGGACGTTTCGGACCCGTAGGGCAATCCAAACAGCGACCCCGTCGACCCGGCAAGATAGCCGCGGTCACCACCGGCAAAGCCGATGTTGTAGACATAGCCGTCAATCAGGTCAGCAGAATCATAAGCTGGATCGGACAGCTGTGGATTCATGAAATATTTGGCTAGATTTTCCAGCTGATCAGCATAGACATAGTCAGCCTTGGAAAAAACCACATAGGCGATCAGGTCGTATTCGCCCTCGTCCTGCGCCAATTCCAGTGTCTGGCGCTCGCGCATTTTCAGATAAGGAAGCTGATCTACCTCAACTTCAATGCCGGTCTCCTTGGTGAACTCCGGCAGGATCTTCATAACCGCATCATAGTGCGGGTGAGCGGGGAAATTCACAATCAGAGTGGTCCCCTCAAAGTCAGCGTATGGGCCTTCACTATGGCTTCCGGCAAGTGCTGTTCCTGCCATCATTGTGGCCATAGCCAAGCCAATGGCACCTGATTTCAGATATGTCTTCATGTCTTCCTCCCTTTGAACAAAATGGTTGTTAAAGCGCGACCTCGCTATCGCGATCGAACAGGTGCACCCCTGCTGAATTGACCGCAAATGTCAGTGTCTGCCCCAAGGCTATGGGTGTTTGGGAATTCACCTCGACCACCACATTGGCAGGTCCGCATCTACACAGCAGCACCGTTTGCGCACCGACATATTCGGAGACGATGATGTCCAGTTGCAGAGCGCTCCCGGCTCTGGCATCCGCGTCGTACACGAGATCGGACGGGCGCACGCCCAACGTCACCTGACGACTGGAATGGGCCTTGGCGGCAGAGGCTCTTTCACCCTCCAGCTTCAGGGCAAATCCATCGCCATTCACAAAGACGCCATCGGCTGTATCCGCGATGTCACCGTTGAGGAAATTCATTGGAGGCATACCCAGAAACCCGGCCACGAACTTGTTCACCGGCTTCTTGAACAACTCCTCAGGCGAACCCTGCTGCTGAATATATCCGCCGTGCATCACCACGATACGATCGGCCAGCGTCATCGCCTCGATCTGATCATGGGTGACATAGATCATGTTCTTTTGAACCCGCTGGCTCATCAACGCGAGTTCCGCGCGCATCTGGCCACGCAGCTTTGCATCAAGGTTCGACAAAGGCTCATCGAACAGGAAAATCCCGGCGTCACGCGTCAACGCGCGCCCCATGGCCACCCGTTGGCGCTGGCCACCGGACAACTCACCAGGCTTACGGCCGAGATAGTCAGTCAATCCAAGCGTCGCCGCCACTTCCCGTACCTTGCGGTCGATTTCGGCCTTTGGACGTTTTTGCAGCAACAGCGCAAAAGACATGTTCTTGGCGACGTTCATATGCGGGTAAAGAGCATAGTCCTGAAACACCATCGCAAGGTCGCGATCCTTGGGTTCCAACTGGCTGACGGGCTTTCCATCAACATAGATCTCACCTTCGCTGACATCCTCAAGCCCGGCGATCATGCGCAACGTTGTCGACTTTCCGCAGCCTGAAGGGCCAACAAGAACGGTAAACTCGTTGTCCGCCATCTCAAGCTCGATGCCGTGCAGCACCTGCACGGAGCCGTAACGCTTGATCAGATTTTCCAGATGGATCGTAGGCATGTGTTCTCAATTCGCCCCTAATTGTTACCGGTCACATTAACAACTGTGACCGGTAACACAAGCGCCTTCCGAAATTTTTTCTGAAGTCTGCGATCCCGTTTTACAAACGGCGCGTGCTGTCCCGGAAAGTCAGGGTGACATCCACATTGATGTGCCGCCCGGATGCCACGTCTACGCCTCTGTCCACCAACAGGTCCGCAATAAGCCTGCCGGTCATGTTGCCAATGGTTTTCGGGTCGACTGTGACTGTGGTTATTGAAGGCGTGGCAAAGCGCGACACTTCAAAATTTCCAAACCCTGCAATACCGATGTCATCAGGCACGGCTCGCCCAATCGCCTTGAGCGCTGACAGCGCACCAAAGGCCGGAGCGTCAGAGACACAGAAAATGCAGTCCGTGTCGGGAAACTGCGCGAGCAGAGCGGGCAGCGCAGCAGCCCCATCTTCAATTGACAAAGGAGGCCTGCCATATCTCAGGAGACGGTGCGAAGACAGGCCGGACTGCTCCATGGCGTGCAAAAATCCTTTGCGACGCGCCGCGCCGCGGGTCCAGTCATCTTCATCCTCACCCAGAAAGGCAATGTTGCGATAGCCGCGCGCAATCAGGGCACGGGTCATTTCAGCCGCCGCAGAGAAATTGGAGAATCCGACCGTGTGAGCGACAGGGTCTTCAGGCCGTTCCCAAAGCTCGATCACCGGCACATTGGCTTCGCCCAGCAACTGCATCGCACGGTCTGAGTGGCCGTCATAGGACAACACAATGGCTTCGGGTCGGCGGCGCAACATTGTCTCGATCAGACGTTCTTCGCGCCCAGCGGAATAGTCGGTGTAGCCCAACAATATCTGCTGCCCGATGCCCTCAAGCTGCTGTGTCAAAGCCTGGACGGTTTCTGCGAAATGCAGGTTGTTCAGCGATGGAACCAGAACCGCGACAAAACCAGACCGTTTGGTCGACAGGCTTCCTGCCATTTGATCCGGAACGTAGTTCATCTCCCGAACCACATTGAGGATGTGTTCTCTGGTCTCTTTGGAGACCGGGCTGTCCTTCTTGAGAGCCCGCGAAACAGTCATGCGGGATACGCCCGCTACGCGCGCGACATCCCGCATGGTGACGCTTGACGCGCCTTTTTCTGATTGCGACACCCTGAGTCTACTCCTGTGTTATCGGTCACAGTCTGGGCCAGGGTGTCGCGAGTTTCAAGTGGTTAGCGTGAAAGCGCACCAACACCGGAAAAGCGGAACGCTTCGGTTTCCAGCGCGTTCAACTCGTCCGCACTCATCTGGTCATGCGCAATGGTGATACGGCCAAGGAAGACCAATGGAAGCTCATCGGTACGGCTTTCCAGATCAGCCTTGATCGCTTCGGCGGTTGCTGCACCAACATCGTCGCCCATGCGCATGGGTGTCGCGTCCAGCTCGCCGCGGCGGATGGCTTCCAGCTCAAGACCAGTACCGCCCCAACCGGTTGAGAAGACCTCCTTCTCCTTGCCCATTGCCAGCTGCGCCTCAACCGAACCCATTGCCATTGCAGTATTGGCATTGTGGATGACCGTGGCTTCCGGATAGGCCTGCATGATCAGCGTTGTGCCTTCGAAGCCGCCTTCTGTCTGGTACTCACCATAGTGCTCATAGGCGGTCTTCCAGCCGCCCTTCTCTTCTACGCAAGCCTTGAAATCGCCGGAGCGCTGGTTGTCCGTGATGCCGGGAATGCCGCGATTCATCGCCATCGTCACGCCTTCCCCAAGACGGCCAAGCATGTACTCACACATGGTCAGCGCACCAGCGGCCGAGGAGAAATCAAACCAGACATCAGGCTGGTTTTTCAGATACTTCAGCGGTGTATGGAAAGCCCAGACATAGGTCGAGAACCCGTCATTGGCGGCCAGCTTGTCGATGTTGTCCGCCTGAATGGCCAGTTCGGACGGCCCGAAGATCACATAATCGTAAAGATCAGCGTCCTGCTCCACCTGGCTGGCATAGGTGGCTTGCAAAGAGTGCTCCACCTGGCGGCTGGCGAATTCAGTGGTCTTGTAGGCGATGCCCAGTTGGTCAAGCCGCTTGGTCAAGGCCAGATAGTTGCGGGCCCAGAAATCAGAGGTATCGGCTGATGGGTAGATCAGCGCGATCTCGATCGGCTTTTCAAGCGTACCGGCGAACGGCACAGCATTGGCGCCGACTGTTTCCTGCAGCGCTTCAAGTTTGCCTTCTGCGTTGACTTCATTGGGCACCCAGTAATCGCGATCGGCAATGCCGTCCGTTTCCCTGAGTGGCAGATGTCCATCAGCGAACGCAACGCCTGATAGGAGTGCGCTTGCAACCACTGCCGTTGTCACTAAAAGTTTCATCTTGGTTCCTCCCTTTAGATGAGCGCGGGACCATCGGTCGGAGTCGGGATGCACCCCGACCCGACCACCCCGCGTTAGACACCGGTTACCCGCTTGGATTTGGGTTCCCGGCAAACAGCGCCCCGACCGCCAACAATGCGATCAGCACACCTATAAGAGCCGCGCTGAAGCGCAGCATTTTCTGCCCCTCGGGGGTGTTGAGCCCTGAGAGAAAACTGTTCGAACCGTCCCGGTCCTTCTTTTGCATCCATGTGTACAAGGCCACCGAGCTTATGATGACCACACCGGAGGCCACCGACTGCCAAAAGAACTCGATCCGCAATGTCACCAATGCGTTGATCATCATCGACAACAACAGCACACCGGCGAACGATCCGATGATCGAAGCACGCCCACCGAACAACGAGGTGCCGCCAACAACCACAGCGGCGATGACATGCAGATTGAAGTACGGCGCCGAGGTCGCCTGGATCGCATTGAGTTTGCCGGTCAGCATCACGCCCGCCAGGGCCGCACAGGCACCGCACAGGACATAGGCATAGACCTTGTGGCGGTTGACTGAGATCCCTGTGAGTTCTGCCGCCTCGGGGTTTGAGCCGATGGCAACAGTGTAGCGGCCGAAATAGGTGCGCTTGAGCAGGATGTAGCCGCCGATCATCGTCGCAAGTCCGATCAAGACCGGGATCGGGACAAATCCGGGGATCTGGCCCCGCCCCATATCCGTCAGGAAATCAGGAAAACGGGCCAAGACCAGCCCTTTGGCCAGAACCAGAGCGAACCCGCGATAAACCAAATCCATAGCCAAGGTGCCAATCAGGTCGGGCACATTGAAACGGGTGATAATCAATCCGTTGACAAGCCCCATGACAGCGCCCAGAGCGATCGCAATGGGTACGGCCACGTAGACGGAGAATCCGTATTGCTTGATCAGGAAGGCCATTATGATCGCAGACAAAGCTGCGATTGAGCCGATCGACAGATCGATCCCCCTTTGGGTGATGACAAACGTCATTGCCATCGCCATCGGCATGTAAAGGGCTGCATCCAGAAGGATCAGGTTAAGGTTGGTCGCACGGAAATAGCGCGCGGGCTCCACGATCCCCATAAACACAAGAATGGCGAGGATCATCACCATTGGCCCAATGATCGCGATATAGGGCTCGAGCCTCTCTGTGAATGAAGGCCTGTCTGACACTGCAATCGCCATTACGCGGCCTCCTCTGCGCCGACGATCATGCCAAGCACTTCCTGTACGTTGCTGTCTGATGTTTTGACCACACCGACGCACTGGCCGCGGCGCTGAACATGAATGCGATCAGACACTTGAAACACATCATCAAGCGAGTGGCTGATCAGGATGACCACCAACCCTTGCGCTTTCACAGCTTCAATCAGCTTGAGGGTCCGCGCGGTTTCCTGCGGCCCCAACGCCGCTGTCGGCTCGTCCATCACCAGAACCCGCAGGCCGTCGTGATAGACGGCGCGTGCAATGGCGACCGCCTGGCGCTGCCCGCCCGAAAGACTTTCAGTGGTCGCATCGAGCGACTTCAGCCGCACGCCAAGCCGCTCCAGCAGCACCCGCTCGGTCTCTTCGCGCATGCGTTTGTTGTCCAGCATCGTGATGCCGAACACCTTGCGCGTCAGTTCGTTGCCCAGAAACATGTTCGCCGCCGGATCCAGGTGATCCGCCAAGGCCAGGGTCTGATACACCGCATCAATGCCTTGCTCGATGGCCTCGGCATGATTTGAAAATGCCACCGGTTTTCCGGCAAGCGACATTTGCCCCTCAGAGGGCTGATAGACCCCCGTCAGAATCTTGATCAGTGTGGATTTCCCGGCACCGTTGTCCCCGACGATCGCGAGCACTTCGCCTGCATAGGCATCCAGATCAACATTCGAAAGCGCTGTCACGCCGCCAAATTTCTTGGTGATGTTACGCATTTGCACCAAAGGGATCTCAGCCATCAAATGCACCTTTCATAGTATGACAAGGGTGCTGGCGGTTTCGCCGCGTCCCAAGTTCAGTTGTCGCTGACGCACAGCGTCCTGCGGCGGGTCCCGCTCCCCTCGCCTATCGGCTGGTGAGGCAACTTGATTTCGTCCAGAGACCTGCGCGCGGAGTGCGAAGCGGTTTCTCGGCCTTGGCTTGAAGCGTCTCGGGAAAGCGAGGCACCAAAACGGCAACCAGACCGACAACAAGGCATTCCTTGCGTCACGCACCTTGAAACCAAGGTCTGGAATTGTGGCCCCCGACCACGAAGGGTCGAGGGCCCTTGGGAGGAAGCCTATTTGCCCCAAATCGCCGTGTAGGCGGCGCGGTAAGGCGAATCCGGGTCGAACTGATTGCTGTCGCCCATTTTGGCCAGGCCTTCCTGCGTCACCAGTGCAGGCGATGTGATGTATCCCGAGCAGGGCTCGCCCTGCACAGCACGGTTCAGTTCATCAACCAGCTGCCAGCCCTGCAGGTTCAGCGGCTCTGCCACGGTGATGGCCTGATACTGTGCGCCACGAATGCGCTGGAACGCCGCCTCGGAACCGTCGCCGGCAGAGCCGGCCAGCGGAGCGCCATCACCAGGAATTCCGGCCGATGCGAGCGCGGGCCCCATGAAGTCGAAATAAAGGTCGTTTATCGCCAGAGCATGGGTCCAGCTCGCGCCATACTTTTGCAGCAGGCTGGTTGTCAGGGGCCCCATTCTGCTGGATGTGTCCGCAATTGGAGTGTCGACATACTCCAGCACCGTGCCGCCCATTGCCTCGATGGTTTCCTTGATCCGGTCCGCCTTGTCGATGGCGATCTGATAGGTGCTGTCGGTGAAGATCACCACACCCACATTGTCTCCACCGTCCTCCATGGCCCATTTGGCTGCGACTTCGGACACGGTCATCGCATCCGTGGACACGTTGGCAAAGATGCCGCCGGGAGCATCACAGCCGATTTTCGGGCCGGAGTGCCAGGCGACCATAGGAATGTCCGCGGCCACAACACCTTCAAGAGCCGCTTGCTGTTCAACCGCGTCAAAGCCGTTGATGATGATGCCATCGGGCTTCAATGCCATCGCCTGACCGATCGCAGCCGTCCGTCCCTGGATTGATCCGCCACCATCAAGGACACGCACGTCCCAACCAATGACCTTGGCAGCTTCTTCGACGCCGTTTGTCACGCCCAAAATCCCGCCATTTTTGAGATCGCCGGCAAGCACGACAATCGACTTGCCCTCCGCCGCCGTCGGGCCGGCAGATGGTCCGTCAAACGGGACTTCGGCCAGTGCCGGCACGCCCAAGCCTGCAACAACACTACCCACCAGGATCGTACTTAGAAATGTTCGCTTCTTCATTGCATTTCTCCCTTTATACATTTGCTTTTGAACGTTTTTCCGCACCTTTTCTGCGCTGTGCATAGCCTGCAATGCCAATGGCAATCAGCAGCGTGACACCATTGAACAATGGCTCGACCCAGAAGGAGCCACCGAACTGTTGAATGCCGGAAATCCCCACGGCCAGAATGGCGACACCGACAATTGTGCCCCAGACATTGACCCGGCCCGGCTTGATTGTTGTTGATCCCAGAAAGGCCCCGACAAGCGCCGGCAACAGGAACTCCAGCCCCACCGAAGCCTGTCCGATCCGAAGTTTCGAGGCAAGAATGACACCGGCAAGCGCCGTGATCGTGCCCGAGCACAGGAAGGCGCCGATGACATATTTCCGTGTTGGAATGCCGTTGAGTTGCGCTGCGCGCTGGTTTGCGCCGATCGCATAGAGATACCTGCCTATGGGCGTGTATTCGAGGATCACCCACATTGTGATGGTGATCGCCAGAACATACAAACCGGTGATCGGAAGGCCGCCGACAAAGGTGCCGTTGATCGACAGGAAGCCTTCGGGCAGCACGCCCACCATCTGCCGACCGCCGGTATGCCACAAGGCCAGCGCATACAGCACGGTCCCGGTGCCCAGCGTCGCAATGAAGCTGTCGATCTTGGCGACCTCGACCAGAAGTCCGTTGAGGAAACCGGACAGGGCGCCGAGCATCAACACAATCGCCACCGTCAAAGGCCAGGGCAAGCCGTAGATTGTCTGAAGGCTGATCGCGAGGATGTGCCACAGCACGATCCCGTACCCCACAGTGAGATCAATCCGCCCAGCGGCCATCGGAATCATCGCGCCCAGAGACAAAAGTGCGATGATTGCCTTGTCAGACACAATCGCCCGCAAATTCAGCATTGTCGGAAAGGTGTTTGGCAGCAGGATCGAGAACAGCACGATCAAGAATGCCGTCAGGATCACCAGTCCATAAACGGGCAGAAACCGAACCACGCGTCGTCCAAAGGGAAGACCTTTGAGATCGGCTTTGGTTGGCTCCAAAGCACCCGATTCAAGCGATTGCATGGATTGCATCCTTTTGCTGCGTGATGTTGCCGGCCGATGCCGATTGGATCAGGCTTTCCGTGGTCAGGCGGGTGCCGCTGAGTTCATCAACGATGGCCCCTTGGCTGAACACGATCGCCCGGTGGCAGATTGTTGCGATTTCCTCAAAGTCTGTAGACACCACGATGATCCCGACGCCTTCAGCCAGTGCGCGGTTCAGCAGCGCGTAGATCTCGGCCTTTGCGCCCACATCAACCCCGGCAGTCGGGTCTTCGCAGATCAGCAGTTTGCGGTTTGTCGCAAGCCAGCGGCCGATCACAACTTTCTGCTGATTGCCGCCCGAAAGCGCCTCGATCGCCAGTGTCGGATCATTGGGCGACAGGCCGAGTTCGGCGCCGATGATGCTGGCCTGTTCAGCCTCGACCCGCGGCGACAGGATATCGAGGATCTTGCGCCCGATGGCTTGTGGATTGAGGAACGTGTTCTCCCGGATGGTCAGGTTCATCGCGACAGATTCCTCTGTCCTGTCCTTGGCAACCAGCCCTACCCCTGCTTTCAACGCTTTCTGCGGTGTCGAAAGATCCGGCTCCTCGCCTTTCAGGACAACCTTGCCAGCATAGGGTTCGGACCCGAACAATGCCCGGCTGATGACCTCGTGTCCTGCGCCGCGCAAACCGACCAGGCCGACGATCTCGTTTTCAACCAGTTCGAAATTCAGCGGACCAACACCTCCCGCCTCGAACTCTTCCAATCTCAGAATGGGGGCACCTGGCGCAGTGCTGGTCTTGATCGTGTCACGGGTTTTGCGGCCCACGATTTTTTGCACCAATTCTTCGGGCGTGGTGTGCGCGATGTCCCGCATGCCAACCATCACCCCGTCGCGCAGCACGGCCACGCGATCGGCAATCTGAAAGATTTCATCCAGGCGGTGACTGACGTAGATCATCCCAACACCGCGGTCCCGCAACGGGCGAAGAGCCTTGAACAAGCGCTCCACCTCATCGGCGGGCAGCGACGCTGTTGGTTCGTCCAAAACCAGAAACTCGCTGTCCACAGCCAGAGCACGGGCAATCGCCACAAGCGATTTCTCGGTGCGCGACAGATCTTCAACCCTGGTGGTGGGGTCAAAATCGCAGTCAACTTTTTTCAGTGCATCCGCAGCGAAGGCTTCCACCGCGCTCCAACGGATCAGGCCGTTCTGCCGTGCGAAGCCGAGCGCCAGCGCGATGTTCTCGGCCACGGTCATCCACTCAATCAGTCCCAGGTCCTGGTGAATGAAGGCAACCTTTTGGCGTTCGCCAAAACCGGCAGGGCGATGTTGGTAAGGCACACCGTCGATCAGAACGCGCCCGGCGTCTTGCTGGTGAATGCCGCCCAACACTTTAATCAGGGTGGATTTGCCAGCGCCGTTTTCGCCCAGCAAGGCAACGATCTCGCCCACGCCAACAGACAGCGACACATTTCTCAGCGCGTAAGTGCCGCCAAAATGTTTATCGATGCTGTCAAAAAACAGCCCCGACTGCAGGTTCTGCATCGCTGGTCCTCTCCCGCGTTTCGGCTCAACCCTCCAGTTGAGTTACCCGTAACGTTGCGCTATGTTTTGTTAATATTGACGATCTGTCAAGAAATAAGTTACCGGTAACGTGAAACTTGTCAAATGCATGATGTTCCCAATAAAAACAAAAAGATAAGCCTCACCCAAGTGGCCAGCGCCGCGGGTGTGTCCAAGATGACGGCCAGCCGCGTTTTGCGTGGTGAAGGCGGTTACTCGGAAAAGACCCGAAAACTGGTGATGGAAAAAGTCGACCAGCTTGGCTATCTGCCAAATCGGTTGGCCGCGGTTTTTGCAGGCGACAAGACATCCACCTTTGTGGGCGTCTCGATCCCGGAGCTTGGAAACGAGGTTTTCTCCCAAGTGCTCGAAGGCATCGACCGCAAGCTCGGGACATTTGGCCATCAGACTGTGCTTGGGCTGACCCAGCACACCGCCGAGGAAGAAGAAACCTGGATCTCTACAGTGCTGTCCTGGCAGCCTGCAGGTTTGATTCTGACGGGCCGGTTGCATTCCCCCCGCGCAACCGAGTTGCTTCGCAATGCAGGCATTCCGATTGTCGAGATATGGGACCTGAATTCCAGCCCGATAGACATGAGTGTCGGGATCAATCACTTTGATGCCGGCTTTGATATGGGCCGGTATCTGGTGCAATGCGGCTACCGGAATCTGGGCTATGTCGGGACCTCTCATGACATCGCCAACGCGGCGACAACCCGATTGGCGGGATTTTGCAAAGCCATAGAGAGTGGCGGCGGGCAGGTCACGAAGCAGCTCTGCCTGCACGATTCAGCGAGCTACTATCCGGGGTTTTATGGCACCGAACAATTGCTTGCTTCCGGCACCGATATCGACGCCATATTCTATCAGAATGACGCGATGGCTTTCGGCGGCCTGCAATTTTGCACCGGCAAGGGCCTGTGTGTTCCAGGTGATATCGGCATTGCCGGCTGGGGTGACCTTCCAATCGCCTCGGTATTGGCCAAGCGCATGACGTCAATGCATGTCCCCCATTTGAAACTCGGCCAGGCCGCGGCTGAGATGATGATCGCGCGGCTGTCTGGTGAGCCCGTTGGTGATGTGCGCGACATCGGCTTCAAACTGATACCCGGCAGCACCGTTCGCAATCTAGCTGGTCTCTCCTAAAACCAGCTCCGCGCCAACATCGATCCATTGCGGCTCGGTTTTTCCGGCAAAAACATCCCGCAGAACAGCCGCTGTGCTGCGTCCGATCTCCGTTGCATGGACGCTGACGGTGGTGATGCGCGGGCTCGAGACCGCTGCGACATCAAAGTGACCAAACCCGGTGATTGCCAAATCATCAGGCACGTTGATCCCCAGACGTCTGCATTCGTTCAACGCGCCGAACGCAACCGGATCCGACACGCAAACCAGCGCGTCGAACTCAGCAATCGCCGGCCCCCAATCCGCAACCACTGCCGCACCATGACGCATGGAAACCGGCGCTTCTCCGGCATCAATTACCTCAACCGACGGCAAACCCAATGCCGCCGCGGATGCAATTACACCCTCACGCCGGGACCCGCCGCGCAGATCCGCTCCGGGAGATGCTCCAACGAAAGCCAGTTTGCGCCGCCCCTGTTTGGCCAGGTGCTCAACAATCAGTTTGGCCGCGTCGGCGTTGGAGAAGCCAACAACATGTCCGAGGGGGTGAGGCGGAAGATCCCAGATCTCGATCACCGGAATCTTGGCATTCTCCAAAATTCTGCGGGTTACGGCAGTGTGGTGCCCACCCATCAGAATGATAGCTTCGGGATTGCGGGTCAGAAGCTGCCCGACCAGCTCCTCTTCCTTTTCGACGCGGTAGTTGGTGCTGCCCAGAAGCAGCTGCAACCCGTCGCCAGTCAACACATCTGACAAACCGCGAAAGGTCTCTGCGAAATTTGCGTTGTTGATTGATGGCAGCAGGACGGCAACAAAGCCGCTTTTCTGCGTCCGAAAGGCTTGGGCTGTGCTGTCATAGACATAGCCCAAATCATCCGCGACCTGTTTGATCAGGCCGCGGGTTTTTGCATTCACCGTCTCGTCACCGCGCAGCGCGCGGCTGACGGTCATGGGTGACATGTCCACGGCTCGGGCCAGATCACGCATGGTCACACGGCGGCTCATATCAAGCCTTATAGTCGTTCAACTGAGTGACGTGATGATGGATACGCCCTTCGAAGAACTCTGCCACAATCTCGCCAGTCACCTCTTTTGACTTGTAACGGGCGGGCGCTTCGAGTGCAGCTTCCATGGTCGCCATATCAGGATATGTGATCGCCAGGATCAAAGGAAACTCCGGTGCACCTTCATCACGGTCATCCGAGAACATGACACGGACATCGATGTTGCCCGGGAATTGCCGCCACAACGGCACCAATCGTTCTTTCACAGCGTTTCGAAACGCCTCTGTGCTGCCGTCCTTGACCGTTCCTTCGAACATCGCAAAACGTGAAATCATACCTCAAACTCCTGTTTGGCACCTTTGAAAAATTCCATTACGGCCGCCTGGTCCTCGCCACCCAGACCAGCAGCCGTCAGCATTCTGTGGATTTCGGCGCAGAGCGCGGTCATCGGCATCGATGTGCCGGTTTGCCGTGCCAGATCGTTCACGGCGTTCAAATCCTTGACCATATTGTCAATCCGTCCCGTGCGGCGGTAATCCTTTTCGACAAAGCGCGGCAGGTACTCCTGCAAAAGCGCGGAATCCGCACGCCCACCCTTCAATGCCTGGGGGATTTTCGCGGCATCCACCCCGGCATCCAACGCCAGCTGCGTGGCCTCTGCAACAGCAAGAAAACCAAGGCCACACAGCACCTGGTTGATCAATTTGGTCGTCTGGCCTGCGCCTGAAGGCCCCATATGGGTGTAGTTTGACGCCACATGGCGCAGGGCACGATGCGCGCGCTCCACGTCTGCAGCTTCGCCACCGGCCATCAGAGTCAATTCCCCCACCAAAGCCTTGGGCGCGCCACCAGATAATGGGCTGTCCACCCATGCAAGACCCTTTTGCCTAGCCATCTGGGCAAATCTGCGTGTTGCATCCGGCTCGATCGAGGACATGTCGATGATCAGTGTCCCAGGCTTGGCCCCCTCGGCGATCCCATCCTGGCCAAATGCCGCAATCTCGACAATCCGGGAAGCATTGAGACTGGTGATCACGTACTCGGCGTCGCGGCTTGCGTCCGCAGCGGAGGCGGCCGCAACGGCGCCCAAGCCCACAAGCTCCTCGACTTTCGCCAGGTCCAGGTCAAAAACCGTGAGGCTGTTTCCTGTCTCCAACAGCCGTCTGCCGATGGCACTGCCCATGGCGCCCGCCCCGATCAAGGCTATGCGTTCGCTCATTTCATCGTCTCCTTCACATAGGCTTCCGACTGCGCGATCACCTCGTTGAACGGGCGTGAGATGTCTATCTCGCGCCCCAATTCATCGCGGCCCAACCGTTCCAGCGCTGCAAACTGGCTGTCCAGCAAGCTCGGCGGCATAAAGTGCCCTACCCGCGCGGCAACCCGCGCTTCCAGCACCTCCTGCCCGGCATGCAAATGCAGGAAATGCACCGGCTCCGGGAGGTGTGACCGGATGATGTCGCGATAGGCCCTCTTCAGGGCTGAACAGCCGATGATCGTGGGGGATGTGCTGCGTCCCAACGCCCGACCGACATCGGCCAACCATGGTGCCCGGTCCGCATCAGTCAGAGGTTCGCCCTGCGCCATCTTTGTGATGTTGGCCTGAGGGTGCAAATCGTCTCCGTCGATGAAATCGATCCCGCAGACCCGCGACAGTTGCAGCCCGACTGAGGACTTTCCGCACCCCGAAACGCCCATCAATACATAGCGGCCGATCAAAGCGACGCCGTGATTCCGCCATCGACATAAAGCGTATGGCCATTGACAAAGCTCGAAGCCTTTGACGACAGGAACACACAGGCCCCCACCAGCTCTTCAACATTCCCCCAACGCCCGGCGGGTGTGCGCTTCTCCAACCATGCGGAAAATTCCGGATCCGCGACCAGAGCCGCATTCAACGGGGTGTCGAAATATCCCGGCGCAATTGCGTTGCACTGCAGCCCATGCTTGGCCCAGTCAGTTGCCATTCCTTTTGTCAGATTCCCGACGGCGCCCTTTGTGGCGGTGTAGGGCGCAATACCGGGCCGGGCGAGCGCGGTCTGTACACTTGCGATATTGATGATCTTGCCTGCACCGCGCGCGATCATATGGCGCGCTACTGCCTGGCCGACATGGAAGACGCTCGCCACATTGGTTTGCAGCAATTTTTCAAACGCATCCGCCGGAAAATTCTCCAACTCAGTTCGATGCTGCATACCGGCATTGTTGACGAGAATATCGATCGGACCGACCTTGGCTTCAAAACCGTCAACCGCAGCGCGCACGGCCTCGTGATCGGTGGCGTCAAACACCAGCGTTTCCACACCTTCTCCCAAGACCTCTGCCGCCCGTTCCAATTTCGTCGCGTCACGGCCATTGAGAACGACCTTGGCGCCCGCCTCAATGAGGCCCGTGGCCAACGCATAACCAATGCCCTGAGACGAGCCTGTGATGAGCGCTCTTTGCCCAGTCAAAGAAAACAAGTCAGACATTCCATCCCTTTCTCGTTCGCTTGCGGCGATGCTTGACACGCCACAAACTGTTACCGATAACATGTTACCGGTAACCATATTTGTCAAGCAAGGATTCCAAGATGTCAAAGCCAATCATTTTGCAAGTCGGGCCCTACCCCGAATGGGATCAAGTTCCGCTCGATCATGGCTTTGATGTAATGCGCCTGTTTGAAGCTAAAGACCGCGACCGTTTCCTAGCCGAAGTGGGTGCAGATGTCCGTGCCATCGCCACGCGAGGCGAGTTGGGGGCGAACCTTGCAATGATTGAAGCTTGCCCAAACCTCGAACTGATCTGCGTCTACGGTGTTGGCTATGACGCTGTCGATCTGAAAGCGTGTGCCGAACGCGGTATCAGGGTCACCAACACGCCTGATGTGCTGACCCAGGATGTGGCCGATCTCGGAGTGGCAATGATGTTGTGCCAATCGCGTGGCATGATCGGGGCGGAAACATGGGTGCGCGATGGCTCATGGGCGCGCGAAGGGCTTTACCCGCTCAAACGGCGTGTGTTCGGCCGCAAGGCAGGCATACTCGGCCTGGGTCGCATCGGATATGCAGTTGGCAAACGCCTTGCCGGTTTTGGAATGGACATCGCCTACAGCGGTATCGCCGCCAAAGACCACGCGCCGGACTGGACCTTCATCGCCGATCCGGTTGCACTTGCCACGCATGCTGATTTTCTCTTTGTCACCCTCGCTGCTTCGGCTGCAACCCGCCATATCGTTGGCAGAGAGGTTTTGAACGCGCTCGGTCCGGATGGCATGGTCATCAACATCAGCCGCGCCGCCAACATCGACGAAGACGCGCTGATCGCGGCACTGTCTTCAGGCTCGCTCGGCGCCGCTGCGCTTGATGTGTTTGAGGGCGAACCCGCGCTTGATCCGCGTTTTCTGGAGCTTGATAACGTGCTGCTGCAACCTCACCACGCCTCCGGGACAATTGAAACCCGCAAGGCCATGGGTCAACTTCTACGCGACAATCTCACCGCCCATTTCGCAGGCCGCGACCTGCTGACAGCTGTGAATTGAGGACACGTCATGAAAGCCATCGTCGCCCACGCCGCCAAAGACTTGAGAATAGAAGACCGCGAGATTCCGACACCGGGACCGGGGCAAGTGCTGATCCGCATGCAGACTGGCGGAATCTGCGGATCAGATCTGCATTATTACCACAATGGCGGCTTCGGCACCGTGCGCCTGAAAGAACCGATGATCCTTGGCCACGAAGTCTCGGGCATTGTCGAAACCTTGGGTGAAGGCGTCACCGGCTTGCAAACCGGACATCTGGTTGCTGTTTCCCCCTCGCGCCCCTGCCAAGCCTGTGATTATTGTCACGAAGGCAAGCAAAATCACTGTCTCAACATGCGGTTCTACGGCTCCGCGATGCCGTTCCCGCATATCCAGGGCGCATTTCAACAGTGGCTGGTGGCCGATGCGGCGCAATGCGCCATCGCTGACGGGCTCACGGCCGGAGAGGCCGCAATGGCAGAACCGCTGTCGGTCGTGCTTCACGCAGCCGGCCAGGCTGGGGATTTGCTGGGCAAGCGCGTGCTTGTCACAGGATGTGGCCCGATTGGACTTCTCGCCATTATCGTGGCCCGCGCAGCAGGCGCCGCTCAGATTGTCGCAACGGACATCACCGACTACACAATCGGAGTTGCCCGCCAGGTTGGCGCGGATATAGTCCACAATGTGGCTGAAACTCCGTCATCCCTGCAGGACTACGCCGCAGGCAAAGGCCACTTTGACGTGCTGTTTGAATGCACCGGCGTTGCACCCGTCGTAGCCTCCACCATCCCCGCCCTTCGCCCTGGCGCAACGATGATCCAGCTCGGCCTTGGAGGCGACATGACGCTTCCTGTTCAAGCCATGACGGCCAAGGAGCTAACGTTCAAGGGCTCCTTCAGATTCCACAACGAGTTCTTTGCCGCCATCAACTTGATGCGCAACGGGCGGCTGAATGTAAGACCGCTGATCACCCACACCCTGCCCCTGGAGAGTTCAATAGAGGCCTTCGATCTTGCGTCGGACCGCACTCAAGCGCTCAAGGTGCAACTCGATTTCGCATGATGAATATGCCCCTAGGTTCGCAGACGCCTTCTTCCCTGTATCTGAGACAAGGAGGCCATCATGAGCACATCCAAATTCAGTGATTGCCGAAAATACACTTTTATTCCAACGACTTCATATTTCGTCGGAAATGAGGAAATTCGCAGGCTTCCCAAGACTGGATCGGGGATCTTCGGTTCCTCAATGAAATCTGCCGATCAAGGCATCTCAATTCCCGATTGCGTATCGCAATCATACTTGTTCTGTTCCCGTATATGCTTCGCGCCTCCAACTGTGGCTGTTGCAGGTAATCGGGAATGGCAATAATTATTCGGGATTATGTGGGATTTGCCGGTTGTTGCGAGTTTTGTCCG
The DNA here is from genome assembly GCF_000154705.2 of Hoeflea phototrophica DFL-43. Classification (NCBI taxonomy): domain Bacteria; kingdom Pseudomonadati; phylum Pseudomonadota; class Alphaproteobacteria; order Hyphomicrobiales; family Rhizobiaceae; genus Parahoeflea; species Parahoeflea phototrophica. The sequence goes on along the minus strand of NZ_CM002917.1, from coordinate 2,122,335 downwards.
GGCAACCGCGGAACGCCATATCTTCAGGGCTCGTCACGCATATAGCACGGAACCATAACCGTAGCGCTCACTTAACTTGTTCCCAAGAACATGACGGTGCTTGTGTTCAAAACTGATGAACTCGCCCAGAGTCGTCGAACTTTCGCGTGGCCAGAGCAACTGAAGCCGCTTAAGTTTAGTCGGCACCCTGATTCCGGACACCTCGGCCCGGGTGATTATATCTACAATATCATCCCAGGCTTTTTGCATTTCGTGAGCGACTGCATACTCTATAATGTCGGCCTTCTTCTTTTCGTCCGTGGGCGAATTGAGCGAAACATTGTCCAACTCGACCTGCGCCTTCTTGCGCATGTTCACCGCATTGGGCAGGAGCCAGGGCTCCACGTTCTGCATGTTTTCCGCAACTCTCTCGACCAGTTCCTCATCAAAGTTGCGCATGTCGAAACTGCAACCGGACTCGCTGAGCAACCGACGCAAATACTCCATCAGCTTCTTGCTGTCGTTGGGGAGAAGCTCAGGATATTTCTTGTAGATGTCAGCAGCGATCCGGCTACGATAATAGGCATTTCGTCCAAACTGCTCGAGCATGGATTCATAGTGGCGGCCTGCCATTTTGTCGCGCGCCAGATCGGATTCAATTAGTGAAGCGATAAGGCTATCAAGCGCCTCTTCACTGACACCCTGCGACTGCCAACGCCCGCCGTCGGCGCTGGCTTCAAGTGGCCGGCGCATGGTTTCGCCCAGACTTCCATGGAAGGCATCGTAGACTTCTGATGCGTGGATGATCTCCTGGCAGATATCCGACAGCATGCTGCGCTCTATCGGGCGGAATTGACCATTGGGGCCACACAGCCGCTCGGACAATTCGGGATGACCATGTGAAAGCCACTCGCGGAATTCCGCGCTTGCCAGGCGTTGATCGATCGTCGTGACCATTTCCGCCAGCGCCGGAATGTCATCCCCTGCGGGGCTGAGACCGTTGATACGATAGACGCAGGTCTGCAGAACCGGAGTTTTGGCTAGGCGCATGATCAGGAAAGCGGCAACGATCTGGTCTTCCAGTTGCGGCAGTGCGACGAAGGCCTGTTCACGTCCGAGCAGACTGAGTGCGCGAACCAGAATATTGCCGTCTCGGGCCGGCTTGACGTCCTTGTGGATCGAGCAAAAATCCGGGTTCATTGCCTCGGCAAGAAACCATGGGGTGGGATCCTTGATGAATTCTTCCCAGGCAAACGCACCTTCCGAGTTGTCAAAGCCATTCAATAGGGCCGAATGTACCTTCAAAGGCACCATGTCAAAGGGCGTATACGGCGCGCCGATGCGTTCATGTTCGGCTACGAGTGCGGGCGGAAGGGTTTCGAAATTGTCCGTATCAGACATGGAGGTTCGACGGGCGGGCCGGTGCGCATCAATTTCGGAGATCTTCTTGTGGCCCAGGGTGTAGACGCCACGCAACAACTGCAGACCGCTGGTGTTGGCCTCAAATGCGATGATGTTGTCGGAGCTCAGATGTTGTCCGGCGCGCAGTTTACGACCCATTGTGTCATAGAAAACCAAATGGTCGCCGGCAGAGATCTCGAAAACCGAAAGTTTGGCTTTTTCGCCGGTTTCGTCGACCACCACATCGACAAAGTAATCCGGCGAGGACAGTTCAAACCAGCGATGCTCCTTGGTCAGGACTTCAATAAGGTTCTGCCCGGCATCATCGACTTCGTCCGCACTCCAATCGCCAGCCTCTGACAGCAACTGCTTGTAGGCAGAGACAAGGTTGTCACTGATCGACTGGAAGGCCCCCGGGTCGATATCGATGATATCGCTCCACTCGTTGGCACGCTGCCGATGCGCTGAGACATGTAAGAAATACAGTCCTTGCAATAGTGGCAGGCTGCCCTCAATGGTCAGAACGGCATTTTGAACCCGGTCGTTTTCCACCGAAGCTCGCATGATCGCTGTCGCAAGATCGTCCTTGCCGACAAGTTCTGCCTCGGCGATGTCGTAACCGACCGGGAAAATTTGCAGCGCATCCTCAAGATGCGGCACTTCCAGCCGAAAGCTCGAAATGGCAACGACCTTGTTCGAACCATCGTCGTCCTCAGCAGGCCAGCAGGAGAAGTACCCGGCCCAACCGATATGGGCATTGGGTTTTTTAACGTGATGGATGCGCTTGTCCGACCAAACGAAACGGGCATCCGGCTGGCCACCTTCGCCTTCGGGAAGGGCTATCACCACATTTCCATAACGCGTTTCCGGGCCGAGGCTGTCGACGTCGCGCATGAGTTCAAAGGTCTTGAGAGGACGGGCGGAATTGGCGTCATCAATCAACAATTCCACCGAATGCGTGTCGCGCGGCAGGCGTAACGCCCGCACGAAACCATCACCCGGGCCGATGGAAAATGCATCGACCACGATGCCGGATCGATTGCTTTCGTGAAACGCGGACGGTTTGAGGTGACACAACACCACCATGCCCTTGCGGTGTTTGACCAGTTCTTCCCCTTTGGAGAAAAAATAACCCAGAACCGCCTGGTCTTCGCCATCCCAGGCCAACCAGATCTTCTCGCTGTCACTTCCTGCCCGATATCCCATTCGACTCTTCCCCGCACTATTCAAATGGTTTATTGCTTTTTTATAAGTTATTTTGAAAACACGACAAACGGAATGCTGATTTGCCTTTGACTGAAAGCAACGACATCCATGTCGGCCTGACCGGACCAGTGCGGTCTGGAAAAACAAACCTGTTTGTCGACTTCGCCAAATGCGTCGAGTTTAACTTTCATGGTTTCCAGCAACTCCACAATATCGAAATCGAGACTGACAGGGTCAATCGTCGCCTACTCAGAAGTTACTACCGAAGCCTTCCGGACGCCACAGAAAGCGTCACAGATATTCGATTTAATCTTAATGTCAGTCTTCCGGATATGGATGGCCTGCAACCGGTCGGACAATTGGAAGACAAGCAGTTCACCATTCATGTCCGCGATGCCCCGGGTGAAGCGGCTTTTCCCGGACCGGACATGTCGGGCAAGGCAAGTCCACACGCAAGCAAGATGAAAGAACTCGACGAGTGGTTTTCGAAGGCCAAGGGGATCGTTCTGGTCATATCGGCTCTTAACGCCGGCACCGACGCCGGGTTCGAGGAACTGATCGAGAAGGTTGAAGATTTCTTCGAGCGTGCCGGGAAGCCGGAATTCGAGCATCTTGAGCGCGTGGCGATCGCCATTAGCATGTTTGATCTTTTGCTGCTTCGCTTCGGCAACCGATCGCGCGACATCGCCACGGAGCCCGAAGCAGTGCTGGCCATTCTGCACGCCCACATGCGGCCTGCCTTCGACATCATCAAGGATTTCAGGCCGTTTCCTTCTCAGGAACGCGAGATCGATCTGCGGTTCATTGCAACATCGAGCTACGGCTTTCACCCGCAACTCGGGTGCGCGAACATCGACACCAAGGCCGAGACCCTCAATCCAGAAAATTCGCGCTTTCCGGTTCCACTGACCCCGGAAAATGTGCGTTACCCCTATATGACAGCTGATCCTTTCATCTTTGCCGCACTTGGGCTCGAAAGCCCGTTTCTTTTCACAAGAGACGAGATCCTGAGCGGGATCATGCGACAGCCGCCCGCAATCGACCGCTTCAGCATTTCCGGCAACGGCATCACTTTCTAGATTTTTTTGGCGCGGCACCAGGTGGTCCACAGGGCAAGAAGATGTCTTGCCTCGGGACCATCTTGCACGGGTATTCTGGGTCAACATTCCTGCTGCACCGGAGCTGCAAAACCGGCCCGAAAGCTGGCTTCGTTTCACAAGAAACGGATTGACCGTGTCATTCCGGCTTGGGAGACCCCCTTGGCGCGCACTCAAATTTCGCGCCGGAAGTTGGGCCGAACCACCACAGGCCTGCGCCTGCGCGGTCGTTGTGCAGACTCCCCGTCATCGCTTTGAGATGTTTCCGAGGCTACATTCTCTGCGGAATCCGGCTCTGCTTCATCCTCAAGCACGTCTGTTTGGTCGGCTGATTGAACCATGGCCGGGTCCTGAGGTTTGGCATCGGTTGTCTTGGTTTTTTCAACCATGGAGACCGCCGTGCCAATGGGGGTTGCGTCGCGTTTGGCGGCACGGCCTTCAACCGTCTCATTGTGACGCTGGATTCGCCTGCCGATCTCGGCCATTCCAGCTTCCGAAATCGAGATCCTCTGCCCGGTCGCCTTTGCCAGTTGCTTGCGGATCAGAGTGTCCAAAATCAAGCGCATCTGGTTGCGCATTTCATGTGAATACTCCTCATCATAAAGTGCTGGCAGCCGATATCCCGGACGGTCAAACACGGCATTGAGGATGATATTCTTGGCGGCCAGAACCCATTCAGGATCATCCGGCTTGGCCTCGAGGTCGAGTTCGGAAATATCGAATTCATCCTTCCGCTGTGAAGTTTTTGCCATAATGCTGGCGTCCCAGAACAACTTGGAGAGCAAGAGCGACAATTCCTGCAGCAGGGCGAGCAAGGCCGGGAAATAATCGCGCGCAGATGCGGTGCCGTTGAACAGCGACTGGATCTTGCCCATTGCCGTGCTTATCGGGTCTTGAGACGGGTTGATGCGGTCAACCAGCCCGGAGATATCCTGACGGTAAGGGGTCATATCCAGCCCACGCTGCTCTGCCGACATGATGCAAGGTTCAACCACATCCGAACGCATCACCTCATAAGCCTGCGATATTGGATTTAGCCTTTGCGACCCGGTGAGGCCGGAAATCTCGGTGCGCAGCGTTTCGACGATCTCCTTGCGCCGGTCAGCCTCCTCACAGGCAGCCTCATAATTGGCATGCGACGCATCCAGCGCATCGATCTGACGGAAAATGGCCATGGTCGGCTGCGGTTTGCATGCTGGAACTTCGGATATGGACTGCAGATTGGCAAGAATCTCGGTCACCATAAGGCAGTAGTTGGCTGTCTGCTCGAAATTCGACTGGGACGGAGTGTCTGTGAAGGCATTGACACTTTGCAGGAACCCGTCGGCATCGAGCGCATAGCGGGCAGCCATGCCCTCACTGTCTTCAACCACCGCCGCCTTTATCTCTTCATCAAGCGCCGCGATTTCGGCCTGCAAGCTTGACTGCTGATCGCGCGCAGCCTGCAATTCCGCAAGCGCTGCCTCGTAGGCGCTCTGATCCTGCGGGGTCAGAGCCCGTATTTCGGCAAGTTTCTCCCCTAGCGCATTGTAGCAGGTTCCTATCAGGCCGCCGCCGGTGCCGGCCCGGCGCCTGCGGTTGCATGCAGGGTCATCGACAAGTTGGCCGGCCAGCCCATCGGCCTCCAATACGCCACGGCCGCCTGGAGCCTGATCGGTATCACCCTCCTCCTGGCGCAAGGCGAGCTCGAGCTGCCCGATCAGCGTCTCGGTCGCCACCCGCTGGTTCTGCCTGTCATTGACGGTTTTTGCGTGAGTTTCGACTTGAGCGGCAAGGCTCAGGGCATCGGCTTTAAGGTTGCTCTGCTGATCCTGGAGTTGAATCTGGCGGTTCTTTTGCTCTTCAATCCTGGCCTCAATAAGCGCTGCCAGTTCAACCTCAATTTCCATTTGGGTGTCTCGATCACGCAGGTCGTCGGCAAGCTGATTCATTCGCGCCGAATAGTCCTTGAGCGCATCATCATTCAACAACGCGTTCCGGTCGCGGCTATACCGGTCCTTGACATCCCTGTTGATATCGTAGGCATAAAGCCCAATTTGGCGCAGATTCGTCTCTGCGTTGGCGAGATCCGACCCGCCGACACTGAGAAACTGCTGGTGGTAGGATGCAAATGACGAAATCCAGCAGATCGCCACGGCAATGAGATAGAACGGCGTCACCAGCGCAACCTGTGGCATCCGCCCGGACGAAATGCCATCGCCCAGAACTACAGATGTGAACGCCAGAAACCCGACGGCAAGAGCCGTGATCCCAACCCATGCATAGGATTCGGTCAGGAACATACGAGCGCCACCGCTCGTTGCATAAACGGTCATCAGAAATGCAATGGCCGCAAAGAGAATGATCAAGACCTGCTTGAAGCGGGTTGCACTGAGGATCGGGGTCCCGTCTTCTGTTCTCTTGTCCATTTTGGCGCCTGCTCTCTCATACGTGAATACTAGCGGAGTTTATCCCCTGCGTCGCGGCGGGGTGCGGGTTGTCAGAACTGGGGCTTTCATGCCGGCCAGACGGGTGGCGACGAGGATCACCAGCGCCGCTGGAATGGCCATGAAAAGATGATGGCTGGTGCCTGCCGATAGCCAGGTCATGGGTTGCCCCATCACTGGCAAAAGGCCAAAGGCATTTGACCAGGCCAGAATCCATTGCATCAGGAACAGCATGCCTGCTCCCAGCGCGATCAATGCCAGAGCCTGATCCGCCCCGGTTTCGACGGGATCGCGGGAGCGCTTGGCCTGCAATCTGAGGTATAACTGGATCACCAGAAAGATGAAAACAGCCTGCAGCGCGATCAGAAGCAGCGCTGCGGCATTTCCGTGCCGGGTGGCAATGTAGGTGGCGGCGAAGTCGCTTTGAACCACAGGTACGCAATGCGGTCTCACCGGCCCCTTGAGCGTCGATGGCGTGCAACGAAGTGTTCCGGTTACCTGCTGTTCGTCCTCGCAGGCGATCCCCAGCACCTCGGCGATGCCTTCGCTCAGCCACTTTACCGCTTCGCCGATGTGATACGGCGCGGCCGTGAGTTCCTGGCTTGGCGAGCATGGCGCATTGGCAAGTGTGGCGCGGGACCGCAGGACATGGAAGTTCATGTCACGCAGCATCAGTTTTCGTGGCTCAGCCGGACTGTCGCTGCCATCGAAACGAAGATCCGACCAACTCATCAACCGCTCGACCGGGAGCCGCCGCCCTTCGCCCAGCACTTTCTCAAGTTCTGCGATCTGCTTTTCAGGACGGTCAAACCAGGACCAGTGCTCTACACCCAGCCCTGCCTTGGCCGGCACATCCTGCAGGGCGACTGCGAAGAACACTGCAACAATCGGCGCTACGATGGCCATGCGCGCCAACGCACCATTGATCCTTTTGCCGACCGCAAGTCCTATAACGATGATAACAAGCCCGGCGGTTGCAGCAATCAGAATGAGCGTTTCCTGCCGCCACAACGCCCAGGCCCCCATGAAAGCCAGCGGCAACCCCATCATAATGATGAGGATCGCACGCGGAATGACCAAGGTTCGCAGGAGCATGACAACAAGGGCAGTCAGAATCACGGCGGCAGCCAGCAGATACTCAGGCGCATCCTTTGCCAAGCGGAACAACTCATCAAGGCGACTGCCCTGTATCAGTGGCGTAAGCATGATGGCTGCGAACAACAGGACCAGCAGCACAAACTGCATGAGACTGATTCGCAGATCGGAGATTTGCGGCACATAGGCCAAAGGAATACGCTTGATATCGCTGAGATCGTCATGCTCCTCCTCCTTGATCCGCCACCCGATGGCCATAACGCCCACAACGCCCGTGATCGCGCTCACTGACGCGATGATGATCAGCGGCGAATAATCGGATTTGACCGCGGGAACGAACAACAGGGCAACGATGAAAAGCGACGACAAAACAATCGCGATCAAGGTTATTCCGAACCAGGCCTGCGCCAGAAGCCGCGCCCGGATGAGCCATTGTGCAAGTGCCGCGCCGAGCAACACCACGATGGCGAACTTGCCCGCTTCGACCGGCTGGATCGAGCCCCCAAGGCCGGTCTGATTGCCTAGAAAGAACCAAGCCGCAAACAGGGCGAAGACGATTGTGAGCAGCCACAGCGTCGGCGATGCGATGGAAGGCCTGCCCGCGAAATCATTGCCGATGCGCAGTTTGAGTGCGGTAGGCGAAACAATTGTGAGCGCAATCACGAAGAGTGGCAGCACATCAAGCACTGCGAGCTTGTGCTTGACAAAGAAGCGTTCCCAATCCGTGTTGGGCCCTTCTGCACTCATGGTGAACATGGAAATCGAACTCAGCGCGATTATGGCGGTCAACACGAACCAAAGGGCGGCGAGGTTGGCCCCACCCGAGCGATCGAAGATAACTACGATTGTCGCGCACACCCAGGTCGCGCCGAGACCATAGAACAGCCATCTGGATGCATCCGGCAAGTCCGTCATATGGCGGCCAATGGAAACCAGATCGGGCAGCAGCGCCAACAGCAAAACAAAGATGCCAGCCAGACCTAAAAGGATGGCCTTGATCACGCTGCCATTGGCACGCCAGACGGTAACGCTTGGAACCACCAGAATGATCAACAGGGACAAGGCGATCGCGGCACTTCTGGCCAGAACCTCTGCGCTCACGAGCCCATCCGTGCTGCCCACGAACAAGCGGTCGAGCGTTGAGGGCCGCTGTTGCTTCGAAACCTCTATCTGCACCCCTTCGATCGGAGTGTTGGGAGACGCATTGAGCGGCGGGGGGCAATCCTCCGTAATCGCCGCTTCCGCTTGGCCGCCGGCGGTTTGCGGACATGCACTTTCGTCATACAGGGCTATGCGCCGCTGCGGCGTGATAAGGATCTTCCATGTGCCTGACGGCAGCAGTTCAGTGGCAATCGAATAGCGGGTCTTTCCGGCTGTGAAATGGGTCACCTTGGGCTGGTCAAGTTGGCCTGAAGAAGCGACCGGGAACTCGATCCCGTTGCGGCCGAAATGCTGTCGGACCCGTTGTCCATCAAGCCAGGTCTCGAAACTGACCGGAACCAGCGCCGCCTCGCGGTAAATCGAAGCAAACAGACGGCCATCGGACAGATTTTTGCGGACTACGAATTCAAGCTCTGGATTGGCGCGGGGCATCGCTATCAGCGCGTAACTGTGCATGGTGCAGTCAACGTCGCCGCCAAGCACTGCAACAGTTGCCTTTCCGCTACGTTTGAACAGTGTATCGAGCGCGGCAGGCTCTAGGGTGCGGGAGAGAAAGCGAGCAGCCTCGTCACTGATTCTGTTCGCCTTCAGGACGATCGATGAGGCCAGACTTTGCTCGTAGCAACTCTTCGCCGGCTTGCCGTCAACAAGCAGCTCCGAACCATCGGGGTAGATTGTTTTGGAACTGGCCTTGCCGGTCCAGTCTTCGACCGAGACACTCACACCGCCGTCCTGCTGGACCGAGATCTTTACGAATTGCGCGCCCGCAGAAAGAACGGTGACGGCTCCTTCCACCTGCGAAATCTCATAGCGCTCGCTTGAGCCTTCTTCAGTGTGGCCGTCGAATTCAACGTTGAGATCCCGCAGTTCGGCAACCCGGCTGATCCAGAGCGTTCCCTCCTCGGATGCTCGAAGGCGTAGATGGCGCAGTTCAGCGGTGCGCGCGCCGGCAGGCTGAAGCAACTCGGCTCGGCCTAGGATCGCTTCGCTGCCTGCTGGAATTGTAAGTTTGAGATCCTTCAGCGCGCTGAACTGCGGCGCTTTTTCCGCGGCCACATGGAGGGCGAACATCCACCAGAAAATCACGGCAATGGTCGCAAGCCCCAAAACAAGGCGCATGGTGATCCCGAATCCCGCGGCTATGGAGCGCAAGCGTTTCATTGCTCCGCCTCATACAAAGCCAGCAAGAAGTCGCGGACGATCGGTCCGCAGACCGAACCGCCATAGCTTGGTGAAAAGGCCACCCGGCAAGCAAATGCCAGTTTCCGGTCAATGCCGGACAATCCGGCACCGGGATCAACATACCCAACCAGCCACGAGGCATAGGGTCCATCAGGCGGCGCTGTTGCATGGGTAAAAACCGGCGCTGTGCCGGTTTTTGCAAATATGGCATTGCGCAGTTCTTCCGGCACCTTCGCGAAAGCACTGCGCGACGTGCCGCCACTCTTGCGCACCACCGCTGCCATGCCGTCGCGGATCTCGCGCATCAACAAATCGGCCAGAGGCTGTTTGCCGTCGGGCACCACGAGGATAGGCTCGCCTTCAGCGGGATCGTTGCTTGGGCCGCGTTGATCTTTCAAGACCACATGCGGCCGGACAATCCGGCCGGTGGCCACAGACGCTGCCACCGAGGCCATGGCGAGCGGGCTGGCGCTAACGCTCAGCCCAATTCCGCCGCGTGCCAACCTGAGCCGTCGTGGTTCCCCTCGGGGGACTGGAAGGCCGGCCTCGACAATCATGGGGCTTGCGCGCCCGCGCCCGGTGGCAGGATAATTGACATCGAGCACATCGAACTCGGTCTTGCGCTCGACCGCGTCGGCGCTGCGTTCCGCCGGGAACAATCTCTCCGAGGTCTTGGCCAGCAACAGATCCGTGACCAAATCCGTATGCTCGAAACCTGTAGTGGGGTCGAGCAGCTTGTCGGCATCAAGATACATCGCGATGCCGGCGAAATACAGGTTGGAGGAGCGCTTCATCGCTTCGCAAAGGCCCGCACGCGGTGTCTTGGTTGTGCCGCAACCACTTTCCACACCGAGTTCAAGAATGTGCGCGATGCCGCTGCGAGCACCCGATGACGAGGAAGAATTGCCCATGCAGAAAACCACACCACCCCTAGCACCAGGGATCGGCAACGCATTCATTTTGTTAGGATCACGCACGTCATAATTCGGCTTGCAGCGACCGTTGAAAGCCGGACGTGTGGCAGCAATTCCAAACAGATCGGCCATCTCCAGCGGGCTGGCTTTGCCGAGCAACACGCCCTCAAGCGTCTTGTCGCCGCTGTCGAGCACATATTGGCTTGCGGTCAGCGCGGTTACCAGCTTGAAAGCCGAGCCGGGGGTTCCGCGTAGATCATAGTTGCGCCAGCCATATGCCGCCAGCGGGCTCTTGGAGGATGCAGTCAGCTCAAGGGTTTCAATGTCCCAGGCCGACATGCCCGTGCGCGGTTGCGGCAGGCTCGCCACGGCAAGAACATCGCCGGCATTGACGTCAGTCGCATCCAGAATGACAAGATCCGCCCTGCGGCTGCAACGCTCCTCGCCTTTCGGACATGTGTAGTTCTGTGTGAGCGCTGCAAGCGCCTTTTCCTGATAATCCGGAATGATCGTGAAAACCGGATCCTGGCCCTGATCGGTCTTGCTCAGCGCGGCGGCAACAGATCCGGAATCGCCGGTTCCAAGTCCGAGCAAACCACCAAGCCCCAGTTCAAAGGCCTTCTGCGTAAGCGCGCCCTGTGTATCGAGCACCGGCAGACCGCCGATTTCCAGTCCTTCGAGCGGTTCGGAGGGACGTTCCACCGTCTGATTGCCCGGGACATTCCAGTTGAGCTGACAGCCTGTGTCTTTGAGGCCCACTGCCGAATTGTCGGTTGTGAATGCAGCCAGTTCGCATGTCGCCCGGATACGCCCAAAGCCAAGGTTGACCATCTTGCCTTCGGTCTCGGGATTGCTCTTGCCAAGATCAGCAAGATGGCGCCGCAGGCCACGGTCAATCTTGATGGATGGCTCTATGACCAGCTCCAACTCGGCGGTTTTGCCACTGCGTTCGGTAAGAGAGATCAAGGTACCCGTCGGTCGCCCTCTGGGGCTTTCACCCTCGCAGCGTTTCCGTTTGCCGGTTCCGCGAGCATCATCGGCGCAGAAGACCTGCAGCGAAACAGCAAATCGGCTTCCCGCTTCGGCGGCGACGTCTTCGAAGGTGACATCAGGCTCGATGGTCAGAGCCTGCCCATTGATCCATATCCCGCGAACGGCGCCTATGGTGCGGATACTGATCGGCATCGCACCAAAGGTCAGAGAGGTTCGAAACCGGTATTCGCTTGCCTGACCGGTCTGGGTGTCGATGACCGGGGCAACCACTTTCCAGTCGCCGAAGAAGCTGTCGCTTTCGCTAGCCAGAAAAGCGTAGTCGAACTTCGAGATGGTTGCGGTAGAGACCGACTGCACTGCACGGCCGTCGGCAGCCACTGTGGCCTCCCACTTGTTGGGCAGACAGCGTGCAGGCACGAAAAGTCTCGCGTGGCTTACGCCATCCGCACAGGCTACTCCATCAGAAGATTTCCAAGCCGCGTCGGACTGCCGGTTATCGGAAATCGCAACGATACGGTAGCTCTGGTTGAAGGTGGCAACCTGTTCGCGAATGCGTTCGCCTTGCGCGGATTCGCAAAGCTCACGCACATATTTCCGGCCGGCCTCACCGGCGACGCCGCTGACAAGGGTGACCGTTTCGGGAGAACGAAGTGCCAGAGTGTTGCAGGCAGCATGCCCCAGGGCCAGAGATACCCCGTCACGCAGGGGCCAGATCGCTCCGCCCTCGACAAGGAAATTGAAGGTGGACGCGTCAAAGGCCAAGGCACTCGGTATTTCGACCCGCTCCATCCAGATACGATTGGCCTTGACCGTATCGGCGAAGTAATGCGCGCCGACATAGAGCAGGCCGACCAGCGCGGCCAGCGTCACGGATTGATAGGAAATGGTGCGCAGGAACCTGGCCTTCATGGCTCCCGCCCCCGTTCAAATGGCACCAGGACAAGGGGCCCAACCACCTTTCGTGTTTCGCCCGGACGGAAAGCCGAGACCGGCATGCCAGAACACTTTTCCGCATAGGCTTCACCGAGCGAAACCACTGTGTCACCAAAGGAAATGCGGCCGCACTGGTCGAGCCAGTCAAGGTGATAGCCGGCAAAGGATTGAAACGCGTCTGAAAATATCGCCTTCTCCCGCAATTCGGGCAATTCCAGATACCCGAATGGCTGGCCGTCGGCTCTACCGAACTCAATGATGTTCTTGTCGATGGTCCGGCACTTCAGGCCGCAGCCTCCTGGAGTCTTGAAGGGTTTGCCGGTTTGACCCCATTCATAGACATACTGCTCCCCCGACTTGCGGTCCCAGACCAGCGATACGCCGGGAACCTGCAGTGCATAGGCGGTAAGAATGTTGTCATGGTCGAGATCGATCCAGAGACGGTCCACATCGCGGTTGCGAAAATCATTGAGATCAAACAGCAGCGAGGTGATCGCGGCATTGCACCCATTTCTGGGAGACCAGTGCAGCCGCGATTTGCGCGCATCGACCGACAACTCCAACCTTCCGGGAATCTGGGCTGTTGCCACATAGTCGATTTTCCAGGCGATGTCGCAATGGCTGTCGATGCTAGCCACCCGGCTTGGAACAGGCTCATTGCCATGGCTGCGGGCAAAAGACAGGCGGGCATCGACACCGCTGCAGCGCGCATCGTCACCGGTTCTGGCCGGCATGGCGTCTTTTCTTATGAAGAGGAACGAGGATTGCACCTCCTCGCCGAAACCCAGATCGATATCGGCATGCAGCAATCCTTCCCCGGTGCCAATCACCAGCCCACCCTGCCCCTTGTAAACACCCGCGGGGCGGCCATCGAGCAACCGGGGTTCGACGTACACATCACGGTTGAAGGGGTCGGGATAATACCGGATCCATCCAATAGGGCGCTCGCCGCGCCGTGGAACAAAGATGCCCTGCCCTACATACATGTTGACCTGGCTGGATGGCAGCGACGGATTGACCATGCAGTCAACCCTGACCCCGATGGTCGGATCGAAATAGCCTTTCAAGGTCGAGCCCAGGCTTTCCGAGATCCGCTGTTCCAGTCCGCGCTCGGACGCTGTGTCACAGACCCCACCGGGACCCGACACGAATGTGAGATGCTGGAATGCGACCTCGACCACCTCACTGCCATTGGCAGTGCCAATAATCAACTGGTCGGTAATGTTGTAGAGAACCTCATCAACAGAGCCGCGTGAGACACCGAACAGACCGGAACGGCCCGTGGGGCTTGGATCGCCGCCGACAATCCATGCGAATCCCCGCCGCCGGTTGCGACGTTTCCTGCCGAGCCAGGCAAAAAGGCCGGATCTTGGCATGGCAAAGACCTTACGGCGCCAGAACGCCTGGCTGTCACGCAAATCCACCTTCGCCGGGATCATGATCACCGGACGATCAGATTCGTCGCTAAAGCGTACGGGGTTACCTAAGGTCATTACCAGTCCTGCGCATTACCAAGATCGGTCGAGGATCAATATTCGTGCATTCTTCTGGCCGCCGGGGCCGCTCCATCCCGGGCGCTCGCAATCTATGACGAGCTCCTCGCCGCGCTGAGGGGTCGTAAACCGCGTGCTGGCCGCAAAGGCCACGGTTCGGACACGGGGGATGTCTCTTAGTCTCTCGGGATCCTCGGTGGTGAAAACGCAGTTCTTGGCGCTTTCCACAGACAAGGGCCGAGGGGCAAACAGACTGACATCATTGCGCCTGAGCAAATCAACGAGCGCATGCCCAGCAATACCGTAGGCATCGGTTTCGGGACGATCGGGAAAGTAGGCTTCGAGCCGGCGCCAAAAACAGATCAGTTTGTCGAGATCACCATTGGCGAGCGCCGGCAGCGGATCAATCCGCTCGTTCGCAAGACCTTCGATCAGTTCGGTGATGCGTTTGTGCGCACGATCAACCTCGTCGGCGCTGTCGCTTGAGGCGAATACCGGCGGCGCAATTGCCGTAAGAGCCTGATGGGCAGCGTGAAGCATTGGCTCGCGCAGTGTCTCCAACACCGATGAACCGGTGTAGCTGGCAGCGGCGGCAGTCTCTGCTCGGAGCTTCTCGGGCCAATCTTCAGGAAGGCGCCCATTTGCGGTCCAGCCGGTGACATTGGCGACCTCATGGCGCAGCTTGTTGTTTTCGCGGCGCACCGCGACCAACAGCTTCTCGTTCTGGCGCAGCCGCCAAAAAAGCCAGACTGCACTCCCGCCCAGGACAAGCAGTGCCAAGATGGACAGGCCTTGCGCTAAACCGGATGTGAACTCAATACCAAACACAACCATTTCCGTTCTCTAGGTGCCCGCCAGGCGACTTCGCGGCTGTCGGACGATGATGTCGCCGACGGTAAACTCGACTTCAGAATTCCTGCGCTTCCAGGAGATTTCGACATTCTGGTCCTGACCGCCCGCCAGACCGCCGGGTTTGACTTGCGACTGATCGACAACCACATTTTGGCCGAAAATTCCAAAAAGGTGGACAATCTCATCCCGGGTGATGTCGTTTTCGCTGCCAACATCATCGAGACCGGGCAGCACACGGCTTAACCACCGGTTGGGAAGGAAACGCACGATTTTGTTTCCCTCGGACCTCGAACGCGTGTCGAGGTATTCGATCTCGGAGACAACACCACGGCCTTCATCATGCAGCACCAACGCATAGGAGTGATCGGCACCATCGGTGATTTCCAGGCCTGACGTGGCAAGCCTTGCTGCGCCGTAGACTGTGGCGTTCTTCATGTCATCGGCGCTGAACGGGCGGTGCGGCGCTGCGTCAACGGGCTGGCCGAGCAACTGTGCGGTGTTGCCAATGCCGGTGAACACCGAAGGCCAGAGGCTGGCGCGGCCCGTGACAACCCATTGCGGATCCTCAAGACCAAGCCGTCGCGCCTCGCGAATCAGCATTGCCGGAACCGCATAACCGAGCGTACGGGCCACGGTCTTGGGATTGGTTTGGGACGGATTGGCCACCGGCTCGTCTGCATCTAGCAATTCCGGCGAGATTTCCATCCAAACCGCCTGCCCACCGGTCGACATCGTTCTTACGCAAAGATGCACAAGCTCATTGGATCCAGGAATTGGCGTCCTGCGTTCGCTCAACGGTTGACCTGGAGAGGCACTGCGCAAGATTTCGTTGAGTTCCACTGTGAATGCACTTCCCACACCTTCACGAGCCCAGCGGAATTCCCCGTCAGCGCCTGCTTTTTCCATCAGAGCCTCCGAAAGCACCCGCTTGGCTTGCTGAATCCGTGGTAAGAGGGTGGTCTTGAGTGCTTCATCGCGGACAAAACGACGATCGAGTTCGAGATCTTCAAACACCGGATCCGTGCCAGAGAACAGCTCACGCAGATTGGAAATCAGTGTCGCGAGCAGCGCCTCGTCGAGATTCGCGCCGCCGATTGTTGCACCGAAATGTGCGAAGACCTTCCAGCTTTCGATGCTGTCGTGGCGCATCTTCACTTCGATAAGGCTCGCATCGACAGTGCTCGCGCCGACATCGATACAGGCGAACATCCGGGTCCCCTCGTAGCGCAAAGGCGAACGGGAGATGCCGAAATAGGCAGCAGAGAGCGCTTCCGGAATCAGCTTTGGTTCCCGCGCGGCGCGAGAATCCTCAGCACCGGTCAGCCCCTTGGCGAAAGATCTGGCCGCGTTCTTGTAAAGCTCGCGCTTATGATGGGCGATGCCGCTTGGATGGGTGACAACAACCTGTACATCACTGTCCGCACTCTCCAGCCATTGATCAAAGCGCTCATCCCCCATTTCACTGACCACAGGGCCATCAAGCTGGTCTTGGGCGTAAAACAGCGAGTTGGGTATGATGTAGGAGCCCAATTCATGGAACGCATCGGCAGTAAGTGCCGAAAGATTGATCTCGCGGGTGGTCTGCAAACCGTTCGCCGTGCGCTCGATGACGGGTTGCTTGATCCGGTATTTGAACTCCGGATCCGCATTCATCAGCATGCGCTTGAGGTCGGGTATCATGATGGTCTGCAAATGAAGATAATTGGCGGTATCATCATCGGAAATGAAGTTCCGGTCGACCGGGATGGACACATCATAGGTTCTTCCGAACATGGCCATCCGCTTCTCGGCAGCCTGTAGCTTCGTGCCTACGCAAGCCAGGTTGCCATAGGACAAGGGTGCCTTGCGGGAACGCAGATGGCGGGACGGATTGAGGCCGATTGTCGACGGGATGAGGACATTCTGCCAACGCTTCTTGTTCGGATCATATTCCGAATGCGCACCTGCCAGGCTGTAGGCATAAGATCCAAGCGGAATGAGTTCGCGTGCCAGATTGCGTTCAACCCGTCCGAACCACGCCGCAATGGCGGATGCCCCATAGTCAAGGCAAATCAGGTATTTGGGGTCCCGCTGCCGCAGTACGATATCAACGGCGATCATCCCGTACTTATGTTCGAAAAGATCGTCCTCTGCGACGAGAGACATTCCGGCCCGAACCTTCAGGCGCCGCGCCTCAAAGCGGACAAAGAGCTGATAGCGGTCGGTATCGCCGGTCTCGTCAAGGGTGGTGTTGTGGAACGGGATTCGAATTTTTCCGCCGTTGCCCGGGTCGACCACGATGTCCTGGACCAGCTTGAAATCCGCCCGATCGGATAGCGACGCTTTCTCCCCCTCCGGCAGAATGTGCGCATGCGCCACCACATCCCAGCTGTCATCGAGAAAGACCGCGTCGAATTCAATGGTGTCGCCCAATTCGAACTGTACGCTGCCGCCCGAAATCGGAACCGAAAACTCCAGCGGAAAACGCTCGGCAAAGGGAGTGCGGCTTCTCACCATATTGGGCACAGCCGAAGCATCACGGTATTTCAGCGACAGGATTTCGCCTTGGCGCAACTGCAGATCGAAATGATAGGTGCCAGACAGTGGCTGCTGGCTGTCATCGCTGAAGGCACAGGTCCATTCGAACTGCATGCGCAAAATATCCGCGCCTTCAGCCGCATCGAAGACCTCATTGATGGAAACAATGCATCCGATCGACACCTCGTCACCCGAACGCAACTCGCACGCCACCCCGGTGTTCGCGCGAGCCATCACCGTGCCGACGCTTAGATTTGCTGAGACTTTCTTGACTTCATCATCCACCAAACAACTCAACTGACCTGAGACCAGTGCGCCGATGGGCGGGCCACCAAACTCCAGCCGGGTAAACGGTTGGGTGACGTTGATGGAAAACAGATCGACGTCGTCGCGATCTTGCTTCTCAACCCGGCTGAGCTCGGGTATCGCCACCTGCCTGGCCTGGATTACCGGCTTGGTCCATTTCAGCGTCTTCAGTTTCGGGCTGAGTATCTCGACCTTGAGATTTTGCGACTTGCCATCGGCCTGTTTCGACTGAAGCGTAAGCGAAAGCATGAAGCTGTCACGCGATGCCAGCAGAATCTCGTCTTCGGTCGGTTCGCGAGAGCATTCGAGAACCAAATTGATACAGCTGTCAGATCCCAGGTCGTACTGAAGCATGGACTCCCCAGTTTCCGTGCTGCGCAACGCCGCACGCAACCAGGGCGCTTCTTCTATATACCCGGCAACAGAAATTCGCAGTCTCTCAGACCCCGGCAAACTGGTATGCCGCAGGGCCAAAATCGTTGAGACCACTCCAAGATCGCCGATCACGGAACAGTTCTCAACGCGCAGCTGCGTCTTTTTCGGGTTACTTAGATCCCACTCCAACATCAAAGATCCAACGCCAATACTCATCCCTATAGTGAACTCGAGGATATAGTTTATAAACCCCTAACGCAACGATGAGACGACGCAGAATGGCGCCAAGGTAAATAGATAAAATGCAACCTAATTGTCTGAATTTGTTACAGATGCCACTTAAGTGGAATGGGTTCGCTTCCGATACGCCGATCAAGACTGTCATGGAGCAGAGAACTCCGTTTTTCTACGGATTCAACTAGAGTCGGCTCATCGCTCCCGCTGCTGATTGCATGCCTGAGCGCGCCCAGGTCCGGCGCTTCTATCGCACCGCCAAGATGCCCTGGAAAATAGCTCACCGCACCAGGCGTCAACGCGGGCTCAATGCCAAGGTTGAAGATAAATTGATCGTCCTGTCCCTGGCGAAGCGCAAACTTCCTCGGCAATGAGGCAATGACATCGAGGTCCGCCGCAATCAGCGCAGATGGAGACTGGCCCTCCTCTTCGGCGACCACTCTGGAGACCGTCCAGCCAATTCTTTTGGTGATGGCCTGGTAAGCAGAACCGAGTTGCACCTGGCGACGCCGGCTCAAATGATCGAACCAATCGATACCGCGCGATTGGAACTGCGGCAATTTCACCGATTGGGCGGACGCGGTCCGGGTCTGATCAAACACGAAGGCTTGGGCAATCAGTTCACGTTCAGCCCAAGAGAAAAGTCCACGTGGAATGTCGGCCCAATACTCGACCCCGGGGACCACCACGGTCCGCGACAGCAGGAACTGGCGGCCGGCCGCCCCCTCTCCGGCTTCGGCGCGATAGCGCATACGCATGATTGCCAGCCCTTCATCAACGGCCTTTACGATCAATGCGCCGCGCTGGGCAAAGGCCGGATCGATCATGCTGGAGGTCAGATTGGCATTGCCTAGAAAATTGGCGGGGATGAAGCGCAGCGGATTGACAATACCTGGCGTAATCAGATTGAGCCCATATACGGCGCTCTCACGCAATGGTCCATCCGTCGATCGTACCGCTTTGCCGTAGCCGACTTCTTCAAAGTGAAGGGTTTCCGCTTCATCAGGACTAGCTTTCACAGGTGTCTCCTTCACCAGCTTTGAAGACATGACCATTTGAATGCATGGACTCAACAAGAGCCGGTATTTGCCATTGGCCTTGCAAACTTGGCGAGCAAACGCAGTCAAACTTTAAGCGCAGACCGATTATGACCTGAGTGTGATTTGTTGCAAGTCAAAGTGAATAGTGAACTGATGTGGTGGATGCCCCCACCCAGCGGCATCGGGCATACTAAGACGGTTCTATATTCTGACATGCTCCCCTTCATTGGACCGCTCCGGGCGGGAACTCCCCGGGGATATTGAGCCTGCCCCGAATTTGGACCACCCGGCTGGAAAATTTCCCGGGGTTATTTGCTCAGGGTGCCAGAGCACCTTCGGAGCAGTTTAGCCGTGAAATCGGAGGGTTGTTTCCGATGGCACTATGACGGCGAACCTCGTTGTAGTCTCTACGCCATTCCCTCATCTTCAAGCGGGTGTCGTCAAGTGTCAGGTAGAAAGGTTGGCCAATGAATATTGTTTGAAGAATCATCCAAGGTGCGGCTGGCCAAAATCCTTGTAATTTCAAAGACTTTATGTTCAACGCGGATTGAGCGAGCTCAAAGGGTCCGCAATTTCGGATTGAGAAAGCTCACAAAACCTAAACATTCAATGTGTTAGATCATTTCCATTCCCAATCTAATTTCGCAGTTTCGCGCGCCAAATTCCCAATTAGCTCTAGCGCCTCCAACGACACCGGCAGACTCGTGCCACTTGCGGAACACATAAAGAACATGCTATCTAGGTTCTGGTTTTGTTTCACATTTGCCCGGGGATACCCAGATCATGCTAACGCGCAAACAGCACGAGTTGCTTCTTTTCATCAACGAAAGGATGAAAGAGAGCGGAATTCCGCCCTCTTTCGACGAAATGAAGGATGCGCTCGACCTGGCGTCGAAGTCAGGTATTCACCGGCTGATCACGGCGCTGGAGGAACGCGGATTTATCCGGCGGCTTCCGAATCGCGCGCGTGCGCTTGAAGTGATCAAGTTGCCCGACAGTTACCAGAACAGCCTGCAGCCACGGCGCGGTTTTTCGCCAAGCGTCATCGAGGGCAGTCTTGGCAAGGCGCCCGAACCGGTGCGCCGCAGTCAAGCAGCCAATGACGAGGCGCCACAGGTGGCCGAAGTGCCGATGATGGGCCGGATCGCAGCCGGCGTTCCGATTTCGGCGATCCAGAACAACACCCACAATGTCCAGGTTCCCATCGAGATGGTGGGACCGGGCGAACACTACGCGCTGGAGGTCAAGGGTGATTCCATGATCGATGCGGGGATTTTTGACGGCGATACGGTGGTCATCCGCAATGTCTCCACCGCAAGCCCGGGCGACATCGTGGTCGCGCTGGTGGATGACGAGGAAGCGACGCTCAAACGCTTCCGCCGCAAGGGCGCTTCGATTGCGCTCGAGGCTGCAAACCCGGCCTACGAGACCCGCATTTTCGGACCCGACCGGGTCAAGGTTCAGGGCAAGCTGGTTGGGTTGATTCGCCGCTATCATTGAAACGGGCGAGCCCGAGGTCTGCCCTTGCGTCGGGGCAGGTGCCGATGCGAGATGTCGCGTCACGACTGAAATGGTCACCACAAAATCCCAAGCTTACGCTGAATATGATAGAGTATGCTTCGAAAGCCCGTCAATTTTTCGAAGCGGGTCATTGCAGCGCCTCATTTCATGCCGGCGAACGTCCAACTCGGCCTCTCATCTCCCTCAATCTCGCAGATCGTAGCTTCTGCGGCGCCAGTCGTAGTAGCGCTGGATGGTCCAGGGGCGGACCACACCTTGAAGTGCTGAATCGATGGCGAAGCGGGGCCTGGTGCCGCTCCCGCGGTCCTGTGCGGCCGTTGGGAGCCGGTTCTGTGCCATGCGGATAGCAAGCGCGCCGGTCGTCCGAAGGCTTCGCGCGGTCACCAGTGTGGCTCCCGAACGGCAGCGGCTCATATAGACCGGGATTGAGACAACCACCAGATCGGCGCGATCGCAGGCCGGACCGATCAGTTCCGGGTGGTCGATTGCGATGATGGTTGCGCCGGCGTGCCCGGCAGCACACATGCCACGCTCCGCGCAGTGAAACCTCGAAGGCTCCTGGGCTGCGGCCTGAAGTAGTGGCGTGAGTGTTTCGCCGGGAAGCTGATTATCCGACACAAGCGGCCGCCGCATGGCCGGTGTCCGATGGTTAGGTCCGCCAAGCGCGGTCTGCCATTGGCCGAAAACAAAGGCAGACGGCCGTTTTGCATTGCTTGCAAGGCCCGTTGCTCCGTAAAGCCCGACCAGCCGGCCGTCCTCGCTGATCAGGATCTGCGGCCGGTTCGGCGCCAGTGGCGGCAAGGCCAGCAACGCGCCAAGCCCCAACAAAGCAAAACCTGCAAGCCGCAACCGGCTTCGCAGGAACACCAGAACAATGAACCCTGCTCCGGCCACAGCCGTCGCATGAAACGGAATCTGCCCGACCAGAACATCTCCGCCCATGCCGTCTATGTAGTGGGCCACCGCAATCACGCCCCCGAGCCCTGCGCCCATCGCCTGAAGCGGCAGTTGATCAAGGCAAAAGGGCATGAGCAGCATCGCCAGAAGCCCCGCAGGCATCACCACAAGTGTGACCAGCGGCATGGCCAGCATATTTGCGAGCAAGCCATTTCCGGCGAACCGGTGAAAATGATGGGCTGAAAACAGCCCGGTCGCCAATCCTGCCACCAGCGATGTAATGGCAAGCCCAACGGCTGCCTTGAACAGCCATATGAGCCAGCCGGGCACGATCAGCATGTGCGATGCGGGTGCGGGCGTCCAATCGCGCTGAGCTTTGCGCCGGCTCAGCGCAGCATAGGCCGCAATCAGCGCGGCTGTGGCTGCGAACGACATCTGAAAACCGGGACCGACCACCGCGGATGGTGAGAGCAGGATGATCACGATCGCGGCCAGGGCGACATTGCGCATGGTCAGCGCGGGACGGTCCAGGATAACCGCAATCAACATGATGCTGAGCATCACCCAAGCGCGTTGGGTGGCAACGCTGCCCCCGGAAATCAACAGATAGGCGCTGGCTGTCACCAGCGCACCGGCTGCGGCGAGCTTCTTGACCGGCCAGCCTTCAACCAAAGAAGGAAACCCTGCCATAATCAGCCGAAGCCCGACATAAAGAAGCCCCGCAGCAAGGGCCATGTGGAGCCCTGAGATTGCCAAAATGTGAGCAAGACCGGTGGCGCGCAGCGCTTCGACTGTCGGTCTTGAAATACCGCGGCGGTCGGAGACGGTCAGTGCTGCTGCAATTCCTCCCGCATCGCCGGGCAACACCGAGCGGACCCGAGAGGCGATCCGTTCCCGGACCCCACGCAAACCGAGTTTGAAGTTTTCAGCCATGCCGCCATCGGGCGGGCGTAGAGCGAGCTTTTCCGGCGCTTGAAAGAAGAACCCATGGGCACCTATGCCATCCACGAAGGCGCGAAACGCGAAATCATAGCCGCCAGGCAACACCGGACCCGAGGGCGATGAAAGCCGCGCACGGCCTGCGATCATGGCGCCCACCGGAACCGGCTCATGAGCCGCACGGGCCACCAGGCGAACCCGTGGCGGCGGACGCCGTATTTCCGGGTCGCTGGTTGCGCTCAGCCGCAGCAGATACCGCACCCTGCCCTCCGCGTCGAATTCGCGGGCCTCGACCACACCGGTTACCCGTGTCGTCACATCGGAATCAAGCAGCACCGGACCATGTCGGGTTTCGTATGCTGCCGCCAGTGCGCCCAGAAACATCGCAGCGACCAGGCCTCCAGCGCGCGCCAACCCTGGATTGGCAGTGCGCGCGGCAAAGGCAAGCAACGCGCTGATCAGAAAACCGGAGACAAGTGCAGCGACAGATGGATCCCGCACCGCCATGAAAAACACACCGGCTCCAAGCCCCATAGCGACAGGAAGGAAGAGAACACCAAGCCCTCTGTCGGCCTCTTGCCTGATCTGGCGTGTGATTGCGGCGCCAAGCAGATTAGTCAGCGGCGGCCGGCTGGCCGGTTGGCGGCTCGTAAGGCGCGGGCTGGCGCGCGGAAGAGGCAATGCGGGTTCAAGCGAAACCGGCGCATGGCGTGTTTCCGATGCCGGATCCGCCTGCGCTGGCGTTTGTGGCTCCTGTCTGGTCGTCTCCGGGATCATCCACGCCTCGTCGCAAGGCACAAGGGTACACCCGAAAGGCGGCGAACTGCTACTTAAAATAGCAAATCATCAGCCTACGCGCGGAATAAGCCGGCGTGCGCTGAATTCTCAAGCGCCGAATGCATTTTTGTCGCGCATTTCCAGCATCTTAACCGAACCTGCATGAATGCCCGGACTCCCTTGCATACCGATGTGGCGATGCACAATTAGCCTTGAGCATAGCTTGGCAGGGTCGGGTAAATCATATAGCTAACCGGTGACGGTCATCCAAGGCGACGGCAGGGGCCGGACGCTCGCATTTGTGGAAGGACATGCCATGGCAGACAGAAACGCAAAACTCACTCTGGACGGAAACGAAGTCGATTTCGCAGTCAAGACCGGTACCATCGGTCCGGACGTCATCGACATCGCCGCGCTGTACAAACACACTGGCGCATTCACCTATGATCCGGGCTTTACCTCCACAGCGTCCTGCGAATCCAAGATCACCTTTATCGATGGTGACGAGGGCATGCTTTTGCACCGCGGCTATCCCATTGACCAGCTTGCAGAGCATGGCGACTTTCTTGAGGTCTGTTACCTGCTGCTTTACGGGGAATTGCCGACCGCCACCCAGAAATCGGATTTCGATTACCGGGTGACGCGCCATACAATGGTGCATGAGCAGATGAGCCGGTTCTTCACGGGCTTCCGCCGCGATGCTCACCCGATGGCGGTGATGTGCGGCTGTGTCGGTGCATTGTCGGCGTTTTATCACGATTCAACCGACATCACGGATCCGCATCAGCGCATGGTCGCCTCGATGCGGATGATCGCCAAGATGCCAACGCTGGCGGCTATGGCCTACAAGTACCATGTCGGTCAGCCCTTCGTGTATCCAAAGAATGATCTCGACTACGCGTCGAACTTCCTGCGGATGTGTTTTGCTGTGCCGTGTGAGGAGTATGTGATCAATCCGGTGCTTTCGCGGGCCATGGATCGGATTTTCATCCTGCATGCCGATCACGAACAGAATGCTTCGACCTCAACGGTGAGGCTGGCCGGTTCGTCGGGTGCGAACCCATTTGCCTGCATCGCAGCCGGTATCGCGTGTCTCTGGGGCCCGGCACATGGCGGTGCCAATGAGGCAGCGCTCAACATGCTGGGCGAGATTGGCCATGTTGACAACATCCCCGAATATGTCGCACGCGCCAAAGACAAGAACGATCCATTCCGTCTGATGGGCTTTGGTCACCGGGTCTACAAGAATTACGATCCGCGCGCCAAGATCATGCAGAAGACAACGCATGAAGTGCTCGGCGAACTGGGAATCAAGGATGATCCGCTGCTTGAGGTGGCCATGGAGCTTGAACGTATTGCTCTGACCGACAGCTACTTCATCGAGAAGAAGCTTTATCCGAACATCGACTTCTACTCGGGCATCACACTGAAGGCGCTGGGCTTCCCGACCACCATGTTCACGGTGCTGTTTGCACTCGCCCGAACCGTCGGCTGGATCGCGCAGTGGAGCGAGATGATCGAGGATCCAAGCCAGCGCATCGGCCGCCCGCGTCAGCTCTATACGGGTGAAGCTGCACGCGATTACATACCGGTTTCCAAGCGCTGATTGCGCTTGGGAAGCACCTTGCATCACCAGTTCTGAAAAGCGCCTTCGGGCGCTTTTTTATTTGGCAGATACAGATGCAAGGTTGTGTCGGGAGCGCGCGAAAGGCCGCGCGGCTCAACCGCGACCGATGACCGAAAGGACGGTTCTGGCGGCCAAATCCGACGGCGGCTCCCCGGTTTGCATGCGCGACCAGATAAGATCGAAATCCGACACCATGGCTGCACGGTAAGGCGTATCCTGGGCCAATTGCTGTGCAATAAGTGCAAGGCGTTGCGGGCGAACCTGGTTGTCGTAGGCTTCGGCAATGACCACATGCCCCGCGATCATGTTGGGAAGGGCCGCGGTCCACGTCGTGACCAAGTTGAACAGCAGCCGCGCGATCGGATCGAGCTTGTAGGACGACATGTGCGGGACGCCGGCCAGCGCAAGTTCGAGCAACACCGTTCCTGAAGCGGCAATCGCCACATCCGCCTCACCGAAGAGCCTCCATTTGGCTGCGTCCCCTGAATACACCGGGCAGTCGACATCCCACTCCAGAACCTTGTCGCGGATCTGGCGCTCGACACGCTCTCCGGCAAGCAACGCAAAGCGCATATCGGGATTGATTTCAGCAAGGTGCTTTGCGGCCAGGCCAAACACGTCGCCAAGCCGCGCCACCTCACTGCGGCGCGAACCGGGCAGGATCAGGCAGAGTGGTGGCTGGTCGCTGGTTTTGCGCATACGCCGCGCAAGTTGCGCATGGCGTGCTGCGCCAAGGCCCGGGTCATCAATCAACCGGTGTCCCACATAGGTCAGTGGCGGACCGCCAAGACGCTCTACGATTTCGGCTTCGAATGGAAAGATCGAAAGCACATGGTCGACATAGGTACGCATGGCTGCTGCCCGCTCCGGCTTCCACGCCCAAACCGTGGGGCAGACATAGTTGATGATCTTGAGATCCGGCAACGCCTTGTGAACCTTGCGCGCCACCCTGTGGCTGAATTCCGGACTGTCGATGATCACAAGGCAATCGGGTCTGGCGGCAATGATTGCGTCTGCGGTCTGGGAGATCCGCCGGAGCAGCCTTGGCAATTGCGCAATGACCGCTGAGAAGCCGATGATTGAGAGTTCGCTGTAATCAAACAGCGAATTGAGCCCTTCAGCAATCAAGCGTTCACCGCCAACGCCCACGAGCTTTGGCTGGTCGCCGGTTTGAGCCGCCAGGGCGCGCACCAGATCAGCTCCCAGGATGTCGCCCGAAGGTTCACCGGCGACAACGGCGAGCCGCAGCGCGCTCATGACCGTCGCTCGCCTGATTGGCGGCCGTCCTGATCGAGCTCGAGACCGGTTACGAACAGACCCAGACGGTTCGCCTCCGCTATGACCCGGTCACGTTCAAGCACCAGTGAGCGCCCGGCTTCAATGGCGACGCCTGCAAGCCCGGAAGCATGGGCATTGAGCACCGTATCGGGACCGATCGCCGGCAGGTCCGCGCGCTGTTCCTGACCCGGCTTGCACAACTTGACCAGCACACCGCGGCTCCCTGCCCTGAGCCTGCCGTTAGCGCGCAAGCCAGCGACCCGCCTTAGCATGCCGTCGGTGCCCTCCAACCCTTCAAGCGCAATCACACGGCCACTCACGGCCACCGCACCCTGCCCGATATCGAGATGGCCAAGTGCAAGCGCGGCCTGGGTGGCGGCGGCGATGTTTGCCTGGTCGGATTTGCCGGGCCGGTGATCGCCCAGCGGACCGGCTTCACCAAGAAGATCCGGCGCAATCTCTTGAGCTGCCAGCACACACATGCCGTGGGTTTCGAGCACGTGGATCGCGGCACGCAGGATCTTGTCGTCCCCTCCCGACAGCAGCGCTTTGAGCGCAGACGGGGCAGACTTCAAAGCTGCCCAGGTTGGTCTGATGTCGCGCAACCCTGGACGGCGCGCGATGCCGCCAGCCAGCACCACGGTGCCAATCGACTCCCGGCGAGCGATGTCCATAAATGCGGAAAGATTGCCGATATTCAGAGAAGCTGTGTCATAACCCGACCAATCCTGATCCGCCTCACCGTCAATGGTAAAGACAAACGGATTGTGCTCCAGCGCCCGCGCGGAGGCAGCAACGACCTGCGGAAAGCTACCACGGCCCGCCAGGATCCCCAGCCGCCCCTTGATTGCGGGTGCGCGGGCAGCGGCAATCACCGGCTTCAGCCCCGTTTGCCACGGGCC
The DNA here is from genome assembly GCF_000154705.2 of Hoeflea phototrophica DFL-43. NCBI lineage: Bacteria > Pseudomonadati > Pseudomonadota > Alphaproteobacteria > Hyphomicrobiales > Rhizobiaceae > Parahoeflea > Parahoeflea phototrophica. Next base: position 2,095,190 of record NZ_CM002917.1, on the reverse strand, counting down.
GGTGATGACAGGGCCCGTTCGCTCTCGGCGTCAATAAAGCTGACGATATCAGCGACCGCTGAATTGAGATCGGACTGCTCACGAACGCGAGCAATGTTTTCACGGATTGGCGTGGTCGTGTCAAAAATGGTCTTGTAGGCACGGCGGACGGCGTGGATTGAGGCCTTGTCAAAGCCCGAGCGTTGCATGCCGATGATGTTAAGACCCATCAGAACACCGGGATTGCCGTTGAGCATGCCATAGGGAATGACATCATTGCTAACCGCTGCCAGGCCGCCGATAAAGGCGTGATGGCCGATACGGGTGAACTGGTGCACCGCAGCACCGCCCCCCATGATGACGCGATCGCCGATGCTGACATGGCCCGCCAGCATCACATTGTTGGACAGAATGACATTGCTGCCGACATGGCAATCATGGGCGACATGCGAATACGCCAGGAACATGGAATTGTCGCCAACGGTGGTTTTACCACCAAAATCTGGCATGCCCGGATGCATGGTCACGCCTTCACGGATGGTGCAGCCCGCACCGATTATGAGCTCCGTGTCTTCACCTTTGTAGTGCACATTTTGCGGCGCGCACCCCAACACAGCATTGGGGAAGACAACCGACCGCTCACCAATGGTGGTGTTGCCCATGATAACCACATGGCTCATCACCTGAACATTGTCACCAAGCTTGACCTTGGATCCGATGTGGCAAAAGGGACCAATCTCGACATTGTGACCCAGCACAGCCCCATCCTCGACCACAGAAGAAGGATGAACGCGGGCCGGATGAATGGCTGTCGCTGCAGTAGTCGTCATGCCGTCTCGCTTTCTGAGGGAGCCAGCATAGCTCCAATGTCAGCTTCAGCCACCTTGGAGCCATCAACCATTGCCTCGCAATGGAAGCGCCAGATGTTGCCACGCTGCTTGATCTTTGTGACATGGTATTCAAGCCGATCACCAGGCACGACGGGTTTACGGAACTTGGCGTTATCAATGGTCATGAAATAAACCAGGTTGTCGCCTCCGCCTTTGGCCCTTGCGCAAATCGCGCCTGCCGTCTGCGCCATACCTTCGATGATCAGAACACCGGGCATGATTGGATTGCCCGGAAAGTGGCCGGTGAAATGAGGTTCGCTGGCGGTCACGTTTTTCAGGCCAATGGCTGAGTTATCGGAATCAATCTCAACAATCCGGTCAACCAGCAAAAATGGGTAGCGATGCGGCAACAACCGCATGATGTCCCGGATATCGGCGCTTGCGAGTGATGTGATCGCCTCTTGCGTCATTTCTTCCCGTCACCTTTCTGTCGCTTTTCCTTGCCGAATGCACGGGCATTGGCATCCGCTGCATCGCGCAGAAACCCACGCATCGGACGCGCAGGCTGGCCGCCCCAACGCGCACCCGCAGGGATATCCGTTGCTGCGCCGCTCATCGCTGCCAGCTGAACGCCATCACCAATCGTGACGTGACCGTTGACCCCCGCAGCACCGCCTATCATGACCCCATTGCCAATTGTCGCGCTGCCCGCCACGCCAACCTGCGCAACCAACACGCAATGTCGGCCTATGCGCACATTGTGGCCAATTTGAACCAGATTGTCGATCTTGGTCCCCTCACCGATCACCGTATCGTCAAGCGCGCCTCTGTCGATGGTCGTGTTCGCACCGATCTCAACATCATCCTGAATGATCACGCGGCCAATTTGCGGGATCTTCAGCAATCCCTTGGGACCAGGCGCGTAGCCAAATCCGTCCTGACCGATCCGCGCACCTGGATGAATGATGACGCCGGATCCGATCAAGGCATGCTGGATCGATACACCATGGCCAATATGGCAGTTGCGGCCGATACGGCAGCCAGGGCCGACGGCGGCGCCCGCCGCGATGACGGTACCCGCGCCAATTTCAGATCCGGCGCCGATCACCGCTCCAAACGCGACTGTCACGCCCGGCTCCAGCCGAGCGTCAGGATCGACATGGGCTCCGGTGCTTACAACACCGGTTTCGCCTCCCAGCACCATTGGCTGCATCGAGCACGGAACCAATTGCGCTGCAGCAAGGGCAAATGCGGTCTGAGGCGCTTCAGTGACAAGAACAGCGACACCTTCGGGTGCATGCACACTGTTGTTGGCGCTTACAAAAACCGCTCCTGCACGCGATTTTTTCAAATCAGGCAGCGATTTACGTGAATTTGCGAATGTAATTTCATCAGCGCCTGCACCTGACAGCGGCGCTACACCGGTCACCCGCCGTTCGGCGAATGAGGGATCATCCAATTCCGCACCGCAAAGATCAGCAAGATCTGAAAGCGACATGCCTTCATGCGGCGGAAAAAAGCTGATTGTGTCCATAAGGGAACCGGGAATGCCGACCGGGAGGCGTTGCCGCCTCCCGGTTCTTGTTAGAAGCGCGTCGAGGCGCCAAATCCAAACTTCTTGATATCGTCGAAGCTTTCCTTGACCACAGGCTCAGCATAATAGACGCGCAACGGTCCGAAGGGAGATGCCCAGGAAACGCCGGCGCCAATCGATGCCCGCCATTCCATGTCGGATCCGACGAGGGTTTGGGTGCCGAAATCCGCTGCAGATATATCGTTGCCGTAAAGCGTGGCTGCATCTGCGAAGACGTTGAACCGCAGTCCCATATCACGCGAAATCAACGGCATTGGCGAAGAAACCTCAACCGTGCCGTTGAAGTAGGTCGTGCCTCCGGCAGCACCAACTTCTGTCGTGCCATTGAAAACCCGTGGCCCAATACCGCGTGTGTCAAAGCCGCGAATTATCTTCTGACCAACAAAAAGGTGGTCAAAAACCCGCAAGTTATCGTCGCCAACGCCTGTGACGTGCCCGGCGCCAACAGAAACCTGACCGATCATGTCGGCGGATTCAGACAGCATGTGGAAATAATTCGCCTTGGCCGTGGTCTTTATGTACTCGGAATCTCCTCCGAAACCAGCATATTCCTGAGTCAGGTAGGCCGACACGCCTTCGCGTGGCAGGGTGCGATTGTCCAGCGTGCTGTAGGAAAGCGTATAGGACAATGATGCAACATCATGGCCGCCATTGTTGATGGCCCGCTGAACGGCATTGCGTTCGGGCATCGACGTAATCGATGTCAAGGTGACGTCGGAGTACTCTGTCTGGGTATATCTGAACGCCGTGGACAGATAGATGTTTTCTGTGATCGGCGCTCCGATACGCAGATTAATCCCCTGATTGTCGATGTCGAACCCATCATAGCTCGAATCTGTATTCTTGAAGAGGTCAAAGCCTGCCGCCAGCCGGTAGCCAAGGAAGTATGGCTCGGTGAAGGAGAGACTGTAGTCGCGCGAATCCTCACCACCGCCTACCGAAGCCCGGATGAACTGGCCGCGACCGAGGAAATTCCGTTCCGTGATGTCAACCGTGGCTGAGAAGCCATCGGAATTGGAGAAGCCGCCGCCAACTCCGAATTCACCGGTGGAGTCATCCTGAACATCAACGATCAGAACCACACGGTCAGGCTGTGAGCCCGGCTGGGTGGAAATATTGACCGAGGTGAAGAACTTGAGAGCTTCCAGACGCTCTTTTGCACGGCGAACCAGAACCTGGTTGAAAGCATCGCCTTCCGACAAATCAAATTCGCGGCGGATCACATAGTCGCGAGTCCGGGTGTTGCCGCGGATCTCGATACGCTCAACATAGGCGCGCGTGCCTTCATCAACCAAGTAAACCACGGAGATGGTGCGATTGTTGTAATCGCGGTCACCACGTGGGGTGATCTGGGCAAACGGGTAGCCCTGGGTGGCAACACGATCGGAAATCGCCAGAATGGTATCTTCCACATCCTTGGCGCTGTAGACCGCGCCCGAGCGGGTTTCAATCAAGCCCTTGAGCGAGTCAGAATCGATACCCGGAACGGTGCTCTCGATGCTTACGTCACCAAAGACATAGCGCTCGCCCTCTTCCACCGTGATGGTGACGACGTATTCGTTGTTCGTCTCATCCAGCTCAGCGAAGGAAGAGATGACCCGGAAGTCGGCGTAACCGCGGTTGTAGTAGAACCGGCGCAGCAGCTCCTCGTCCGCACGCAGCTTGTCTTCATCATAGACATCCTTGCGGGTCAGGAACGACAGCATGCCCGAGCGCTTGGTGGTGATGACATCGGCAAGACGGCCGTCACCGAAAGCCTGATTGCCCACAAAATTGATAGAAGCGATCTTGGTCCGATCGCCTTCGTTGATCTCGAAGGCCACGTTGACGCGGCCGCCGGCAACCGGGACCAGACGCGTGGTCACGGTCGCATCGCTGCGTCCGATCGCCGAATAGGCATCGCGGATAGCCTGAACATCGGCCTGGAGGCTCAGATCATTGTAGGCACCGAGCTGACGGCTCTGCACCACCTGCTTAAGGTCTGCATCCTTGAGCTTCTTGTTGCCGTTGAACACCACCTGATTGATGATCTGGTTTTCCTCGACCTCGACGATCAGGGTAGACCCGGAAACACTGATTCGCACATCGGAGAATAGACCTGTGGAGAACAAGCGCTTAACCGATTCATCAATGTCGTTGTTGTTGAACTGAGCGCCCGGGGTGATGGTCAGGTTGCCCCTGACAGTCGATGCGTCAACGCGGGAATTGCCGCGGACATCAACCCTGCTGATGACTGCGGCTTCCGCCACGGTCACTGTGGCGAACGAAACAACGCCCGCACCTGCCACTACAATCCCCGCACTCAGCGCAATCGCCGACACAGCGTTCAAAAGATTTGAACCGGCCTTCATTGATCTTCTTACCTTTTTTACCCGGATGCCCCAAATCGGAGACACGCACCGTGAGTCATGCTTGCGCCTGTTTTACCCGCTTTTGATACACAAGCAAGGGACGCGGTTAATTTCTGTTTACTTCCCACCCGAACGTTGCGCTTTCGCCACGTCCGAGCAATTTCAAGGTTAACAATCCGTTAGCACGACGGACTGGTCCTTATCAACCGACGAAGCGGTTTACCCAATCAGCATTGTGACGTCATTCCATGTGGCAAACAGCATCAAGGCCAGCACAACCGTCAGGCCGAACCTGTAGGCCCATTCCTGCACGACCTCCCCTGGCGGGCGCCCCCGCACCGCTTCAAATGCGTAAAACACCAGATGGCCACCATCAAGCATGGGGATCGGCATGAGGTTGAGGAGTCCGATGGACACCGAGAGCACCGCCGCAAGCTGGATCAGGGCAGCAATCCCGAGTGTGGACATGTCCTTGGAGTATTTGGCAACACGGATCGGTCCACCAAGCTGATCAGGCTTTTCGCGCCCGATGATGATGTTGCCGATGTAATCGACCGTGCGGGTCACAATGTACCAACTCTGGGCAACGCCCTCCCCGACGGCCTCCAGCGGGCCATATTCGCGCACCCGGAAATTGCCTGCATCGGTGTTGGTGATCACGCCGATCCGACCCACTTCCATCTTGTTGCCGAAATTGTCGGCAATCTCGGTGCGCACCGGAGTCAGCGTCAGGTCCACGGGTGAACCGTTGCGGTCCATGGTGATCGTTATGGCGACGCCCGGACGAACCGAAACATAGCGTTGGACATCGTCAAAGGTCTCAACCGGCGTATCGTCAATCGCAACAAAGCGATCACCGGGCAGTATGCCGGCGGCCTGAGCTGCACTTTCGGCCTGGACTTCGGCAACCACCGGATCGGCGATCATGCGGCCATTGAGACCGAACATGACCGCGAAAATGGCAATGGCCAGTATGAAATTGGCGATTGGGCCGGCTGCGACGGTCGCCGCCCGGCGCCAAAGCGCCGCATTTGGAAAGGCTTGCGCACGTTCAGCCTCGCTCAGCGCGGGCCCTTCGCCTCCGGTCGGCAGGCTCGTCGCATTCTCGTCACCGAGAAATTTCACATAGCCACCGAGCGGGACCAATGACAATTTCCACCGCGTGCCGTGACGGTCGGTGAAGCCAATCAGCTCGCGCCCGAATCCGACAGAGAACACCTCCGCCCGGATCCCGCACCACCGGCCAACCAGATAGTGCCCCAGTTCATGAAAGAAAACGACAATGGTAAGCACCAGCAGAAACGGCGGAAGGGCGCTGAGTATGTTTCCGGCCGATGATGTCAGTAATTCCATGATTCTCGTATCCTTTCGGGATGCGGCATCGGAACCGCATGACCTCGCTCTGGCGCAACAGTTGGTGTTACGCCCAACGATGGCAAGAGTTATAAACCAAGCAACCTTGCCGCAAGCTCGTCAGCTGCGCTGGCATGATCGGCCAATGGCAGCACATTCCCGATCAGAAAGGCCGCGAATGCGGCAAAGACAAGGCCATCGACCCGATCCATGACGCCGCCGTGGCCGGGAATCAGATGACTTGAGTCCTTGGCGCCAAAACGGCGCTTGACCCAAGATTCGAAAAGATCGCCCAGTTGCGACGCTGCTGACAGGGCAAGGGCGACCAGCGGCAACATCCAGCCTCCACCTTGGCGGATGGCAAGTGCCACCCCTATTCCGGCCGCAACACCAGCCGCCGCGCCAAAAATGGCGCCGGACCAGGTCTTGCCAGGCGATATGCGCGGCGCAAGCTTGGGCCCACCCAGTGCACGGCCGCAGAAATAGGCAAGCGTATCAGTCGACCAAACGATGGCAATCACGAACAGCATGGCAAACAGCCCGAACAGCCCCTCGCCGCGAATTTCAGCCAGTGCCAGCCCGGAAAAGCCTGCATAAAGAACGGCGGTTGCCGACCAGATCCCTGCCCCACTTCTGAGACCGGAGAAGGCGGCGCCGGCGGCACCGATCGCTATTGCAGCAAGCGCCATGGCGGGAAGCGAAGTCATGATGAATACGCCAGTTGCCAGAACAGCCAGCCAGCCAATCGCATTGGCAAGCGGTGTTTTCTGCGGCGCTCCGACGATTGTTGAGAATTCGTAATGGATCAAAACCATGATAAGCGTCGCCAAAGCTCGGAACCAGAGCCCACCGGCCCAGATCGTGGCCAGAACCAAGATCCCAAGTATTACGCCGGAAATGATACGCAGCCGCAGTTCGGGCGACATCAGGAACCAACCGCACGTTCAGCTCTGGCCGGGATCGCCCCAAAACGGCGGTCACGGCGGCTGTACTCGTCCAAAGCATTTAAGAATGCCTGACGGTCAAAGTCCGGCCAGAGGCAAGGCAGAAAGACGAACTCTGAATAGGCGGCCTGCCACAAAAGGAAGTTCGACAAGCGTTGTTCACCGCTGGTGCGGATCACGAGATCGGGATCGGGAATGCCTGCAGTGTCGACGAAGGCCGAGAGGCTATGTTCGTTGATCGAGCATGGGTCGAGCTGTCCTGCCTGCACCGCCTCGGCGATCAGCCGGGTGGCACGCACCAGTTCATTGCGCGAACCGTAGTTGAAAGCGATCACAAGGGTGACACCGGTGTTTCCCCGGGTCCGGTCCTCGGCCTCATCGAGCAGCCCGCGAATATCAGGCTTGAGCGACTGCCTGCAACCGATGACCTTGACACAGACGTTCTCGCGATGGAGCTCGGCCAAATCCTTGCGGATGAAGTACTTCAGGATACCCATGAGGTCCGAGACCTCTTCCTCCGGGCGGTTCCAGTTTTCCGACGAAAACGCGAACAGCGTCAGGTATTCGATGTTCGCCTCATGCGCGGTACGTACGGCTTCGCGGACCCGTTCGACCCCTGCCCGGTGCCCGGCGGTGCGGGCCAATCCACGCGCACCCGCCCACCGGCCATTGCCATCCATGATGATGGCGACGTGCCTTGGCGTCTTGCTGGGTCGATCAAGCTGCATCGTTTCGGCCTCTAGCCTCCTTGGAACGCGCGTCGAACCTAGACCTGCATGATTTCCTTTTCCTTATCGACCAGCAGGCGGTCGATTTCCGAGATCATCTCATCAGTCATTTTCTGAACCTGATCCGATTCGCGGCGGCTGTCATCCTGGCTTATATCGCCATCCTTCTCGGCCTTCTTCAGCGTGTCCATGCCATCGCGGCGGACATTGCGGATCGCCACGCGGGCATTCTCGGCATAGGTGTGGGACACCTTGACCAGGGATTTGCGTCGTTCCTCGTTGAGTTCCGGCAGCGGAATTCTGAGATTCTGGCCATCGACAATCGGATTGAGGCCCAGATTGGCTTCGCGGATACCGCGATCAACCGCACCAACCATCTGTTTGTCCCAAACGGACACGCCAAGCATGCGAGGCTCGGGCACGGTCACGTTGGCCACCTGGTTGAGCGGCACCTTGGAGCCGTAGGCTTCCACCATGACGGGATCAAGAACATTGGCCGAAGCACGTCCTGTGCGCAAAGATGCGATGTCGCTCTTGAACGCGTTGATCGCGCCATCCATACGACGTTTGAGTTCTTTTGAGTCAGCAGCGTCACTCATCAACAGTCCCTCCTGATATCCAAACCTTGCCCAGCGGCATGCGCCTCATAAACGGGCATCCCTGCTTCAATGATCGCGGACAATGGTGGCTCGGCCACCGCCGACCATGATCTTTGCAAATGCGCCCTTTTCATGAATCGAAAACACCACGATGGGGATCGCGTTTTCGCGCGCCAGCGCTACGGCTGCAATATCCATCACCGCCAGCCCCTTGTTCAGCACCTCATCGTGCGTCAACGTATCAAAACGTGTCGCGTTGGGATCCTTTTTCGGATCGGCGGAATAGATCCCGTCGACCTGGGTGCCTTTGAGGATGGCTTCCGCGCCCATTTCTGCGGCACGAAGGGCAGCAGCGGAGTCGGTGGTAAAGAACGGATTGCCGGTGCCACCGGCAAAGATTACCACGCGGCCTTTTTCCAGGTGATGGAGCGCCGCGCGCTGCGAAAAGCTCTGGCAGATCTCGGGCATGGAGATTGCTGAAAGCACCTCCGTGTCGACGCCGAGCTTGCGCAGCGAGGTGGCAAGAGCCAGCGCGTTGATCACGGTGGCCAGCATCCCCATGTGGTCGCCGGTCACGCGGTCGCCACCCTTTGATGCAACGGCCACGCCGCGGAAGATATTGCCGCCGCCGACCACGACTCCGACCTCGACGCCGAGCCCACGTACTTCTGCGATATCGGCCGCAATACGGTCGGCCACGGCCACATCGATGCCGAAGCCCTGGCCGCCCATCAGCGCTTCGCCGGAGGCTTTGAGGAGGACGCGTTTGTAGAGTGGTTGGGAAGTCATGCAATGGCCTGGATGATTAACTCAGGCCCGGATACACGAAGGGCACCGCGTTGTCACGCGATGCCCTTGCGGTTTTTCGACAAATCGAAGCTTGTTCAGCCCTTAACGGCCGCCGCAACCTCGGCTGCGAAATCGCTTTCTTCCTTCTCGATGCCTTCGCCGAGCTGGAAGCGGATGAAACCAACGACTTCAACGGGTGCGCCCGCATCGGCCTCAGAAGCCTTAACCGCTTCGGCAACGCTCTGATCGGGGTTCATCACGAAGGCCTGGGACATCAGCGCGACTTCTTCAAAGAACTTGCGCATACGGCCCTCAACCATCTTCTCGATGATGGCTTCGGGCTTGCCCGATTCGCGCGCCTGCTCGATGAACACGTTGCGTTCCCGGTCGGCGACGGTGGCGTCGACATCATCAGACGTCAACGCCAGCGGGTTGGTCGCGGCGATGTGCATGGCGACCTGACGGCCGATCGCTGCGACTGCCTCGGCGTTGCCGGTCGACTTGACGGCGACGAGAACACCGAGCTTGCCAAGACCATCGGCCACCGCATTGTGGACGTAGGTTGATACAACGCCATTGTCGACCGAAAGCTTGGCCGAACGACGCAGGTTCATGTTCTCGCCGATGTGGGCGACCGCATCCTTGATCGATTCGGTAACCGACTTGCCGGTCGAAGGCATGGTCGCCGCACCTAGGGCTTCGACGGTACCGTCTGTGCCCAGTGCGATGGACGCAACCGAACGCGCCAAATCCTGGAAGGCGTCGTTGCGGGCAACGAAGTCTGTCTCCGAGTTGACTTCAACGACAACAGCCGAATTGCCTTCGGACGCCACAGCAATCAGGCCTTCGGCGGCGGTGCGGCCAGACTTCTTGTCAGCCTTGGCAATGCCCTTGGCGCGCAGCCAGTCGACGGCGGCCTCCATGTCACCGCTGGTTTCAGCCAGCGCCTTCTTGCAGTCCATCATGCCGGCGCCGGTCTTGTCGCGCAGCTCTTTCACCATTGCAGCGGTAATGCTCATAACAGCCTCTTTCGTCTGGGTGCGGCCGCTTCGGCCGATATGGCTTAACGAAGCGGGTCATCGCGTGTCGGCATGCTTACATGCCATTGAAACATGACAGCCCGGCAAAGCACACTGGCTTCGCCGGGCCGGTTTGGTCCGAAACCCGGGGCTTAGGCCTGAGCGGGTTCTTCAACGGCCGGAGCTTCTGCTGCCGGAGCTTCGACTGCAGTCTCTTCGAGCGCCGGCTCAACCGGAGCATCCATTGCACCCAGGTCCACGCCCGAAGCGCCCTGCTGGCGAGCAATGCCGTCGATGCATGCGCGGCTGATCAGATCGCAATAGAGCGAAATGGCGCGGCTGGCGTCGTCATTGCCCGGAATCGGGTAATCGACAACGTCGGGATCGCAGTTGGAATCGATGATCGCGACAACCGGAATGCCAAGGCGCTTGGCTTCCTGGATGGCAATGCCTTCCTTGTTGGTGTCGATGACGAACATCAGGTCGGGCGTGCCACCCATGTCGCGGATACCGCCAAGGGCGCGGTCAAGCTTTTCGCGCTCACGCTCGAGGTTGAGGCGTTCCTTCTTGGTGAAGCCCGAAGCTTCGGCCTGAAGGATTTCGTCGAGCTTGCGCAGACGCTGGATCGAATGCGAAATCGTCTTCCAGTTGGTCAGCATGCCGCCGAGCCAACGGGCGTTCACGTAGTACTGTGCCGAACGCGAAGCAGCATCGGCAACGATTTCCGAAGCCTGGCGCTTGGTGCCGACGAACAGAACGCGGCCGCCCTTGGACACGGTATCGGAAACCAGCTTCAATGCCTGATTGAGCATTGGAACGGTCTGGCCGAGATCGAGAATGTGAAGGTTGTTGCGTGCGCCGAAAATGAACGGCTTCATCTTCGGGTTCCAGCGGTGAGTCTGGTGGCCGAAGTGGACGCCGGCTTCAAGCAGCTGGCGCATAGTAAAATCAGGCAATGCCATGCCTTGTTCTCCTGTTTCCGGTTGAACCTCCGCAGGGCGTGAGCGCATAAGCGCCACCGGCGGACCAATCCGGATTTCTCCCGGACCAACCCATGCCCCACGTGTGGAATGAGCGTGCCCTTACAGCCAATTCCAGATGGGCGCAAGTACAACGAGCAGGTTTGATGCGAAAAGGAGGGCCACGAGGAGACCCGGCTTTACCAGGGCACTGTCCTGCAAAGGGGCTGCCCCACTCCTGTCCGGACCCTATTCCTGTTCGAAATTGCAGGGCCAACCAGCTGGTTTTGTCAGGCCGGCAGGCAGCACTGTTGCGTCATCGCCGCAAGCGATGTCCACCTGCGCCTGGGTGATGCCTGTCGCGGTGGACAGATCAACGCCTTCGAGCCGCGCCAGGAACATGAAGGCACGGTCAAAATCCAAGGCCGCGTTTGAAGTTGTCCCGCGAAAATCGGCGCGTGCCAGATTGGCGAGCGAAAACCGGCTGCCGGAGATGTCGGCGCCATCGAACTGAGCCCGCCCCAGATCCGCCTTGGTGAAATCCGTGTTTGCAAGCATCGAATTGTTCAGTTTCGCGCGCTGCATCTCGGCACTGCCGAAACTGGCGCCAGTCGCATCCAGATTGCTGAAATCCGCGCGGTAGGCTTCAATCCTGTCGAACCGGGCTCCGGTAGCCTTCGAACCCGCCAGTGACGCGCGAAACAATGTTGCCTTTTCCAGGTTGGCCTCAATCAGATTGCTTTCCCGCAAATCGGTGGACGTGAGATTTGTCTCGACCAGATTGGCGCCGCTCAGATCGGAGCCCCTGAGCACCAGCAGCTTTCTGTCACAGTCTTCCCAGTTTATGCCGGGCGCCGCCGCTGCGCGGCAATCCGCATAATCCGACGCGTGGCCGGGCACCGAAGAAGCTGAAAAGAGGGTCGTCGCGAGGAAACCTACGCAAACCGCAAATTTTGGCAGTGACATCATGAGTTGTTTCCATTCCCGGCGCAGTTATGCCGACCAAATCCTTTCAGAGAAAGTATGGCGCGCCATGATGCCGGTCAAATCAAGATTTGCTTTTCTGCCCCCAGGACCGGTTAATTCATAACCTCTGTCTCTGCCGCTTTGACCTCCCTCACAAAGGTTTCCGCCAGCCTGGTTCAAGTGCGCACGTTCATTCGTCAACTCGTTGCAGACCGGGCACCATGGAGGGACCTATACTCCCATGTTCTTTACGCCGAGAACGGCACAGTCCATTGGGCTATGTCTTCGCGTTCGCCAATCATGGCCAGGCCATGGGCAATCGAAATCAGTTCTCCGCCGGTTTCGATCCGGTCGGCGTCGAAGCGTTCGCCAAAGATCTGGCGCACTGCAGGCACGAAGGACGTGCCACCGGTCAGAAACACCTTGTCGATGGCAACCGCCAGCGTGCCGGTCTTGTCCATCACCTCATCAAGTGCGCCGGCGATGCGGGCAACATCTGGAGCGATCCAGGCTTCGAAATCGCTGCGTTTAACCGCCTTCTCCACGGCTTTGCCCAGTGGCGCGAAGCTGAATTCCGCTTCTTCCTGCCCCGACAATGCCATCTTGACCGCCGAAACCGCCTGATACAGCGCATAACCCTCGTCATGTTCGATCAAGTCGATGAACCGCTCGAGCTTTTCGGGCTCAACCGCCTGACGCAGCAGCGCCTTCAGTTCCGAGTATTCCCTGCTCGTCTTGAAAATGGAGAGCTGGTTCCAGCGCGAAAAATTGCGATAGTAGCTCGCCGGCACATCCAGACGTTTTCCGAAGCTGGTGAACTGACTGCCCTTGCCGATTTCAGGGGCAACCAGATGATCGATGATGCAGGCGTCGAACTGGTCCCCGGCAATGCCGACACCGGAATAGCCGACCGGAACGGCACTGACCAATCCGCCGTGCCGCTCAAAACGGATCAACGAGAAGTCACTGGTGCCGCCACCGAAATCGGCGACCAGCACGGTGGCGTCCTGTGTGAGATTGCGGGCAAAGTAGAAAGCCGCCGCAACAGGCTCATAGACATAGTGCAATTCAGGAAAGCCAAGCCGGGTGAGCGCATCGTTGTAGCGCCGCATGGCAAGGGCAGGATCGGGGCTGGCCCCGGCAAAATGCACCGGACGCCCGGTGACGATGCGTTTGGCCGTTGCCGGCCACTCATCCCCGGCATAGGAGCGCAGCCGGTTGAGGAACACCTCCATCAGATCCTCGAACTGGAAACGGCGCGCATGCACCAGGGTGCCCTGGAACAGCGGAGAAGCCGCGAAGGTCTTGATTGATTGGAGAAACCTGCAATCGCCGGGGTTGTCGATGAAGGCGCGGACAGCGGCCGGGCCTGCCTCTACCTTGAGCGCCTGGGCTCCAAGTTGAGCATCCTTGATGAAGGACAGCGCCGTGCGCATGGTGTCGCTGGTGCCGGCGGACGAATTGAAGCTGACCGACTCCGTGTCCGAAGCCTCAGTGTGCCGCGCCAGAACCGTGTTGGTCGTGCCGAAATCGAGCCCAAGCGCATTGGCCATGGCCATTGCTCCATCTTGTCTGCAGTTGAGGAAAGGATTTACGGCACATGTGCCACCGGGGAGCGCATCCAATGCCATAGCGCCGCACCGCAGTCCATGCATATTGACCGATAGTGAGCCCAAATCCCCTGCCCGGCGATCAAAAACCTGTTGGGGCCAAAGCTGCTGTGGGCACGGAGACCTTGCCGGACAACTACTCAGTTGGCCGAGAACTTCGGATTTTCCAGTGCGTCGAAACAATCCGTGAGCCGGATGCGTCTGAAACCGTCATAGGCAGCTGCATAGTCCGAAAGCAGCTTTTCACGCGCGGATGTAACAGGGCAAGTTGGAAGCAGCACCAGATCGCTTTGCGCCAGCATCCTGGTTTCCTCCTCGGTCAGCGGCACGGCCGCGCGATAGGGATCTCCGCCGATCGCCACCCCTTTGGCCGGGGTGCGTCCCATCGCTGCGGTGATGGGATTGGCAAAATCACGCAGATCAATCACCTCGTACCGGTGACCGGTTTCCGCTTCGCGGCCGTGAATGGCAGCGATAACCTGGTCCATGGTTTCAAGCACGTTGACCTGAAAACGATGGTCGAAATAGAGCCAATAGTGCGGCAGGATCTCTGCTTGGGCGTAGAGTTCATAGGTCCCGCGACCTTCCGCCATGACCAGCCGTGACTTTTCAGCGGCTTCCATGGTCAATGTCTTTGCACTCAGATTGATGCTCGGCTGAAGGTTCGGAGTCGGGATGCTCACATCGCGAATCGTTGAGGCGGCAGCCCGAACAGCCGCATGCATCACCTTGGTGGCTGTGGGAAGCGCCACCAAAGCGATCAGAACGACCATTACAGGCCGTGCGGCAATTTTGGGAAGGGGCGTGGCAATCAGCAAAACCACAAGCAATGGCCAGATCGAGATAAATGCGGCACTGCCGAAATTCTGAGATTCATAGAGAATGTTGGCCACAATAAGCACGCCGAGCCAGACCCAGTCCTGGTCGAGCCGATTTGGCGTCGGCCTTCGACCATGACCGCGATCGAACTGGCCAATCAGATCCTGCGCACCGCGAATGCGTGAAATCATCAGATAGAGGGCCAGGAGCGCCGCAGCGACGATGACATCAAACCGCATCGACACGGTGAACATAATGTTCTGCAGCAGTACGCCGGTGTTGTTCTCGAGCAGTCTGAAGACGGACAGGATGTAGGCTGAGACCACGCCTGTCGCCAGCTCCAAAAGAGCAGTCAATCCGAGGCACACGGCAGCCACCGCAAGCGAAGTTGTCAGGCCTATTCTGCGGGTCAGGACCGCTGCGAACAATATGACACCGGCGGCGACAAAGGCATTGATTTTGGTGAACGCCAGAGCAAGCAGAAGCACCGAGAGGGCCGCAATCAGCGCTGGTCGCGAGCGCAGGAAGAACAGGCTGGCCACCAGCAGGTAGAGCAGAACCGCCCCGTGACGATTGTAATAGGAAAAGCCATCGACTCCTGGAAACACGTTCCAGTTCATCACATTGAAGGGCAGTACCGAGAAAATGACAAAGGGCACGAGCAGCGCGAAGGCCGCAAAAGCGCCACGCTCATGCGCGGACCAGCAGATCAGCGCCATCACCGGCGCGGTGACGATGATCATGCACCACTGAACCAGCAGCACCACGTTCGCATCAGCAAACAGCGTGTGCAGCAAACCGAACAGGACATAGCTCAGCGGGCCAACCGGCGCTTGAAAATCCCTGTAGATTTCCTGGCCTTGCTCCATCCTGTAGGCGCCATCAATGTAGATGTAGGTGTCCCAAAAACTCGGACCGATCGGCAATTCAATAGGCAACATCAAAGCGGTAATTAGCGCGAGGATGAACAATCCGAAGGTGATGAACACCCAAACGGCAGCCTTGCCATTCCATTCGATCATCTTTTTGAAACCCGCCCCATCCTCAGTCCCGGCGGTTCTCGGGCGCGTCTTGCCGCCCAAGACCCAAACAGCCATCGGTTCGGGTCGTCCCGTCCCGTAAGGCCATGGCGTTGCGCCTCTGCTTGCGGCAGTTGCGCCCGCCCCACTCCTGCAATTTAAACCAAAGCTGAATTACGGAAACGTGAACGAGAATGCCGTATTGGTTTCGATATACCCCACGATGGATCAAAGTGGCGAAGTATGGTGGTGGAAAAATACTATTCGGGGCAAGGAGCGGGTTCGAACATGTCGAGCTGGGTGAGCTCGCCTTCCAAAACGAAATCACCGTAATCCATCGTCAGGTCGCGGGTCACGCCATTGCCATAGAGCTTGAAGGCAATGGAGTAGACCGGCAAGCCGTCCCCCTCGGCGTCTTCCTCAAAATAGGACATCGACACGGGCCAGAAATTGTCACCGGCAAGCTCGCCCGCAACCTTTGCTTCGGTGTCGCCCGCGCTGGGAGCTTGCGACGCGCCCAGGATCGATGTGGTGATCATGGCTCTGTCGCCATCGTCTGAGCCGTCGTAGATGCGCGATTCATAAAACCGTTCGCCAGCCTTGGCGCGCTCGATCATCTCGATGAGATGCTCGGTGGGAAGCTTGGCATCAGGGATATCCAGCGCCATCTTTTCCGGTTGTTCAAGGGTGATTGCCAGTTGACCGTCACCGGCTGTGGCCGCGCCACGGGTTTCCCGGTCAAGCTGCTGGTTGACAAAGGAGCGGGTTACGAAGCGGAAGGTCCGGTCGCGCACATCTTCGAAGGTCGTGGTCTGCTGATCGGTGACGCGAGTGTCGTCTCCAGTGGCAATTTCGCTGACAAAGCGAAAGCTTACCGTATAGCCCTCACAGGCGGACCCGTTGAACTCATAGACCATGCGGCCCGCCATCTGCGAGATGCCTGAGCGCTCCGAAGCACTTTTGAGCGTCAGATCATAAACCGCACGATGGGTGGCGAGCATCGCTGTTCCAGCTTCGGCCACAGTCATCAACGAACCTGTTGAAACCAGGGCGGCCAGAACAATTGCAAGCTTGCGCATCGGGTTTTCTCCTGTCGAATCTCATAGCGATGATATATGACCAGACGCGGCAAAAGCGAGGCGGAACTTGCCCGCCTCGCAGAAAAGCCTGAACCGCAAACAATAAACCAAGTCCCGGGCACACCAAGGCGGCCGACCGACCTCGCCGCCGCCGCCATGCCCCCAATGCGCAGAGGAAGCCCAACGATGACCGACAGCATTCAGTCCCGCCTTGCCGCCCGCAACATAACGCTTCCCGAGGCGGCGGCACCGGCAGCCAACTACCTGCCCTATGCGATCAGCGGATCGCAGCTTTTCATCTCAGGCCAGTTGCCGATGGAAAACGGCGCGCTGGCCGTGACCGGCATTCTGGGCCGTGATGTGGACGTGCCAACCGCGCAGCGCGCTGCCGAACTGTGCGCAATCAACATCCTAAGCCAGGCAAAGGCGGCACTGGGCGGTGATCTGGAACGCATTGTCCGGGTCATCAAGCTCAACGGGTTTGTCGCCTCCGATCCGAACTTTACCGAGCAGCACCTGGTGATCAACGGCGCGTCCAATCTGATGGCCGAGATCCTCGGCGATGCGGGCAAACATGCGCGTGCCGCGGTCGGAATGGCCAGCCTGCCGCTCAATGCGGCGGTTGAAATCGACGCCGTGATCGAAATCCGCTGAGGCTGACCGTCATGAACACGCAGGCCCGGGACTTCAAATGGCTGACCGCACAGCCAATCGCCCATCGCGGCTATCACGACATGAACCAGGCGGTCTGGGAAAACACGCCTTCCGCCTTTGCACGCGCCATTGCGGCCGGTTATGCAATCGAATGCGATCTGCAGATCGCCACCGATGGCGTTCCAGTGGTGTTTCACGATGATGATCTTACAAGGCTTTGCGGGTTGCCGGGCGATGTGCGGGAGCGCAGTTCTCGTGAGCTGGGGCAGCTTGCCGTCGGCGGCACCGCTGACCGTGTTCCGAGCCTGACGGACACACTCAAGCAAGTTGCGGGACAGGTGCCGCTGGTTCTCGAACTCAAGGGCCGTCCAGGCGATGATGACGGATTTGCCGATGCTGTCGTCGAATCCCTTGAAGACTATGACGGGCCCGTGGCGCTGATGAGCTTCGACCATCACCTGCTGCGCGATCTCAAGGCCTGCAACCCGCCGAGACCGATCGGGTTAACCGCAGATGGCACCAAGCCCGAAGCATTCTTCACGCACGAGGAAGCCATGCAGCTTGGCCTCGATTTCATCTCCTATTGCGTGCACCATCTGCCCAACAGTTTTGTCGAAGCCCAACGCAAACAAGGGGTTCCAGTGATAACTTGGACAGTGCGCGATTCCGGCGCTGTCGAGCTGACAACGGCCCATGCAGATCAGATGACCTTCGAAGGATTTGCGCCCTGACCATCTTGCCAAGCCGGAGCAACGGCTTACCTTGATGAAAGGGCCGTTGCCGGTTCGGCCCTGGTTCGAAACGGATCATCATGAGCACTGAAGACAACGAGTACACCCTATCGACCGTTGAGGGCATGAATGCTGTCACATCGGAGGAGTGGAGCCACTTGGGTGGCGCGTCGCGAACTTCACAAATTGAGTCCGGACTTTTCTATAACCCATTTGTCAGCCAAGCCTTTTTGTCATCTCTGGAAGACTCCGGCTCGGTCACCGCTGAAACCGGATGGCTGCCCCGCCATATTGTCTTGCGCGGACCGGATGGCACACTCAAAGGTGCCATGCCCGCCTATATCAAGAGCCATTCGATGGGCGAGTATGTGTTCGATCATGCCTGGGCCGACGCATTTCAACGCGCCGGCGGCCGGTATTATCCCAAACTGCAGTGCTCGGCTCCATTCACGCCGGCGACCGGTCCCCGATTGATGGTGACGCCCGGTCTCGGGGCTCAGGCCGGACGGCGAGCGCTGGCTGCCGGCGGGCGGTCGCTGTGCACCCAACTCGGACTGTCATCGGTCCATGCCACCTTTGTGCCCGAGGCCGAAATTGCCGATTTCGAGGCGGAAGGCTATCTGCACCGGACTGACCAGCAATTTCATTTCGCCAACCAGTCCTACCGCGATTACACCGATTTTCTCGAGACGCTCGCTTCACGCAAGCGCAAGCAGCTCAAGCGCGAGCGCCGCAGCGCGCTCGAAAACGGCATCGAGATCGAATGGCTGACCGGCAGCGATCTCAGTGAGGCGTTGTGGGACACTTTCTACGGCTTCTACACGGACACCAGCGGGCGCAAATGGGGCCGCCCCTATCTCACAAGGCAGTTCTTCTCGCTGATTGGCGAGCGGATGGCCGAGGACGTGCTGTTGGTGCTGGCGCGGCGCGAGGGCCGCTACATCGCCGGTGCGATCAACTTCATCGGTGGAGACTGTCTCTATGGACGCCACTGGGGTTGCCTCGAGGATCATCCGTTCCTGCATTTCGAGGTCTGCTATCATCAGGCGATCGATTTCGCCATTGCCAGGGGGCTTGCGCGGGTGGAAGCGGGCGCGCAGGGCGAACACAAGCTGGCGCGCGGCTACCTGCCGGTCACCACCCATTCGGCCCACTATATCGACCACCCCGGACTGAGAAACGCCGTGGCCGATTACCTCGAGCGCGAACGCCGTGATGTGGCGCATATCGGCCAAGTGCTCACCGACCACGGCCCGTTCCGAAAGGGCGGCATCGAAAACGGCGGCGAAGAGGCGTGAGGGTGTGGCGAACACCGGTTGACGCGCAGGGCCGACCGGCTACAAACAAGCTGAAAACCGCACAAGCCCGGAGAACTGCCCCATGAGCGCGCCAACCTATGATGACGGCAATGTGTTTGCGAAAATCCTGCGTGGCGAACTGCCGGCAGAACGGCTCTATGAAGACGACCACACATTGGCAATCATGGACATCATGCCACGCGGAGACGGTCACTGCCTTGTGATCCCCAAGACCCCTGCCCGCAATGTTCTCGATGCGGATACGGACAGCCTCGCGGCAGTCGCAGCCACAACGCAGCTGATGGCGCGGACAGTGATGAAAGCCTTCGGTGCTGACGGCGTGACCATCCAGCAATTCAATGAAAGTGCGGGCGGTCAGGTGGTGTTCCACCTTCATGTGCACGTGATCCCGCGCTTTGACGGCATCGCCATGAAGCCGCATACCGGCACAATGGAAGATGCCGATGTGCTCAAAGCCAATGCGGAGAAGATCCGGGCGGCACTTGCTTGAAAGCGCCCGGACCGAACTGCTGACCCTGCCTTGGTTTCGCAACAATACAGGTGCATGCGGTGATATCTTTTGATCTCATGAGACCGCAATGCAAACCGCTCTTATCATCATGACCATACTCGGCTGCGACGACAGCGCCACGCAATGCCATTTCGTGGAGATGCTGGATCAGCGTTGGGCGACGATCGAGGCCTGTGACGCGGAAGCCGAAGCAACGCTGTCGGGCTACAACAACATCAGCTATCCGGTTGTGGTCGCTGTCTGCCAGACGCCGGGAGATACAGATCTTGCCGAGGCCGCTTCGGAAACAGGCCCGCAGCTGGCTGATGCGTCCGGTCAGCCGGTTGGTGACCTCGGTGGACCGCCTGCTCAACCCAATCAGGGCGAAAGCCAGGCGCTGAACAGTGCTCTGCGGCCTCCTGCCGACATTCCTCAGGCGTCAGCGAACTCGGGCCCGGACGCGAATGCAGCGGCTGGCGCTGACGTGATCGAAACGCCGAGGCTTGCCCGGCGAATACTCGGCACGATCAGGGAGGTTCTTCCCACACCTGAAAACCTCAAGACGCTGATCGAAAAGCCGGTGCATGTCGTGACCGATCAGTATTCCTGGGTGGCAAGGCGTTTCGACAAGTAGCAAGGCAGGCATACAGCCGCACCGGCTCGTCGGTCGGCTCAAATGGTGAGCAGGAACTGGCCGCCGATCAGTAAAGCCAGCGACACAGCGATACCGACCCAGATGCGTTTTCCCGCGATCAGAAACGCGGTGAACCCCGCCGCAACGGCAATCAACCGGATCAGCACCGGGGTTTCCTGCAGCGCGCCGGTTGGATAGAGGATCAGCTTGGCGATGACACCGGCCACGAGTGCGGTGGCCACGGCCCGCACCCAGGTGAGCGCGGCAGACTCCTCGCTCAGGCGGTTGCCAACCAGGACCCCCAGCCAGCGCCAGATGTCGGTGGCAAGCCAACCGGCAATGGCGATGAACAGATACGGCCACCACCAGGTGTCGAAACTCTCATAACCGATCATGTCGACCCGGCTCCCGATTTCCAGGCACGGTCGATCAGGAACGCAATGGTTCCGCCCACCAGTCCGGTGTAGAGAATGTCGAACTCGGGCGCGACCTGATGGAAAACCGGGATCAAGGCGAGGCCGACCACCATTGCGATGCGCCCTGCCCGATCTCGCGTCGACGCCCAGATCGAGGTCAGGAAATAGACCGGTGTCAGGAAGAAAAGCGCCCCGGCAAGCATTGCGGGAAGGTTGCTCACAGTGGAATAGATGATCGCCACCAGGACAATGTTGGCGAGCGTGACGGTGACGCCAAAGCCGGCGAAAAACGACACACGGTGTTCGCGCGGCACATCCTTGATGCGTTCCATGGTGAACACATAGGCCGTAACCGCGATGAAATGCGACAGGAACAGCAGCAGCCAGGTGGGCGTCTTGCTGTGGCGGATTTCAGGGATCAGCGAAGCCACCATCGGCATCAGCCGGATCGAGGACAGTGTCACCGTCAGAAACGCCGCGGGCAGCGACGCGCCAGCCAGGATCGAGCCGACCAGCAGCACCTTGGCGGGCAAGGCCCAGACCATGCCGGTCATGAACACGGTTTCACCAAAGGGAATGCCAGCCTCAACGGCAAAGCCGCTGAAGCCGACAAAGGCGCTCATCAGGATGATCGCCGGAAGCGATGCGATGCCGCGCACGCCCTTGAAAAACCAATGGAACCCGTTGTGGCTGGAGGAAGAGGTCATCTCTCCCGTGTTAACGGCTTTAACTGCTGCTGCAAGTGGTTTTTGGCCAAGGGAGCAGCGGGTTGCTGTTCATAGCAAGACACCCCGGCGATAACCGGGGTGTCTGATTGCTGACCGCACTCTTGCCACGCACACTATTTCTTGCGCGGCACCTTGGGCACTGCGGTCGAAGGCTTTCTCGCCGCCGGTTTTTCAGCCACGTCGGATTGGGCCTTTGCCGCGGCAGGCGCATCGGGCTCGGGCGATGGTTCCTTGCCTCCGCCGGTGCGCTTGGGCGCGGCTTTGGAAGCCGGCGCCTTGGCTTTTGCCGGAGCACGCTTCTTGGCTGGCACCTTTTCCTTCTTCGGCTTGACCGGCTGTTCAGACGGGATGGCATCAAGCAGCAAGGCGTTCTTGTTGCCGTCCTTTTCGCCGACGGACACCTTGACGGTGCCGCCATGCTTGAGCTTGCCGAAAAGAAGCTCGTTGGCGAGCTCCTTCTTAATGTTCTCCTGAATCACCCGGCCCAGCGGCCGCGCGCCCATCCGCTCGTCATAGCCCTTGTCCGCGAGCCATGCGATGGCGTCATCGCCCAGATCGAACGTGACATTGCGTTCGGCCAGCTGTGCTTCAAGCTGCATGACAAACTTCTGCACGACCATGTGAATGACCTTCACCGGCAGCGAACCAAACGGAATAATGGAATCGAGACGGTTGCGGAACTCCGGCGTAAACAGCCGGTTGATCGCTTCCATGTCGTCGCCTTCACGCTTGGATGACCCAAACCCGATAGCAGCCTTGGCCGCATCTGCAGCACCTGCATTGGTGGTCATGATCAGGATCACATTGCGGAAGTCGATTTTCTTGCCGTTGTGATCGGTGAGAGATCCATGATCCATCACCTGCAACAGGATGTTGAACAGGTCGGGATGCGCCTTCTCGATCTCATCGAGAAGCAGCACGCAGTAAGGGTGCTGATCGACGCCATCGGTCAGCAACCCGCCCTGGTCGAAGCCGACATAGCCCGGAGGCGCACCGAT
This sequence comes from Hoeflea phototrophica DFL-43, assembly GCF_000154705.2. NCBI lineage: Bacteria > Pseudomonadati > Pseudomonadota > Alphaproteobacteria > Hyphomicrobiales > Rhizobiaceae > Parahoeflea > Parahoeflea phototrophica. The sequence goes on along the minus strand of NZ_CM002917.1, from coordinate 2,072,582 downwards.
CAAGCGGGAAACAGTGTGCCGTTCCATGTATTCGGACATGTCGAAGCGCAAAAGCTCCACGCCAAGCGAATCGGCCAGTTGCCTGGCAACTTCGGTCTTGCCGACACCGGTGGGGCCGGAGAACAGGTAAGAGCCGATCGGCTTGTCGGGCTCGCGGAGCCCGGCGCGCGCCAGCCGGATCGCGGCAGTGAGCGAGTCAATCGCCAGATCCTGGCCGTAGACCACCGAGCGCAGCTCCTTGTCGAGATTGGCGAGAACCGTCTCATCATCCTTCGACACCGTCTTGGCCGGAATCCGGGCCATGGTTGCGATGGTGTTCTCGATCTCGATGTCCGTCAGGATTTTCTTGCGTTGCTTTTCAGGCAGCAGCATCTGTCCGGCACCGGATTCATCAATCACGTCGATCGCCTTGTCCGGCAGTTTACGGTCGGTGATATAGCGCGCGGACAATTCGACCGCCGCTTTGATCGCTTCATCGGTGTAGCCCACCTTGTGGTATTCCTCGAAGTAGGGCTTGAGGCCCTTGAGGATCTCGATCGCATCGGGGATCGTCGGCTCAACCACATCGATCTTCTGGAACCGGCGCACCAGCGCCCGGTCCTTCTCGAAGAACTGCCGGTATTCCTTGTAGGTGGTCGACCCGATGCAACGGATCGCACCGGATGACAATGCAGGCTTGAGCAGGTTGGAGGCGTCCATCGCCCCGCCGGATGTGGCACCAGCGCCGATCACCGTGTGGATCTCGTCGATGAACAGCACCGCATGGGGCAGATCCTCGAGTTCCTTGACCACCTGCTTGAGCCGTTCCTCAAAATCACCGCGGTATCGGGTTCCAGCCAGCAGAGCACCCATGTCGAGCGAATAGATCACGGCTTCGGAGAGCACATCAGGCACATCTCCTTCGACAATGCGCTTGGCAAGGCCTTCGGCGATCGCGGTCTTGCCAACGCCTGGATCACCCACATAAAGCGGGTTGTTCTTGGAACGGCGGCAAAGGATCTGGATTGTCCGGTTGACCTCCTCCATCCGCCCGATAAGCGGATCGATGCGGCCAGTTCCGGCTTTCTCATTCAGGTTTACGCAATAGGCCGTCAGCGCATCCTGCGCCTTCTTCTTTCCGCCCTCTTCTCCGGATGGATCGGCTTTGCCGGTTTCAGGCTCGGACTCCTCGATTCCGCGCACCGGACGGCTTTCACCGGATCCCGGGCGCTTGGCGATGCCATGGGAGATGAAATTGACCGCGTCATAGCGGGTCATTTCCTGCTCCTGAAGGAAATAGGCGGCATGGCTCTCGCGCTCGGCGAAAATCGCCACCAGCACATTGGCGCCGGTCACCTCGTCACGGCCGGACGACTGAACGTGGATAACGGCGCGCTGGATCACCCGCTGGAAGCCGGAGGTGGGCTTGGAATCCTCATCATAGCCTGTGATAAGGTTGCCAAGTTCCTTGTCGACATAGTCGCCGACGGCGCGGCGCAGTTGTTCAAGATCAACATTGCAGGCGCCCATAACCGCCGCAGCGTCGGGATCTTCGATCAGCGCCAGAAGCAGATGCTCGAGCGTGGCATATTCATGATGCCGCTCATTGGCATAGGTCAGCGCCTGATGGATCGCCTTTTCAAGACTGTTAGAAAAGCTGGGCACGTTCAGGTCCTCATTTCTTTTCCATCACGCATTGCAGCGGATGATGATTTGTGCGGGCGAAATCCATGACCTGCGTCACTTTGGTTTCAGCCACCTCGTAGGTGAACACTCCACACTCGCCGACGCCATGATTGTGCACATGCAGCATGATACGCGTGGCCTGGTCACGGTCTTTCTGGAAAAATCTCTCGAGCACATGAATCACGAACTCCATCGGGGTGTAATCGTCGTTAAGAAGCAGCACCCGGTAAAGGCTCGGCTTCTTGACCTGCGGCTTGGTCCGGGTGATGACCGAGGTTCCCCGGTCAGAACCCCCGTCTCCGGTTTTTTTATCCGCCTGCAATCGTGTCCGGTTCGTGCTGTCGTTCACTCTGGCCATTTCCTGTCATTTCCAACCGGCTCATTCCTGACCCATATTGCGGGCCGGACTCAACCAGCCGGGCACTCTCTTTAACTTAGTCTTTCCTGCGGCGATTTTAAGCCCCCTTTTGCACCTGATCAAAGAGATTTCCGATCAATGTCAAAATCAAGAAAAAACCCGTCCGCAGAGAATGCGAACGGGTTGTTTTGCTCTTGCATGTTGGCCCGAGGGGCCAGCAGATGGGAGTATCAGCTGGAAACCTTGGCTGCGGCAGCTTCGAAAGGCTTGTAAGCTTCCTTGGCCAGATCCGCATAGAGTTCGCTCATCTTGGTAGCCTGAGCAACAAATGTCTCATAGGAAGTCTTGGCGTATTCCGTCTGGATCTCCACGGCCTTGTCGAGGCTTTTGGCCGACACCAGTTTCTCAACTGCAGCGGCGCTGTCCTCATAGGACTTCTTGGAGTAGTCAGTTGCTTCGGCAGTGATCTGCTGGAAACCCTTTGTCATGGCTGACATGGTAGTCAGCATGCTGTCCATGGCTTCTTTGCTCATCTTCGAAGTGCTGTCAAAATTCATCATATCGATGGTTCCTGTGGTTAGGGAAGAACATGATCCTAATTTAGGTGCACTGCACAATTTTGTCAAGATTTTTGTGCATCGCACCTAAGCCTAAGAACAGATTGAGCTTTGGCTCTTAACGCATCGGAGGCTGCTTTTTTTCTTACATCTTCCATCGTATCCCGCCCGGGATAACTCAAAACACTTTCCGGTGGCGGGATTGAGGGCCTGGTTTTCGAAGATCCGGGTTTACGCGCCGCCATTTCCCAGGCTGGCCCAAAGGCGCACAACCATTTTTTATCCGACAAATTTCGGCAAGGAATCATTCATCATAAACGGATTGGTAACGACGCGCCCTTAAGGTCAAGGGCAATGGCTGTTCAGGAGGGCGACGGCCAGAAACCCTGAAACCCTCTTACCTGTTCGTGAGTGAGTCACCGTGTACCAGCGTAAATTCGGACTGATTGATCAGTTTGCCGCCCTTTCGCGCTCCCTGCTTCGTCTTATGGCTTTTGCCGGACTTGCAATGGCCTTGGCCAGCGGCGCCGCCCTTGCCAATTCGAAGTATGCCGGAATCGTCGTGGATGCCAAAACCGGAAAAACCCTCTATGCCTACAATGCGGACCAACTGCGGTTTCCTGCGTCACTGACCAAGATGATGACGCTTTATATGGTGTTTGAGGCGCTGGAACAGCGCAAAATCAAGCTCAACACCCGCATCGTGTTCTCCGCAAATGCCGCAAAAGAACCGCCGACCAAGCTCGGCGTTGGCACCGGCAAGTCGATCACGGTCGAACAGGCGATCTATGCCCTTGTGACCAAGTCGGCAAATGACGCCTCGACTGCGGTGGCCGAACACCTTGGCGGCTCGGAAGCCAAATTCGCTCGCATGATGACTGCCAAGGCGCGGTCACTGGGCATGAGCCGGACAACGTTTCGCAACGCGCATGGGCTTCCCAATTCGAAACAGGTGACCACGGCGCGCGACATGGCGCGGCTGGGCATTGCGCTGCGTGAGCACTTCCCGCGCCAGTACAAATATTTCGCCACGCGCTCGTTCAAGTTCGGCAAGACCCGGCTTTCCAATCACAATCGCCTTCTCGGCACAGTCCGCGGGGTCGACGGCATCAAGACCGGTTACACTCGCGCCTCGGGATTCAATCTCGTTTCATCGGTGGTTGACCGTAACCGTTCGATCGTCGCCGTGGTGATGGGTGGAAGGACCGGCGCAAGCCGTAACGCCCAGATGAAGAAACTGATCGCAGGCTATCTTTCCAAAGCATCGACTCGTGGCAGCGGAAACCTGATCGCCAGGGGTGCTCCAAGTACCATTAGCGTTGCTGCATTGGAATTGCCCAAGGTCGGCCCGGTTCCCAATTTGCGGCACAAGGCCAGCGCCCGCATGGCGCTTGCCTATGCGGCTCCCAGCCCTGCTCCGGTGGTAGGCCGCGAAGCATTGGCGCAATCGCTTGCCGAACAGAAAGTGGCCATACCGACCCCTGCTCCGGCCATCGTGCCACCTGCAGCTGTTGGCTCCGCCAATCAGGGTATCGATCCCGTCACCACCGCATCAACGGCAGCGATGGACGGCTGGATGATCCAGATCGGAGCGACGCCTGACCGTGATTCGGCGGTGGCGCTTCTGTCACGCGCCCAGGGTGCGGGAGGAAACGCCTTGTCGGGTGCCGAGCCGTTCACGATGGCTTTCGCCAAGGACAATGAAAAACTCTACAGGGCCCGTTTCGGTGGCTTCGATGGCCAATCCGCCGCCACGCGGGCCTGCAGGGCTCTTGAGAAAAAGGGGTTTGCCTGCTGGGCAACCGCCAACTGAATATACGCTGCGCTTGTCTAGCGCTGCGGCCGGACATGAAAGGTTCGGCAACACCCACGTTTTTGTATCGCGTATACGGGGAAATCAGCCATGCCGACGCAAGAGAACATCCTTGGCAGCATTGATGCGGCCAGCAAGAAAAGCCGTCCCGCCCGCATCGGGGTGCATCCTCTTCATGAGGCGGCGATGCGCCTCGCGGATCTCGGCTTCACTCGCCCCCGGAGCAAGACCAAGGACCTCGTAAGCCTCCTTCTGTGTCATGGAGCCCGAGCTTGGCGCAGCTCCCAGCCCCGCATCATTATCCATGTCCGGGCCGGAACGCCAGTCGGGCATTCGGCGGTCAAGATACGCCTCAAGTAGACCCAGGCTTTCGGGGTCGGCAGCAAGTTCGGAATGCAGCTGCATGAGGTCTGCCTCATCCAGCGCATCAAGTTCCTGGCCTTCGAAGGATCCCGCCAGCACCAAACCGTTCATTGCGCCGGTATCGAGGTCCAACTCCATTTCCAGCGCCGCGGAGCGGACATGCGAGTGGCCGCCTGGCTGACGGGTTGCGTTCTGTGCCCGTCGCGCGCGCACGAACATGCCCACCGCCAAAGCCAGCAGCGGAAATCCGAGGCCGCCACGGCCCACCAGAATCATCACCAGGCCGATGCTTCCGAGGATGACCGGGAGACCGAAACGCAAAATGGCAGCGAGCACAGCCGGGCGAACCGAAAGAAGGCTTCCGGCAATAGCTAAAAGGATCAACAGACCGCCAAAAAAGAGGGCAATCGGACTCATATGATTATTTGCTCCCGCCGCGCGTTGGCGGCAATTGCTCAAGCAGCAGGCGCTCCGCAGCCCCACCGGATTTTTCAAGAGCGTGCCGTCCGCCAGTGGCATAGGCAGCCACCGCGCGCAACAGCGCAGCCAATTCGGATGCGGCGTTCTGGTCAAACCGGACATAGGCACCGCCTGTTACCCGTGCGATCTCGCGGAATCCAATGGCCGCCGCCGGGTCTTTACCCTCATGAAACATGAAGCAAGGCACCTTGCGCATCGCCAACTCGCCGGCTGTCATGGCGAGCTTGTCGATATTCTCCTCCATCGCATCCCCGATATAGACCAGAGCATTGACTGGCTTTGACTTGGCCTCGTCAGCGGTATGGCGGAGTACGCGGCCAATCTGGGTCTGGCCGCCACGGCAATCGATCCGGCTCATAAGATTGGCAAGCTGGGTGGTGTCGGCAACCCAGCGCGAGGCGCGGCATTCATCCAGCCCGCGAAAATAGACCAGTTGAACCGACAGATCGCTGTTGCTGCCACCGGCATTGCCCACTGCGTCAAACATCTGGGCCTGCAGCTTGCAGGCAATGTCCCAGGTGGGTTGCCGGCTCATTGTGGCGTCGAGGGCAAAGGCCAGCCTCCCCGAGCCCTTGGAACCGGCGGCAATCGCTTTGGCAGCGGACAGAAATTGAGCAATCTCCGACCGCGACGATTTGACCGCACTGTCAGAAACACCACTCGCCCGTGTCGAGACTGACTTGCCAAACCCGGTCTTGTTACTGTTGGCCATTGCGAACCGCTTAAACCTCCCTCGTTCCGCTTGCTGCAACCAAGGTCGCGAACATCTTCAACAATGTGGCGCTTTGTCCAGCAAACACAAGGGTGTGCATTGACAACGGGCGATTTGGTCCCAAACGATGGCGATTGCGGGAGACTTTCCCATTTTACAAATATGTCTCGCGCCTGCTGTCCGGCTGAAACCCTCACAGGCCGAAGACCTCAGAAAGCGAACGTCATGACGGCAACAGTGGGTTCCGGACACATTCAAACAATGTTATACGATTACCTGAGTATTTGCTCATCTTTAAATGATGCAAAAGGATACAATCTTGACATCAGTTTCGGCTCGCAGATCTTGCACGTCGCGAAGCATGCATCGCTCCTTGATGATGGCGCTGGCGGTGGCAGCACCGGCAATCCCCTTCGAAACTACACCGGCTGCCGCTACTAGTTGCGCGAGCCTGGGAGTAGGAACCAGGATCGTCTCGGGAACCGCGGGGATCCAGCCCACCGCACTAGATCCAGCCAAGACATACTGTCTGGATTCCCGCACCAATGTGATCATCGTACCGGGCACGATCGCTCCGAGTGGCGCGCTCGATGTCTACACCAGGCGAACTTTTGATCCGGCTTTCGTCCAACCCTACAATCATCTGAACTCTGTGCTGCTGTCAGGAACCAGCATTGCGTCAGCCCCCAATCCGGGCACGCCGTTCTTGAGAATTCGCCCCATGCCGGCAACGGGCACGCTTGGGGCAATGAGAGTAAACCTGGTAAATGTCGAAATCGGAGAAAACCGATCGATAGAGCTGACAAAGGCATCCGGTTTAAGCCAGATCCAGGACGTGTTCATTGTCAGCACTCAACCACGCACCTACCAGACATTCAGCATTTCCAATCCAAACAACGTCTCCATTGGAAGCTACAATCTTAACGGACAAACATTTCTCCGACCGACACAGCTCACGCTCAGACAGAGCAGCATCACCAATGCCGGGCTGCTGGGTGTTGAAAAGGGTTCGACCCTCAAACTCGACAGCACGACGATAGAAACAGGAATTGTCGGGCTTTACGGAACACTGGCCGGCAACGGGACTGTTCGAGGGCCGGCCGGCGTCGGCAGCAATGTGAACTTCCGAACAGGAACCGGCGCAGTCTTTTCGCCCGGGCTTTCGATCGGCACGTTGAACATTGGGGGCAATCTGAGCTTGCAGGGCGCGACATCGCTCATATCCGAAATAGACCCCAACGCCGCACAAAACGCAGACCTGCTTTCCGTCAGCGGAACGGTCACCGGCGCCGACAAGCTCACCGTCACGCTGGAAAAAGACAATGGATACACGGCAACCGGCGCAGGTGAAGTCGCCGACTTTACCGGCTCGACTTACACAGTCCTGACGGCTGCCAGCATCGACAGCAATTCGATCGCACTGGTGGAAGGTGGGTCACTCAACGCGCATCTTTCAGCCAGGCTGATCGGCCAGCCCAGCAACACGGGACAGATCGTAGTCGGTTTCACCGACAACTCTGCCGTTCCTGGCCATGTGCCGTCCAAACTGCCCGCCTCCACGCCCTGGTCGACGCTGGTGTCCGCGATTGCTGCTACGCACAACAACACAGTGGTCAATGGCAGTTCCGGCGGAGGCACAGCGCCGGGTGCAACAGGAACCAGCAATGGCGGCCAACAGCAGCTGAGCAACGGTCAAACCGTCAGCACTGCTTGGCTTGGCCTGACGAATGCCCAGGTCAGCCAACTCGACCAGGTGCATGCGGAGCCCTATTCATCCAATCTGACCGTTGGTCTCGAACAACTCGAACATGTTGCCTCGTCGGTCATGGCCCGCATGACGTCCCAGGACCATGACCATGACAACGGCAAAGGTCATGCTCTGTGGATGGACGCGTCCTACTCGCGCGGACATGTGCAGGGCAGAGATAGCCTGGGCAGCTTCGGTTACTCCCTGTCCAACCTGCTGGTCGGCACCGACCTCATCGAGCGGGAGCGATTCAGTGCCGGTGTCTTTGGCGGGTATGGCTACACATCGATGCATGAACACGACAAGGTAACCCAGGACTTTTCCGGCCAAAGCGCCATCGCCGGCGCCTATGCGACTGCCCAAATTGAGCGTTTCACCTTCGCCACCGTGGTCGGGTATGCACATGGATGGCACAAGTCGACCCGTATCAACCGCGATGTCGGACTGTTCTCCGGCGGCGTGGCAAGTTCCAGCTACACTTCAGACAACATGCTTGCCTCAGCGCATCTGGGCTATCAGACCCTGATCGGTGAAGGCATGCAACTTGAGCCGTTTGTGGCCGCCGCCTACTCCAGAATATGGCAGAACAGCCTCACGGAAACTGGTGGAGGCGACTTCAATTACTCCATAGCTGCAGCGAACGCGGAAGCCTTGACCGGCGGTCTCGGCGTAAAGTTCACCCAGGATCTCCCGAATACTGCACAAGAGCGCAAGCTCAGGCTGACTGGTGTTCTGCGCTACGATCACGATTTCGAAGCCGCAAGGACCAAGGCACACCAGATCACTGCAACGAGCCATTTGTTCGGCACTTTTACCCAAACCGGTCAAAACCGTGGCGCTCACACCGTAACAGGCAGCCTTGGGCTAAGTGGCGCTTTGAGCAGAACCGTTTCCGTACGCGCTGGCGTTACCGGTTCGCTGAGCCAACATGGCCATGAATTCGGGGCCCGCGGGCATCTGAGGGTCGCGTTCTAATCGCGCGCCCATGCCCCGAAAACATCATTGCATTACAGAAGCCCAAGCCCTGCAAGCTCGCGCTTGAGCTCCGCCGGCAAATCATCGCCACCTTGATGTGATGCCCCAAGATCGGGCGGCGCATCGTCGGGATCAAGGTAACGCCAGCCCTGAAACGGCCGCCGCGGCGCCCAGGACGTCTCGTGCAGGACCGGCTCGAGCACCAGATGACATCGCGAAATGCCATCGGTATCGACAAAGGGTCTGACATCGATCAACCGCTGACGGGCCTGGATATTGCCCTTGATCACCCAGTAGAGCGAGCCGCCATCCAGCAATTCGGCTGCGCGCTTGGGCACCATTCGGGTGGTGTGAAACTGCTCTGGCGTCACACCCGCCGCTTTTTGAGCAGCCAGGCGGCTTTCGACCCAGTGTTTGTGATCTTCGACGCTTTCAGCGCCGACGCAGAGTTTGAGCATGTGGAGAGCCATGCGCAATATGTCGGGCTCGCACCCGTCGCGGTCAACCCGCCGCAGCGGCAAACCGGCCGCCATCCACAGGCGCACCCCGCTTTGGTCTGTTTCAGGCCATCAACACTCCACGACATTGACCGCAAGGCCGCCGGTCGAGGTTTCCTTGTAGCGTTCGTTCATGTCGAGCCCGGTCTGGCGCATGGTTTCGATACAGGCGTCGAGCGGGACGAAATGCTGTCCATCGCCTTTCATCGCCAGGGATGCGGCGGTGACCGCCTTGACTGCCCCAAGCGCATTGCGCTCGATACAGGGCACCTGAACCAGCCCACCCACCGGATCACAGGTCATTCCCAGATGGTGTTCGAGTGCGATTTCAGCCGCGTTTTCTATCTGTTCGGGCGTTCCACCCATGACCGCAGCCAGTCCCGCGGCCGACATCGCCGCAGCGGAACCGACCTCGCCCTGGCAGCCGACTTCGGCACCGGAGATCGAAGCATTGTGCTTGATGATGCCGCCGATGGCCGCTGCGGTGAGCAGGTAATCGTGCACCGCTTTGGTGTCGGCGCCATCGTGGAATTGCAGCATGTAGCGGATGGTCGCTGGTATCACGCCAGCTGCGCCGTTGGTCGGCGCTGTGACGACGCGGCTGCCGGCCGCATTTTCCTCATTGACGGCCATGGCGTAGACGCTCAGCCAGTCATTGGCAAGCAGAGGATTGCGGCGGTTCTGGCGCCATTCCTCCTGCAACTGTTCGTGAAGAATGCGGGCGCGGCGACGCACCTTGAGCCCCCCCGGCATGATGCCCTCGCCCACCAGCCCGCGGTCGATACAGCCGCTCATCGCGCCCCATATCCGGTCCAACCCGGCATCTAGCTCTTCGCCCGACATGTGCACTTCTTCATTGGCCCGCTTCATCTGTGCGATCGACAGGCCGGAGCGCGCAGCCATCTCGAGCATCTCCTTGGCGTGGGCGAAGGGATAGGGAACGCTCTTGTCGGTCTTGACCTCTTTGACAGATTTGAGCGCTTCGAGCTCGGTATCGGTGACCACGAAACCGCCGCCGATGGAATAGTAGACCCGTTTGAGCAGCATCGCGCCGTCCCGGTCATAGGCGGTAAATGTCATGCCGTTTGCATGGCCTGGAAGCGGATGTTTCTTGTCGAAAACCAGATCGGTCCGTGGATCGAACTGATACTCCGGATGACCAGGCGGCGCGATTCGCCTGGTTCTCTCAACTTCGGCGATGATGGCGTCCATGCGGTCAGGATCGACCTGATCGGGGAGTTCGCCGGTGAGACCGAGAATCACCGCCCTGCCCGTGCCGTGGCCGACGCCGGTAAAGGCCAGCGATCCATGCAGACTGGCAGTGACGGAGAAAACATTCGCGCCGGACGGACGGACCCAATCCGGACTGGCGACCTCATCAAGGAATCGCACTGCGGCTGACATCGGCCCCATCGTGTGCGAGCTCGAAGGACCGACCCCGATCTTGAACACATCGAAAACTGATAGAAACATCGGCTGGCCGTCCTCTGCTACGTGCCGCATTCAAATGAGTTCATCTGAAGGAAACCGTACATTCATCCCTTCGAAGCGCCGCACCATCGCGTCTGTCCCTGCGGATGATCAGAGGCGGCGATGCAATACGGTGCGAGACTTCAAACCTACATGAGGGCAAGCGGCGCCAGCGTCAATCCGCCGACAGCAAATGCCGCGGAAGCGACAAAACGATGATGGTGGGCAGGGTTGGGAGCGGTCATAAAAAAGCAGCGCCGACACATTCAAGGTCAAGCGCTGCCAATTGTCTTTGAAATTCGCTCAGATGCCGCCGAAAAGGTAGGCCAGTGCGAGAAGTCCTGAAAATCCGATCACTGCGCGGGCTGTAATGCCCCAGCAGGATTTCTGTGCGGTCTCTTCCATATTAGCTCCGGTTGAGGTGCTGCAAGTTCCAGGCCGCGTAACCCGTCAGGTCCGCTCGGCTTGTGAGAGGGTGTTTAACGATTTGATAATTCCTTCGCAACTGCAAAAAAGGCAAACCTGTGGCAATGTTTTCATAACAGCCATACGCTCCACGCATGGCTTGACGATAAATCAAGGGCTTGACGACGTTTGTGCTTATTCGACCTTTGCTCGTTGTCCACAGTTCGACCACATTGGTAAATATCCGGTTGCCGAAACCCATTGCAATTGAGCCTTTGCCAAGCTGCCGCGCACATGTCAAAACCGCTGCATGAGTGATTTCGATTACATAGCAATCGCATGGTTCGCTCTGGGATGGGTCGGGTTTGCGGCGCTCACAGACGGCCGGATTCCGATCCGGCGGATCAGCCTGACGCGCGCCATGAACGAGAACCGGCGGCTTTGGATGCGCACAGCCGCCCGGCGCGATCTCCGGATGATCGACACGGCGATCCTCGCTGGCCTGCAGAACGGCACCGCTTTCTTTGCCTCCACCACAATCCTTGCGATCGGTGGCTGCTTTGCGCTTCTTGGATCGACCGAACAGGTGCTCGACGTCGCCGGTGACCTGCCAATTCCGCTTGTGGCAGACCGCGTCGCATTCGAGGCCAAGGTGTTCGGCCTGATCGGGATCTTCGCCTATGCGTTTTTCAAGTTTGGCTGGTCCTACCGGCTGTTCAACTATTCTTCGATCCTGTTTGGCGCGATACCTATGAAAGGCGACGTTGCCGGCAACATGGCTGAGCTTGACGCCAGCGCCGACCGGGCCGCAGAGATCAACATCCTGGCTGGACGGCATTTCAATGCGGGCTTGCGCGCCATCTTCATGTCGATCGGCTATCTGGGTTGGTTTGCAGGGCCCTATGTGCTGATCGGCTCGACGACACTTGTTGTGTTGGTGTTGCTGCGGCGGCAGTTCCTGTCCAACGCCCGTTCCGCCATTCTCAAGGACACCTCCACCAAGTGACATCTTTCCAAACGCCCGGCCAGGCACCAAATGCCGAGCGGCTTCGGTCCGCCATCATCACTCTTTTGTCCCAGCGCCAGCCGGGCAAGAGCATTTGCCCTTCCGAAGCTGCACGCTCGCTCGCAGGTCCGGATGAAAAGAACTGGCGGCTGCTGATGAAGCCGATACGGCAGGTGGCCGTGGAAATGGCCACGGCTGGGCAGATCCAGATCCTGCGCAAGGGAAAACGCGTCGCTGATCCGGACAGTTTTCGCGGCGTATACCGTCTCGCCCTCCCCGACGCCTGCAAACCGGCAAACCGATGAACCATCAAGCGCTGCGCGACCATGCTCTCCCCTTCAATTAGAAACCCCAACCGGCTCGATCTGACCATGATGGTTCTGGCAGCTATGATCTGGGCTTCCGGTTTTGTCGCGATTCGCATCGCCGTGCCGGAAACGGGACCGGTCTGGCTCGCAGCGATTCGGGTCGGGCTGGGATTTCTGGTGCTTCTTCCCTACGCGCTCTGGCGCGGGATGACCTGGCCGCAAACCCGTGCGCAATGGCTGCTGATTGTCGGCATGGCGATGCTCAATGTGGTTTTGCCGTTCGTTCTTGTCTCCTGGTCGGGCTTGACCCTTGACGCCAGTGTGATGGCGCTTCTGATGGGAACCGGACCCTTCCTGGCGCTGGTCGGAAGCCACTTCCTGACCGATGATGACCGCTTCACCAAACGCAAACTGATTTCGGTCCTGCTGGGCTTTGCCGGTATTGTGGTGCTTGTCGGGCCGAGCGCCTTCGCGGGTCTGGCCGACGGCTCCTTTCAAGCCAAGCTGGTCATGCTGGCGGCATCGTGCAGCTACGTGATGGCCGGTCTGATGATCCGGAGAATCACAATGCCGCCAGTGCGGCTTGCCTGTCTCGCCCTGGCGATCGGAGCCGCAGCGCTGTTTCCGCTGGCATTTTTTATCGAAGGAACACCCAAGACAGGCTTGTCCGTTCCGGCCGTCACTGCATTGATCTATCTGGGTCTGTTCCCGACCGGGATCGCTTACATCCTGCGATTCAATCTGATCAATACCATCGGCTATTCGCGGTTTTCACTGACCGTCAACATGATCCCGGTTTTCGGCATGGCTCTGGGCATCCTGCTGCTGGGCGAACCCATCACACTCAATGGCATGGTCGCGCTGGGCCTCGTGTTGTCAGGGCTCTATGTGGCTGCCGGCAAGGACAAGTCGCAATCAGGCGCACAGTCTTAGTTTCCCCAAGGCCTGAGCGGGCCTGGCTTGAAAGACCCTCGGCACGTACCCAGCGGTAGAACCGCCATAGGCCGGGATTGGAAGTTCTGGCTTCCACTGCTTTCACCCGATGCATAATCGCGCCCTTCTGTTTATCCCGGTCTTGTGCGAGACGTGGACGGTGCCGAGTCCTTTTTGGAGACCATAGCTTGAGTAAAATTGCCGACAAGGGCCAGGTAGCCGGCCCGGCACCCGGGCAAGTGCCAAATCAGGCACCCGGGCGACCGGTAGGACGGATCTTGGCACTTGACCTCGCCCGCGGCCTGGCCCTGTTTGCCATGGCAACCTACCATTTCTCCTGGGATCTCGAGCTGTTCGGCTATCTTGACCCCGGCACGACCGGACACGGGTGGCTGAAGCTTTATGCGCGGCTGATCGCCGGGTCTTTTCTGTGTCTGGCTGGAATCAGCCTTGCGCTCGCCGATAGTGCCGGGCTCAGGCCACAAGCCTTCTTGAAACGGCTGGCCATGATTGCCGGTGCGGCCGGTCTGATCACCCTGGTCACCTTCTATGCAACGCCGGAGAGTTTTATCTTTTTCGGCATTCTGCATGCCATTGCACTTTCAAGTGTGATCGGACTGGCTTTTCTGCCCCTGCCGGGTGTGATTGCGATCGCCGCAGGCGCAATGTGTCTGGCGTTGCCGCAGTTTTACCGGGACGACATGTTCAACACGCTTTGGCTCTACTGGGTGGGGTTGCACAGCATTCCGCCTCGCTCGAATGATTTCGTGCCGCTGATGCCGTGGCTCGGTCCATTCCTGGTCGGGCTCGGACTGTCCAAGCTTGCGATCAAGCACGGTCTTGCAGCCAGACTTGCCAGTATTGAAACCGGCGGCAGTGTTTTCAGCCGGCTGACGCAGTTTTGCGGCCGTCACAGTCTTGCCTTCTATTTGCTGCACCAACCGGTGTTGTTGGCTCTGATCTGGACCTTTGCCCAGGTGGCGCCGCCGGCACCGGCAGATCCGGTTCGCGGTTTCATCAACGAGTGCCGCTCGGGCTGCGCGGTTCAGACTGAAAGCGGCTTTTGCCAGCGGTTTTGCTCCTGCGTCACCGATGAATTGTTGTCGAAGGGCCTGTTTGAAGCGGTTGTTGCCGGCAGTGTAACGTCTGAAACGGACAGCAGGATTCCTGCCATTGCCAACCAATGCACGGCGACGGCGCAACAGTGAGCTGTCTTGCGACTTTGACATATTTTGTGGGCGACTGCCCGGTTTGGACATGGAGACTATGAACGAACGCCGCAACCGGCCCAATGTGATTCCCTGGCCACCAATCCTTATTGTAGGCCTGGTCACGCTCGGCTTTATCCTCAACATGGTTTTCCCCCTTGGCTTCGGATTTTCAGGCATGCGCGTGGCGGCTGGCCTGGTAATCATGGCAGCCCTGTCAATTGATCTGTGGGCCATGAAGACACTCAATGACGGCAGCACCACGATCATGCCGCATCGCGGCTCGTCCTATCTGGTCACCCAAGGGCCATTCCGCTACTCGCGAAACCCGATCTATGTTGCCAACGTCATGCTTATGATTGGGTTGTCGCTGTTCTTCGCCAATGGGTGGTTGCTGCTGCTGGCTCCGGTGAATGGTGCCTTGACCCAAGCACTCGCAATTAAGCGTGAGGAAAGCCACCTAATCGCGCTGTTTGGCTATGATTATGAAGCCTATTGCAGACGGGTCCGCCGCTGGTTCTGATCCAGCGGGACTGCGCGGATAACTCCCATATGTCCTGTCCCTAGGTGTTGACGCCAATCTCAGCCAGGCGCGTCAGGCAGGACTCCTCGATATTGTCGAGCTCTACAAGCGTATCATCGATATCCTTGCGCTTTTGGCGCAGGTCTTCGCGTTTTTCCTCGATCTTGCGCATCAGCAGCCGCAGTTGGCCCGCCTCGCCCGGAGGGTCCCGGTAGACCTGGATGATTTCACGGATTTCGGCGATGGTGAACCCGATCCGCCGGCCGCGCAGGATTTCCTGGATAAGGCGCCGATCCGCACTCCTGAACAGGCGCGTACGGCCGCGGCGCTCAGGGTGGATCAGGCCTTCATCCTCGTAAAAGCGCAACGTCCGTGTCGAGATACCGAACTCCCGCGTCAATTCCGTGATCGTGTAATATTTGTCCAATGCGATACATTCCTGACACAGGGAAGCGATCACTCCCCGAGGGATTTGGTCTTACTTTTACGTATAAGTCAAAAACAGCATCTTGACCACATCGCCCCACCGGCAATTCAAGCCAGCGCCAGCCACCAGCCGGCCAGACCGAGAAATGCGAAGAAGCCAACAACATCCGTCACGGTGGTCACAAACACCGCGGACGCAATGGCCGGGTCCGCACCGATCTTGTCGAGCAACAGCGGCAACAGGATGCCGGCCAGCGCTGCGGCCAGCATGTTGACGACCATGGCCGCAGCTATGATACCGCCCAGCGAACTGTTGGCAAACCAGAGGCCGGCGACAACACCAATGATGGCGGCGAACAGGACACCATTGATCAGACCAACGGCAGCCTCACGGCGGATGACCCGCCCGGCATTGTAGATATCGATGTCTCGGGTCGCGAGCGCGCGCACCGTCACGGTCATGGTCTGGGTGCCGGCATTGCCGCCCATTGAGGCTACGATCGGCATCAAAACCGCCAGCGCCACCATCTGTTCGATCGTGGCGTCAAACAGGCTGATCACCCATGACGCCAGAATGGCCGTGGCGAGATTGATCAGCAGCCAGCTGAAGCGCGAGCGCACAGTGGAGATGATGTTGTCGGAAAGCTCTTCGTCGCCCACACCGCCAAGGCGCTTGATGTCCTCGTCGGCCTCAGCATGGATCACGTCGACCACGTCATCGATGGTCAGCACGCCCACCAGGCGCTCGTTCTCATCCACCACGGCAGCGGAGAGAAGGTCATACTGTTCAAACAGTTGCGCCGCCTCTTCCTGATCCATTTCCGCGTCGATGCGATAGCGCGTCTCCTCCATCACATCTTCGATGCGGGCCTGCCGCTTGGTGCGCAGGATCCGGTCCAGATCGACGCCGCCAACCAGTTTGAAGGTCGGGTCGATCACAAATATCTGGCTGAAATGATCCGGGAGATCCTCTTCTTCGCGCATGTAGTCGATGGTCTGGCCGACCGTCCAAAACGGCGGCACGGCGACGAACTCCGTTTGCATACGCCGTCCTGCGGTGTCTTCGGGATAATCCAGCGAACGGCGCAGCCTGACCCGTTCCGTGAACGGCAGGGCAGCAAGAATCTCGCGCTGATCGGCCTCGTCAAGATCCTCGAGGATGTAAACGGCATCATCGGAATCGAGATCGCCCAGTGCTTCAGCAATCTTGGCATTGGGCAGCGCACCGACGATCTCCAGGCGGATCGCTTCATCGACCTCGGTGAGGGCGGAGAAATCGAAATCATCGCCGAGCAATGCAACCAGCGCCTGGCGCTGAGAACCGCTGATTGCCTCCAGGAGATCACCAAGTTCCGATTCGTGCAGCGGAATGACCTGGTCGCGCAAAAACAGCACATCGCGATCGGCGATCGCTGCGCCAATGGCGGCCAGATAGTCCTGGCGGATGGAGCCATCCTCGCCATAAATCTCGTTCTGATCGCTGGTCTCCTGCTGCTGAGCAGGCTTGGCAGTTTCATTTTCGCGGTCGGCTGATTCGGTCATGGCCATGGCTCGCGGGCTTGGGGTGATGCGCTGGCCCGGTGTACCGGATCGAGGCGTCAGATACCATTAGGGGCCGCTTTTTCTTTATGCTGACTCAGTGCGCTCGGCAATGCGCTCTCACCGGCGTGCAAGGGTGTGAACCGCGAGGACACATCGGAGCATCAAGTCCGCCCATCTGCTCTCCAACCGGCTCCAGCCCGACTGTGAAGCCGGGCTGGAATTGACCCGCGCCAACCTTGTCTAGGCGGCACAGGCAGGCTGCAGTCTGATCCTTCAGAGCATATCGCTTTGCCCGGTTTCCATCAGCAAGCGCTCGGTACGCGCGTCGTCAATCCGGTTGGAGAGACGGCGCGATTCCTCGACATCACGCAAGGTCTTGGTGATGGTCACTGAGGTGTGGACCAGCATGATTGCGGCCATGGCGTAGAACCCCTTGGCGGCGAAGCTTGCCTCCAGGAAGTAGATGCCCCCCGCCATCATGCCGGCGGCAACAATAAAGCTCAGACCGGTGAACATGGTCCATGAGTTGCCTGGAGCGATTATCGGTTGATTCTCAGTCATTGTGTTTGTCCTTGAATTTGAGTGGGTGGTGTTTGTCGGCGTTTCAAGCGTCGGCCGAGGTGGATGTCTGGGTTGAAGACGGAGAGGCTGCTGGCTGACGGCCGGCAAGGCGCGCAAGCACGTCATCAGCGGATGTCCTGACCGGCGTGCCGCATCCTGCATCGGCCAGCCTTTCGATCATGCCATCGGGGCTGGCTTCACGGTCCATGGAAACAAGGCTCGCCTCGACAAGGTCAGCCTGGGTCTGGCGGACCTTGAGCCTCTGCAAGGTCTCTTCTGCATCGCGCAATGCTGACTTGCCGCCAATGCCCTCACCTGCCCTGAGTTGGCGGACACGGGCCGCGGCAGTTGAAACCTGCTGACCACGCTTGAGGGCGGAAAGACGGGTCGAAGCGTCCTTGACCGAGGCGCGAAGTCTGAAGATCTCGCGTTCGAAACGGGCCTGGGTCTCCTCGCTCGCCTTGCTGTCCGCCTCAAGTGAGGCAATCATTTCGGCCGCTTCGCGGGCAAGTTCGTTCTTCCCGGCCTGCATGGCCGTCATGGTCCGGTTCTCAAGGTCTTCAATTCGGGCCGCGATGCGGCTGTGTTGCTTCGCCTCCTGCCTGAATTCCGCCTCGGCCAGCGCAACCGCCTTGCGCGCCTGGGTCAAGGCTTGCACGCAATCACGGATCTGCTGATCAAGCACGACAATTGCATTCCGGTCAGTCACGTCCTCTGCTGCATTCCAGACGGTGCCCCGCACCAGCGCGGATAATCTCTTGAACATTGGTTGATCTCCTTATATGAACACTGTTCATGCTTGCTAGATAGCATATTTTGAACGTTGTTCAAGATATTTTTTGAACAGTGTTCATTTTTTCAAGGGGCCGGAAGATGGCAGGAAAACGCGAAGCTCAACGACAGGCGCTCAAGGACCGGCTGTTTGAAGCGGCGCGCGCTCGGATCGAGCAGCAAGGGCTTGGAAACTTGCGGGCGCGTGATTTGACAACCGATGCAGGCTGCGCGCTCGGTGGACTGTATTCAGCCTATGAAGACATGGATGATCTGGTGCTGCAGGTGAACGCGGCAACCCTGCGCAGTCTTGGTGCAAGCCTCGAAGAGGCGGCCACTTCGGATGCCGAACCGGCAGAGCGATTGGTGGGCCTCGGCCTGAACTATCTCGATTTCGCGCGAAGCCATATGAATTTGTGGTCGGCGATTTTCGACCACCGAATGCAGAATGGACGCGAGATCCCCTCCTGGTACAATGAGGAACAAAAAGTGCTGTTCGCTCATATCGGCAAGTCGTTGCTTGCGCTCCAACCCGATATGGCAATGGAGGATCTGAGCATTCGTGTCCGCACCCTGTTTGCCGCGGTGCACGGAATTGTCTCCATCGGCCTGCGCGAGAAGATCATCGGCCTGCCCCAGGACAAAATCGCAAGCGAAGTCGAAGCAATCATCCGGCTTCTTGTCCGAGGCGCAAAAGACTGACGAGATTTCCCAGGTGCAGTGACACCCTTCACTCACCCATCCCTGCACCGGCGCAAACAGTAAGCTTGGCACAACCTCCAAAAGTTCATACTTATGGACAGGCAACGGCGAATCAATGAAATTGTTCAAACAGTTCAAGTCGGTCTGGTAGTTTAGAAGCGTGATTTGAGTCCAACTCTAATCGGGAAACGTCCATGACACTCGATCTGCGACTGGAAAAGCTGAAACAAATTCACTCAGACAAGAAGCGCGATATCATTCGCATCGCTGCGACACCGGGAATTCCCATTCGCCGCAAGCAGCTGCTCTATGCTTGTCTCAACAACTTGTGCCAACTTTCTGCCCGCTTGTTTGGCGAGATTTCGAACAATCCCGGCAACCACGACCTGCTTGAAGATGCAGCCGAGCTGGACGCTTCGCTGCTGGCATTGAGAAAGCAGGTTGGAAGCTTCATTCCAACGCGCACCCGGCAAGCGGCTTGATCCGTTCTTGGGCATGGAAAGCTGCCCGGTTTTTCCAGCTTTCTGTTTGCGCCCCCAGATGTCCGGTCGCAACTTCCGCCATTTGCATTTGATATTCAAACTTTCAACACTCTATCGCACCAAAAGTGCCGCCCTTGAAATTGCGCGCAATATCAGCGGCCGGCATTCCTTCACAGCGCGCAGTGAAACCCAAACGTTTTTCGGCTTTGCCGCGAGCCAGCGCGGCCGGCCAACAAAGACAAACATGATTTCCAGGAGACGACGACATGACGAGCCACGGTTATGAGTCTGGACGCTTGAACCTTCCCTTCGTGGGAATCTCGACTTTTGGAAAAAGAGAGTATGTGTCGGACTGGGACAAGATTGACGCCGACGTGGCGATCCTCGGCGCGCCCTTCGATTTCGGATGCCAATTCAGGTCCGGTGCAAGGTTTGGACCGCGCGCGGTCCGGGAGGCATCAACATTGTTCAGTTTTGGCCACGCCGGTGCTTATGACCACGAGGATGATGCCACCTATCTGGGCAGCGATGTCCGTATTGTCGATATTGGCGATGCGGACATCATCCATACCTTGACCCACGAAAGTCACGCCAACATCGAATATGGTGTAAAGAAAATTCTCGATGCGGGTGCACTGCCAGTCACCATTGGCGGTGATCATTCCATCAACATTCCCTGTATCAACGCCTTTGCCGAGGATTGCGCCAAAAATGGTCCGCTCCATGTGGTCCAGATAGATGCGCATCTGGATTTTGTCGATGAGCGCCACGGTGTCACGGCTGGCCACGGCAACCCGATGCGCCGAGCAATCGAAAAGGACTATGTTGCGGGCATGAGCCAGCTCGGCATCCGCAATGTTTCCTCGACCGCCAAAGAGGGCTACGACGACGCACGCGCCCGCGGTTCTGACATTCTATCCGTGCGCCAAGTCCGCAAATTGGGGACTGAAGCCGTTCTCAACCGCATTCCGGAAAACGCCCGATACTATGTAACCATCGACATCGACGCGTTTTGCCCGTCGATAGCGCCGGGGACAGGCACGCCCAGCCATGGCGGATTTCAATATTACGACGTGCTGGAAATTCTTCAGGGTCTTAGCAAGCGCGGCGATGTGGTGGGCATTGACCTGGTCGAGGTCGCTCCTGCCTATGACCCCTCAGAAAGCACCCAGATCCTGGCCGCTCAGCTGCTGCTGAACTTCATCGGATTTATTTTTCACAACAAGAAGCAGGTTCGCTCCAAAGGCTGATCAGACCTGCCCCGGGTGAACAGCAAGGCGCAAGTCGCATGCATTTTTCGGGATAGGTCTGTTGCACCAGCGTTGGTGCGCAGGAAAACTAAACGCCATCGTGTAAGCAAAACAAACTGGAGGTTGATCAGCCAGTTGATGGTGCGGTCGAGAAGACTCGAACTTCCACGGGTTGCCCCACAGCGACCTCAACGCTGCGCGTCTACCAATTCCGCCACGACCGCACGTGGTAGAGCCGAAACCTGTCCGGCGCGCTGCATGTAGCAAATGGACCTGCCCGGCACAAGCGCATTTGTGACAAATAATCCACCACGACGAACCGGTTGGCTCAAACCTCTGCAGGACCCCGTTTTTGCTTGGTTTTCCTGTGGCTTTCAGCCCCAAACAGGAAGACCGCGCCCTCGTAACAAACGGAATGCGCCTCAAACAGCGAAGTACCACGCGCTTGACCAGCCTCTCCTGACCCGGAAAGGCCGGACGGCATTACCTGACTGAAGCATCGGGGTGATATGCTGGCGTTTGCCCAAAGCAGAAAAGGATTCCGCTTTGGCGCGGGATGGGATACACCCCGACCACTGGCCCTGAAACGGGTCTTTGGTCCGCATAATCGCAATACCACGAGATTCAGATCACCGGAATGAGCCAGCGCGACGCTTTGGAAACACGATTTTTCGCCGGCGAGGGAAACCCGCCGGTGCGCTGGCGTGTTTCCGATGGTCTGGCCCTCTATCCCGAGGCCGTCGAGCTGATGGAACATGAGGCGGAGCTCATCGCCGCTGGCAATGCAAGCGAACTTATCTGGCTGGTCGAACATCCGCCGCTCTACACAGCCGGCACCAGCGCCCGATCGGAAGATCTGGTTGCACCAGACAGGTTCGAGGTTTTCGCCAGCGGCCGTGGCGGTGAATACACCTATCACGGCCCGGGTCAGCGTGTGGTCTATGTGATGATCGACCTAAAGCGGCGCCGCCAGGATGTACGCGCCTTTGTTTCAGCACTGGAAGCGGTGATCATCGGCGCTCTCGAGAGCATGAATGTTACCGGCGAAAGGCGTGAGGACCGGGTGGGCGTGTGGGTGCGCCGGCCCGACAAGCCAAGGCTCACCGATTGCACCATTGCAGAGGACAAGATCGCGGCCATCGGGATCCGGCTGCGCAAGTGGGTCAGCTTTCACGGCCTGTCGCTCAATGTCGACCCGGACCTAGAGCATTTTTCCGGAATCGTGCCCTGTGGAGTGCGCGTCCACGGGGTAACCAGTCTTGTGGATCTGGGACTGCCGATCCCCATGCATGAAGCCGATATCCGGCTGCGCGAGGCGTTTGAAGAGGTGTTCGGCCCCACATGTGACGACAATCAACAGGACCCCACAAGCGGCCTCACGCGCGGTGCGTACCCTGATTGATTGAAGAGCATATCCTGGCTTGATGCGCGCCATCTTGTGAGCGCGCGTTGTACGGGATCACGCTGCAATCGCCACCGGCTCCAGATCCGGACCCGCAACGGCAGCCACGAATTCCTGCCACACTGTTTGCTGGCCATCCGGCACTAGATTGTGCGCAGGGTCGAACAGTGCCTCTGCATCGCGGAGCGAGAACGGCTTGGTGTTTCCCAGCGCCGTCAGCACACGGTTGATATAGGAAAGCTGTTTCATTCCCATTGCAGTCCAGAGGCCTCGGTTATGGCTTGCCAGCGCTCCCTCGCCGTCAATGATCGCATGCCAGACCTGGGAGAGCGCGAAGCCAGTCAGCATCCGGCTCTGTGGGCCCGCCATCTCCATGACACGGACCAGCACCTCAAGCTCATTGCGGCTCGAAATCAGTCCCCCACGGGACAGCACCCGCCGCAACCATTCCACCTTGGCCTCACTCAAGGCACCAAGCGGATGCATGGTGTGGATGACATGATCGCTCAGGATCTGGACGAAAAACGCGTCCCATTCGGGGCATTTGCCGGCCTTGCAATGTTCCAGCGCGAGCAAGGTCGCAATGGCACCAGGAGCATCGAGCCCACCGGCGAATATGCGGTTCTCGATCAGTGTGACGTCTTCGGCAGTAAATTTGGATTTTTCGGCCAGCATGCATGCTGGATAAGACAGGCGTAGTTCACTCATCTCTGGGTTCCCATTTCCTCATGAAATGTCGCGACGCGAATTGCGTCTTCAGCGCGTAAATCATTTGCGCCGGGGTCAAGCCTGAACGTCAGATGTTAAAATTGACTTGTTCTGGAACACCACAATACTTTGCGGGCACCGGCAATTAAGCAAAGTGACAAACAATTGGTAAACCAACAGGCCTCCGCCGAAGTCCGGTTTGCCGGGTCGAGACCAGGCGGCGGGACCTGCCAAACGCCGAGACCTCTGATCAACAAAGCGCTGTCGCGCACTCGGTTAAAACCGGTGCCCGTCATGTCCGGCCTTACGGATCTCGGCCGTTCTTTGCGATTTTGTTGAACAGGCGGCGCAGAACTGCTTTGCAAAATAATGCGCAATGCTGCTCTGGACGTGCGCGGGCCAATCGCCGATACTGTCTCTGCCGGTCCAGAGACCCCTTCCCCGCTTCGACAGGTCCGGCCTTCACTGAACAGTGATCAAGAACGAGGGGCGCCGCCACTGTCTTCCAGTTTACGGTGGGTCTCCACGCCTGACACGCCACCACTTGGCGCGCGGTTCGCGTTCACATGAACGACATGGACGGTGCATAGGCAATAACAGCGACGAAGGCCGGAACTGCGTTATGCGCGGTGCCGAAGCCACACACATATGAATGCCGAAGGGATGAATTCATGAATGATATGACGCCGGAAACCTACGATGATGGTGACACTCTTGGCGGGCGCATCACCCGCGCGCGCGATCTCGCCGCACTGACGCTGGAAGATGCCGCCTCGCATATCGGCGTAACCACGGAAACTCTGGCCGAGTGGGAGACCGACCGGTCTGAACCCCGCGCCAACAAGGTAATGACGCTGGCAGGCGTTCTCGGAGTCTCACCGGCATGGCTGATCAGCGGCGCAGGCGACGCGCCGCAATCCCAGGGCATGTCCGTGGCAATCGACGAAATGAAGGGCGAGATCAACCGTTTGCGCGAACTGGCTCTGCAGGTGACAGCCAGCGCGGAAACGCTTGAATCCCGCCTTGAAACCCTCACTCGGGCCGCGCACGAATGAAAATTGTTCCGGGATCACCGGATCAGCATCATCGGCAACTGAAAATTGCCGCCAGACTGCAGTGAGATGAATGGGTTCGAACCCATTCGCCTCACTGCGCATCCGAAGGGATGTTCAAAAGACACCGCAACGCATTTGATGGAATGGCTGCCGATCCCGGTGATTTCCAAGACACCCCGTATGATTAGCGGTCCCCCTACCCGGCGCTGTAAACGCCAAATGCGCCGACCAGGATCAGGCTCAGCGCCCAAACCACATCGAGGTTGAACCAGGTGGTGGAGAGGAATTTCAGGCCCAGCCAGAAATAAATGGTGGCAGCGATAAAGCCGCCGGCAATGGTCATGGCCAGGGTATGAGCGATTGCAACGGCAAAGGCCGTGACCACGTTGCCGGCCATCAGTGACGCCGCTGCCTGGTGGCCGGCATCCAGATCACCAACCTTGCAGATGCCCAGGAATATGGGAACCAGCATCAGTCCCGCACCATGCGCCATCGCGGCCAGGAAAGACCAGAGCGCAAGCCGGCTCGGCTTGACCCGCGCCAGAAAGCGCGGATGCCTGCGGTTGATCAGCAGATAGATGCCGAGACCGATCACCAGCAAGCCCGCGCCCAGCCGGACTTCGCGCTCCCACATCACCAGCACCGTCATCAGCGAGAACGGCAACAAAATCGCCGTCATCGCCAGGAAGTGCCCGAAGGCGAGTGCCGCCAGTGCCCTGAGCAAAGCACCCCGCTTGCGTTCCATCAGGGCCGCGGAAACCGCCAGCGGCCAGCCCATGCCGGGGTTAAGGCCATGATAGAGCCCCGACACGATGACGGCCCACCAAAGGGCCGTCACGGAGATCATGTCCTGCATTGGTTAAACAGACGGATAGCAGAAACTGTCGGTGGAGCAGTCACCTCCCTCAAGCCGGATCTGGTGCGAGCGCAGGCCCTTGGGAAACTCGACATAGAAATCCTTGTCGAGCGTCAGGCCGCCATTCTCGCCGACATGGGCCATCACCATCTGGCCGCCCTCATCATCGGGATAGAACTGATCATCCCAAGTTGAGTAGAGCGAATTGGTCCAGTAGACGCGCTTGCCGTCACGGCTGATTTCGACCATCTGCGGCCCAAAGGCGAAATCCTTGCCGTTGGGGTGCTTGGTGTCCGTGACGATGCCACCGATCTCGACCTTGCCGGCCAGCTTCGGGTTCATCGGGTCACTCACATCATATTGATGCATTTCCCCCAGGCCCCAGCAGGCAACATAGAGGAAACGGTCATCGAGGCTCAGATCGATGTCGGTGACCAGCGGTGGCACGGCTCCAAATCCCTTGAGCAAATCGGGCAGGTCATCCGCATCGGCAGGAACCGGATCGATGGTGATGGTCTTCTTGGACTGCCATTGGCCGTCCTCGTCGCGCCACCAGGTGAAAATCGCACCTTGCAGGTTGGTGGTGTCGACGACAACGCCACAGAAACCGTAGGACTTGGAGGGGTCATGCGCCGGGCGGATTTCCAGTGCCATCTGATGGTTGGCGCCCAAATCCATGGTCTGGATGTTCTTGCGTGCCCGCAGGTCCCAGAAATGGATCGAGTGGCCATATTTGTTGGACAGCAGGTCTTCGGCAACAATCCCACCCTCGAATTGCGGCGGCAGGCCCCATTCGGAGCTGACCATGTAATCCTGGGGAAGGTTCCACCAGAAATCATAGTGCTTGTCCTGCTTGCCACGGTCCATCTCGTAGCGACCGATGATGTCAAAGGTCTGGCAGTCCATGATGAAGATGCCGGGTGGACCGTCGGTGCCATGCGGGCCGCCGCCACCCAGGGTCGAAACATAAATCCCCTCGGGTCCGCAATGGATTGTATGAGGCCGGGAATATCCGGTTTTTTCAAACACCTCTTCAGGTTCGATGATCTTGTGGATCTTCGCCTCAAGTGGTTCCTTGACGTCGATGATGTATATTCTCGATGAGCGGATTCCCGGCACGATCAGATAGCGCCGCTCCAGAAATGCATGGCCTGAGAGTGGCGAAAGCGATGATGAACAGGCGTTCCAGCCGAAGTGATGAAATTCATCGCCCTTGTGGGGGACAATCACCTGGTGAACGATCTGGCCGTAAGTGTCTGATTTTGTGTCGAGGTCGATGACGGCAATTCCGTCAGACTGTGAGCCGTCGGGGCTAAGCATGACTGTGAAGGCATATCTCTCCACAGGCGCCTGCATTGCAAGCTTCGGTGTGGCATGAAACGTCGGGTCTGGTCTCAGGTTCATTTCAGTCTCCTCCCATTGAAAATGAAGTCGTAGCTGTCTGTTCCAGTTCCGTATCTGTTGTGCACCCGGCAGTGGATCGACGTCTCCTCAAACGTCGGCGACACTGCACAGCTGAATGGCTCCGCTTATCCTTTCTGCAAGTTGCTTCAATCCTTGACCCAGCTCCGCGCGATACTGAGTATCGAACCGCCGGATCGGACCAACGGCGCCAACGCTGAATGTGGCACCGATGTTGCCGATGGTGATGGGAGCTGCCACGCTGGCCACGCCTACCTCAATCTCCTGATCGCATTCAGCGAAACCGCGCTCGACAATGCTGGAGAACTCCGCCCGCAGCGTCTCAGGGCTTGTCTTGGTCTGCTCGGTGTATTGCTTGAGCGCTCCACTCAGGATCGCCTCGCGGAATTCCGGCTCGGCAAAGGCCGCGATCGCCTTGGAACACGAGCACGCGTGCATCGGGCGGGCGCCGAGGCCGGGATAGATGTAAGCCTGGGTCGGGTCGTCCGGAACTTCGACATGGATGATTTCGACCTGCCCGCTTCGAAACCGTGACAGAAACACTGTTTCGCGGAATTCAATCGCCGCCGACTTGAGCAGCGGCGCGGATGCCCGGCGCACATCGACATCGGACTTGCCGAGCAGGGCTATCCGGATCAAGCGCTCACCGATGACGAAGCGTGAGGTGCCTTCGTGATCGTCAATAAGCCGATGTTCCTGAAGGGTCTGGAACAAACGGTAACAGGTCGGTTTGGGCAAGCCGGTTGCCTTCTGCATCTCGGCAGCCGAAACTGGCCGTCCGGCGACGGCTATCATTTCCAAAATTGCAACAAGTCGTTCAAGATGCATGTTGACGGCACCGTACCACAGGATGATACTTAGTCTCAAGTTATGAGATTCCAAAGCTCAGTTTCAAGCTAGCACACGATGAGGAGGCAGCAGATGCGGACAAGAGCAGCAGTCGCGCTGGAAGCGGGAAAACCACTTGAAATCATTGAAGTCGACCTTGACGGCCCTCGCGCCGGTGAGGTTTTGGTGGAAATCAAGGCGACCGGCGTTTGCCACACTGACGAATTCACGCTTTCGGGCGCAGACCCGGAAGGAATCTTTCCCGCCATTCTGGGCCATGAGGGCGCTGGCGTCGTTGTCGATGTCGGCCCCGGGGTCACCTCGCTGAAAAAGGGCGATCACGTCATTCCGCTCTACACACCCGAATGCCGGGAATGCGAGTACTGCCTCAATCCCAAGACCAACCTGTGTCAGTCGATCCGCTCGACACAGGGTCAGGGCCTGATGCCTGACGGAACCTCGCGCTTCTCGCTCGATGGCGTCCCGATCTTCCACTATATGGGCACTTCGACATTCTCCAATTACACGGTTCTGCCGGAAATTGCGCTCGCCAAGATCAACCCGGACGCACCGTTCGACAAGGTCTGCTACATCGGCTGTGGTGTCACCACCGGCATTGGTGCGGTGATCAACACTGCAAAGGTCGAAATCGGCTCGAAGGCCATCGTCTTTGGTCTCGGCGGCATCGGCCTCAACGTGCTGCAGGGGCTGCGGCTTGCCGGCGCTGACATGATCGTGGGCGTCGACCTCAATCCAAGCAAGGTCGAGATGGCGACCCGTTTCGGGATGACCCATTTCGTCAATCCGTCCGAAGTTGAAGGCGATCTGGTGCCCTATCTGGTCGACCTGACCAAGGGCGGCGCCGATTACACCTTTGATGCCACCGGCAATGTCGGCGTGATGCGCACCGCACTCGAATGTGCCCACAAGGGCTGGGGCGAGAGTATCATCATCGGCGTGGCACCTGCAGGTGCCGAGATCTCGACCCGTCCGTTCCAGCTGGTCACCGGCCGGTCCTGGCGCGGCACCGCCTTTGGCGGAGCACGTGGGCGCACCGACGTGCCCAAGATTGTCGACTGGTATATGGAAGGCAAGATCGAGATCGACCCGATGATCACCCACACGATGGGACTTGAAGGCATCAACGAGGCCTTTGACCTGATGCACAGGGGCGAAAGCATCCGCAGCGTGGTGGTCTACTAACGCTTGCAGCACCAGACCCGGGCGGTGGCGCATGCACAATCGTGCCAGGCGTCACCGCCCTTTGTTTTTGAGATTGACTTCCGGCAGGTTGCTTGAGAACTGATCCGAGACAGCCACCGCCTCACAACCAGCGAAACTGGACGAACCCATGAAAATCATTTCCGAAGCCAAGGCCCATGGCGGACGTCAGGGAGTGTACACCACCCAATCGGAAGCCTGCGGCTGTGACATGACCTTCGCGGTGTTCAGCCCGCCTTTGGCCAAGGAGCATCTTTGTCCAGTGGTCTGGTACCTTTCCGGGCTCACCTGCACCCATGCCAATGTGATGGACAAGGGCGAGTACCGCCGTATGGCCTCCGAACTCGGATTGATCATTGTCTGTCCTGATGTGAGCCCGCGCGGCGATCACATTCCCGATGAGCCTGACAACTGGCAGTTCGGCAAGGGCGCGGGATTCTACCTCGATGCGACCGAAACCCCTTTCGCCGCTCACTATAAGATGGAAACCCATATCCTCAGCGAACTCCCTGCCCTCATCGCCAGCCACTTCGCTGCCGATCTGGACCGCCAGGGCGTCATGGGCCATTCGATGGGTGGGCATGGAGCGCTGACGTTTGCACTCAAACATCCTGACCGGTTCAAAAGCTGTTCCGCGTTTGCACCGATCGCCCAGCCATCGACTGCGGACTGGTCCCGGCCGGCGCTGGAAAAGTACCTCGGCGCTGACCCCGCGCTCTGGCGCCGCCACGACGCCACGCTGCTGATCGAGGATGGCGCGCGGTTTGACGAATTTCTTGTCGACCAGGGGGCGGCTGACGGCTTTCTGGAAGATGGCCTGAGACCCTGGCTTCTCACCGAGGCCTGTGAGAAGGCTGGCATTTCGCTGACCTTGAGAATGCAGGAAGGCTACGACCATTCCTACAATTTCATTTCCAGCTTCATGGAAGATCATCTCTCCTGGCATTCCAAACGCCTTGGCGGACCAGCGGCCTGACGGCAACTGCACGCAGAATTGCGAAAACAGAAAACCGGGCTGATTGCCCGGTTTTTTCGTACATGCCGAAAGCTCAGCGTCTGTCCGGATCGCTGCAATCATTGTCCATAGTGATGATGCAAGGCTCATCGCCATTGATGGTGGCCGGGGCCGGGCTAGCAGAAGCGACCGGTTCTGCCGGTACTTCAACGTCAGCCTCAGGGGTTCCAACCGGCTCTATTGCAGGCGGCGCGACGGGGACCGGAGCTGCGGCATCATCACCCGGGGCTGGGGGTGTGACCGACAGCAGCGGATTTGAGATGTCGAATGCTGGCGTAGCGTTCTCTTCAGGCTCGAGAACGATGCTGGTCGGCGTTACCGAGCCATTGAGCAACGGATCCGAGCGCAGCTCATCCTCGCTGAAACTGCCATCCGGCGACAACAGATCATCGCGAAACTCGGGACGCACAAGATCGCGCTTGGCGCCACTCACAGGATAGGGTGGATAGCCAGACAGACCAAGCAGATTGCGGATATCGCTCACCAGACGGGCAACCAGGATCGAATCGGCAAGACTGTTGTTCTGGCCTGAGGCGGAAGCCCGGAGAACTCTGGTTCTGACATCTAACCCGCTCTCATTGTCGTTGAGCAGCACTTCGACTTCAGCCTCGCGCCCCGCTCTTACAAACGCCAGGAACGGATCGGCTGAAGTACTGCGGTCGCTGACGATGACCCTGAGCGTAGACGCACGACCAACATCACGCGCCGCACGCCCCAATGTCTGTTCCAGACGGTCCTGCAGTTGCGCGGCAAAGCCAACATCCGCGCTGCTTATGGCCGTCACCCGCACTGACGTCACATCAACGGGGTATTGCGGCTCGAGGGGCTTTGGCCGACCGGCACAGGCCGCAAGCGTGAGGGTCAGTATCATCACAGCAAACAGCTGCAAGAACCGGGATGGATGAAGGACTGGAAATGACACGCGAACGCTCCGGGGGCAAAATCTGGTACCGGAAAAATCGCAGTTTATGGTTAGTGTCTGGTTAACACTGAAGGCATTCCGGTTTCTCAGCCCACTATCGCGAATTGCATCCGCAACCTGGTCGCTCAGATGCACAGCAGTGACCGGAACGGATAAAGCAGGCCTAGGTCCAATGTGCGGAGAGGATCAAGGCCGCAGCCTCGAACTCTAGAAGCCGCTTGGCCTTGCGTGCGGCAGCCTCATGATCTTCACCCCACTGGGAAATGTTGAAATCCTCGTCGACATGGGCGGCAAGCCAGATCTCGTCTGCTTCGGCATGCCCCTCTGCGAGAGCGAGCGCCAGCACCAGTGAGCCGGTAAGCGTTGTGATGGTGTGCAGCGCGGTCAATTGCAAATCCGAAGCATGGCGGCGCATCAAGGTCGCCAGCGCGCGGATCGATTCAGCGGGTTGCTCGACATGCATGATGCCTTCAGCCAAAACCAGCCGCGCGCCCTGCTGCGCCGCCCAGTCGAGATAGGGGTCCCAATGTTCGGCTTCGCGGGCGATCAGCGTATCCGGGCCTTCGGCCCGGTAGCACAGCATGTCCGTACCACCGTAACGCAGGATTTCCTCAAACACCGCCTCACGCGCCGTGGACACCCCGTCGATGGCGGTATTGACCATGCGGGTCAGCGGCATCACGGCAGGATCGATATGCTCCTTCTGCGCACTCCATTCTGCCGCAACCGCTTCAGCAAGCGCTTCGAACGGAACCTCAAGCTCGCGTCGCGATGGGGTCCGCACAGGCTTGCCGTCAAGTGCGACGACGAAGCCGCCCCCAGTGCCTGGCTTGACTCCGGCTTCCGTGAAAAAGCGCTTGGGCAATTGCTTGCGAAGCCCTTTTTGCACCTGCTGAACCGGATCGGACATCTTGTCCTCACCCAAATCAAGCTCGCTGAGTATATCACGCATGAGCGCGTCTCCCTGGAAATTCAATTTCGTGCAAGAGCCAAGTCCTTCGATTGAGACGACACCAGCCGGTCAGATGAGGCCGGCAATTTCATCAGCACGATGGACGATGTGGTCCGCACCGGCGGCAACAAGCGCGTCCACCGGGGCATAACCCCAGGACACGCCAATGCCGCGCGCGCCTGCACTCGCCGCCATCTGCATATCATAAATCGCGTCGCCAATGACAACGGTGCGCTCCGCATCAATCCCGGCCTCGGCGCAGCATTCGAGCACCATCGCCGGATGCGGTTTGGATGGACAATCATCTGCGGTGCGGGTGGTGAAGAACGATGGTGTCATTTTGTGATGTTCTAGAATGGCGTTGAGGCCACGCCTTGACTTGCCGGTCACAACGCCAAGGATCACATCGTCGCGCGCTGAAAGCTCTGCGATCAACGCGCTGATGCCGTCATAGGCAGGTTCCAGGACCCCACCGTTTTCCCGGTGAAGCATGAAATGCTCCTTGTAACGTGCTGTCATCGCAGCGATTTCATCGTCAACGGCACGCGCCAGCATCTGTGCTATCGCAATATCGAGCGTCAACCCAATGATCGACTTTGTGTGCGCCAGTGCCGGCAGCTCAAAGCCGAAATCCTCGAATGTCCGCTCCATGCAGGCGTGGATGACATTGGCGCTGTCGACCAGCGTGCCATCGCAATCAAACAGGACCAATTTCATTCCACGCCCTCGCCGCCCGTCGCTTCATCAAAGCCGAGCAGGTTCCAGGACTGGACCATGTGCGGCGGCAAAGGGGCCGTTACCGAGAGGCGTCCGCCATCAGGATGCGGCACCGAAATATGCCTTGCCAGCAGATGCAGACGCTTTTGCATGCCGCCCGGAAATTCCCGGTTCTTGTCGTGATCGTAATATTTGGGATCACCCAGGATCGGGTGGCCCAGATGCAGGCAGTGGACACGCAGCTGATGGGTGCGGCCGGTGTAAGGCTCGAGCTCGAGCCAGCACAGGTTCTGAGCCGCCTTCTCGATGATCCGGTAATAGGAAACCGCGTGATCGGCGCCGGGCTCTCCATGCTTGGCAACCCGCATCCGGTCGCCATCGTCGGTGGCTTCCTTGACCAGCCAGGTGGAAATCTTGCCTTCCCGGTCGCGCGGCACACCGGTAACCAGCGCCCAGTAGGTCTTCTTGGTGGTGCGCTCGCGAAAGGCGGCCGTCAGTGCCTGGGCCGCACCACGGGTGCGCGCAACCACCAGAACGCCGGCGGTGTCGCGGTCAAGACGGTGGACTAGGCGGGGCTTTTCACCCTTCTTGTTGCGCCAGGCCTCAAGCATGTCATCCACATTGCGGGTGACGCCGGAGCCGCCCTGGACGGCAAGACCCGCGGGCTTGTTGAACACCAGCACCTTGGAATCCTCATGCAGCAGCATCTGGCTGAGCACATCGCCATCATCGCGGTTGCGGATTGTCTTGGCGGTCAGGGGGGCCGAGCCCTTCTCGTCGACGCCCATCGGCGGGATACGGACGGTCTGGCCGGGCTGCAGCCTGGCGTCAGACTTCACCCGGCCACCATCCACCCGGATCTGGCCGGAGCGCAGGAGTTTCTGAAGCTGCCCGAAGCCAAGCCCCGGGAAATGGGTCTTGAACCAGCGGTCGAGCCGCATGCCGGTTTCATCAGGATCAACCTGTTTGAGCTGTACGCCCGCCATATTGATGGTCTCTTGGTTCTGGCCTGACCGGCGCCGTGGTTTTCAAGCCCATGACACCGCTCCGGCGTGTTCTGGTCCCCTAAAAGGGCGTTGCCTAGAGCTGGCGCGCCAGCCAGAGGCCGGCAAACAATGCGAGGATCGACACTGCAACGCTGGCAATCACATAGCCAGCAGCCGCCGTCAACGCGCCGCGTTCGTAAAGCGTCACCGCATCCAGTGAAAACGCCGAAAAAGTGGTGAAGCCGCCCAGAAAACCGGTTGCCAGCAGCAATCGAAGATCGAGATCTCCGGCCGAACGCCGCGCCAGCCAGGCGATCAGGAGACCCATGGCGAAGGAGCCGAGGATGTTGACGAACATGGTGCCCCACGGAAAGCTCGCGCCAGCCAACCGGCTGACCGCAAGGCCCGCAGCATGACGGCTGATTGCGCCTAGCCCGCCGCCGAGAAAGACAAGAATGAAAGCGTTCATACCCGCTGCTTAGCGGAAATTTCGCCGGCAATAAAGCAGCGCGGCCGGAACTTCGTTCATAGGCGGCTTTGCCGGCTCAGATCGCCGAAGGTTCGGCGTCCTCGGTGCGGACCACGAGATCCGAAAAATCGGCGACAAAGCGGTCCAGCGCATCCCAATCGGTCAGTTCATGATCCCGGCTGGTGTCAACCGGCCCGCCCTCCTTGGCGGAGATATGGCGCAGCATCATGCGCTTGAAGAAATCATATTCGAGATATTTCAGTGCGCCGGCAGCGTGGTGGACAAATTGAGGCCGGTAGCCGGTCTTTTTCTCGAGTCCAAGCGGGTAGGCTCTGGCATGCTCACGCTCTTCCTCGCTTTCGCTGGCAATGGCGAGCGAAACGGACACAAATGCGTTGGGAACCGAATTCAGTGCATCTTTCCAGTCCGTTGCGAAGTGAATCACCGGATCGGGATAGCGGCCAATGTGGATCGGCGCGCACAGGACAATCCCATCGAACCTGCCCGGAACCGCAAAGCCCGGCTCGCGCAAGTCGCCGAGAACCACCATGTGCCCGCGTGTTTCAAGGTCTGCCGCGACATGTTCGGCAATCTTGCGGCTGTGCCCTTCCACAGTGGCGTAGAGAACGAGAATGGCCATGTTGCTACTGCCTCCTTCAAGATGGCTTTGGAGGCATTATGATATTTGGCAATACGGGTTTGCATTGATGGCGATCAAGGCGACAGAGCAGCTGGTCATCGCAATGGCGCTGTTTGCCTAAAACCCGTTTGGGGCTTAGTTCAGGGCAGTCCGCACACGCGCCAGAAGCTGGGGACCTGTCATTTCGGGCGATGCTCCGGCGGCAAAGGCCTGTTCCACCATGTCCGAGATGAACCGGTTGACCGGTGCCTGGAGCCCTTGGGTTTCGGCAAGCCTGCAGACCGCACCGTTGAGGAAGGCCGTCTCGGGCACCCTGCCCGCCTTGAGATCATCCCAGGAGGAGGAACGCGCGGTGGCATCCATTCTGAGTTGTTGACGGGCGATAATGCGGAACAGCCAGGTCGGCAGCCTCAGGACTTTCGGGATCAATCGAGGACTTGTTCTGGTGGCGCCGGCCGGTTCGATCCCGGCCGCATCAAGCGCTGCCAGCAACTCATCCATCGCCATCGCAAGGACTTGCCGGTAGCCAGGATCCGTAAATTGCTGGCGCAAGGGCACGCCGCTCACCACATTCAGCCCATTGTTGAGATTGAGCATCAGCTTGCCCCAGAGCACGGCATTGATATCATCACGGATCTCGATGGCGAGTGGCGAGCCCTGCACGGCCTCCACAAGGCGTTGCGATGCGGCGCCTGGGCCAATCAGCACTCTTCCCGTCATGGCGCAGTGCACGGCATTTGGGGACATCCTGACCACATTGAACGGCACCGTGCCCGCGACAATCTCGTGGCCGGGAAGGCTGGATGAGAGCAAATCGATATTGCCGACACCGTTTTGCAGGCTGATCACCGTCACAGGTTTGGAAAGCACACCCTCAAGCTCCCGTGCAGCATCTTCAGTGTCGCCGGATTTGGTGCAGAACAGAATGACATCGCAACCGGCAAGCTCGGACACGCCCCCTGCCCGGTAGCGTTCCGGCTTCAGTTCGGCCTTGAAGCCGCCGATCCGGGTGACGGCAAGCCCGCGCGACAGCGCGTCCAGCGTCCGGCCTCGGGCCGCAAATGTGACGCGGGCACCGGCGGTGGCCAGCATGCCGCCGACATAGAGCCCGATGGCGCCCGCGCCCATGATGCCGATACGAGGCATGCCGTTGTTGCCGCCTGCCAAGCTCATACCCATTTCCCAGCCAGCATCAGCGCTTTGCCGCCCGTTCCTTGCGCAGCCTGGACCAGAACTCCAGCCGCTTGCGGATATCGCGCTCAAAGCCACGCTCGGGCGGGTCGTAGAATGTCTTGCGGCCCATCGCTTCAGGGAAATAGTCTTGGCCTGAAAATGCGTCAGGCTGATCGTGATCGTAAAGATAGCCGTCGCTGTAGCCTTCGGACTTCATCAGCTTGGTCGGCGCATTGAGAATCTGCTTGGGCGGCAACAATGAGCCGTTTTCCTTGGCTGCACGCATTGCGGCCTTGTAGGCAGTGTAAACCCCATTGGATTTGGGGGCTGTGGCGAGATAGACGCAGGCCTGGGCCAGCGCCAGTTCGCCTTCGGGTGAACCCAGAAAATCATAGGCATCCTTGGCCGCATTGGCGACCACCAGCGCTTGCGGATCGGCATTGCCGATGTCCTCGGACGCCATGCGCACCAGCCGCCGTCCCAGAAACAGCGGATCCTCACCGGCATCGAACATCCGGGCGAGGTAATAGAGCGCCGCATCGGGATCGGAGCCGCGCACTGCCTTGTGCAGGGCCGAGATCAGATTGTAGTGGCCGTCCTGACCCTTGTCATAGACCGGCGCGCGGCGCTGAACCACCTCGACCAGGGCCGCGGTGTCAAAGCTCTCTCCCTCGCGGGCCGCGCGCCAGACCTCTTCAGCCAAGGTCAGCACCGCCCGGCCATCGCCATCGGCCATGCGCAGCAGACTTGCGCGGGCTTCCGGTTCCAGCGGCAGCGGCTTGCCAGTGTCGGCTTCCGCCCGGACAAGCAGGCTTTCAAGGCTCTCCTCATCATGGGACCTGAAGGTCAGCACCCGGGCACGAGACAACAGCGCCGCATTGAGTTCAAAGGACGGGTTCTCGGTGGTCGCGCCCACAAGCACGATGGTTCCGTCTTCCATCACCGGCAGGAAGCTGTCCTGCTGCGCCCGGTTGAAGCGATGGATCTCATCGACGAACAGCAAGGTCTGGCGACCGCCCATGCGGCGCGCTCGTGCGGTTTCGAACACCTTCTTGAGATCGGCGACACCGGAGAAGATCGCCGAGATCTGATCAAAGGCCAGATCGGTCTCGCCGGCAAGAAGCCGCGCAACGGTTGTCTTGCCGGTGCCGGGCGGCCCCCAGAAGATCATCGATCCGAGGCTGCCAGAGGCAATCATCCGGGTGATGGCGCCATCAGGACCGGTCAGATGAGGCTGGCCGGTCACTTCCGCCAGGGTTGCCGGACGCAGCCGGTCGGCAAGTGGCCGGTTGGCCTGTGTTTCGGCGGAACCGGCAAACAGATCAGACATGGGGTTCACCTGATCA
This sequence comes from Hoeflea phototrophica DFL-43, assembly GCF_000154705.2. NCBI lineage: Bacteria > Pseudomonadati > Pseudomonadota > Alphaproteobacteria > Hyphomicrobiales > Rhizobiaceae > Parahoeflea > Parahoeflea phototrophica. Next base: position 2,036,116 of record NZ_CM002917.1, on the reverse strand, counting down.
TCTGGCGGATGCGCCGGCCGTCTCGGATGATTTCGAAACGCCAGAAGCTCGCGCCTTCATCGAGGATGCCAGCGAGAATATCGACATCGGGGATCGCCACACTATTGATGTCTGAAATCACATCACCGGGCCGGAACCCATAACGGCCTGCCAGAGACTGACGCGGAACCTCGGTTATGATCACCCCCCGCAGTGACACAGGAAGCCTGAGCTGATCGGCTATGCGCGGCGTGATGTTGGACACGACGGCACCGGCAAACGGATTACGGCCGTCAAGCGTGCGGCGGTCGCGCGGGTCGTCGGCAGGCGGGGCCACGAGCTTGACCGTCACGGTCTTGCGGCCATCCCTGCTTAGCACGGTAAAGTCAGCACTTGCGCCTACGCCAGCGGTTGCCAGACGGTATCCGAGCGCATCTGGATGTTCGATCGGCTGTCCGTTGAAGCCGATGATGATATCACCCGCCCGCAGGCCGGAATCGGCGGACGGGCCATTCTCTGCAACATCTGTAACCAGCGCGCCGGTGGCGCGCTTGAGCCCCAGAGCTTCTGCAATGTCTGCAGTCACGCTGGCGAAGGTCGCGCCGATATAGGGCCGCTCAAACACCTCACCGCCGGATTCTGCGGTTTGCGCAACCGCGCGCACCAGATTGGCGGGGATGGCAAATCCGATACCGTTGGAGCCGCCGGAGCGTGTGAAGATCGCAGTGTTGATACCGATCAACCGCCCGTTCATGTCGATCAGCGCCCCACCGGAATTGCCCGGATTGATCGCCGCATCGGTCTGGATGAAAAAGCCGAAATCGGAAACCCCGACCCGGTTGCGTGCCAGCGCCGAGACAATGCCACTGGTCACAGTCTGGCCGACGCCGAAGGGGTTGCCGATCGCAAGCACGATGTCGCCCACCTCGATGGCGTCCGTGTCGCCAAACTCGATCACCGGAAACGGCCCCGCCCCGTCGATTGCCAGGATGGCCAGATCGAAGCGTTCATCCTTGAGCAGCAGCCGGCTTTCAAATTCGCGGCCATCGGCCAGGGCCACGCGAATGTCGTCCGCCCCTTCGATGACATGGTTGTTGGTGACCACAATGCCGCGCGCCTCGACGATGACGCCGGAGCCCAGCGAGGACTGGCGCTCGGTGCGATTGGGCATGCGCTGTCCGAAGAATTGTTCGAAGAACGGATCCCCGGCAAAAGGCGATGCGCGGCGCTGGACCATCCGGTCGGCATAGACATTGACCACTGCCGGCGCGGTCGCTTTGACCAGCGGCGAAAACGACATCATCATCTGGTTTCGCGAACCCGGCGGCGTTCGAGAAACCGCATCGGTTTGCGGGGTCTTCACATCATCGGTTGAGCCACGCAGCACGTCCTTGAAGATCTGCCCCAAGGCATCGCTGATTGCGTCCTCTGTGGCCTGCTGCGCATGGACCGGAAATGCAGCTGCCAACATCAGCACCAAAGCCAGCAAGTGGAAAAGGAGTGCAAAACGGCGGCGCGCGCGGTCTTGAAGCATGAGGGAATTCCTTGAGTCTGTTGTGTGAGTATGGCCCGAGAGGGGCTACAAAGTCATCATGAGTTTGACCGCTTGATGGCACCGAACTGGATTCAGCCGACACCTCATACCGCCGTTCACGGCCACTACACGATAAGTTGGCCGGACCGGGGCTTTTCAGGGAAGGCTCGTCATGGTTTTTTCGACTTCGTCTTCTACGTTAATCAAAAGACCTTCCAGATGGAGTGACAACATCATGCGCCGCTACCGCCCTCCACAGATTCCGGCCTCTGAAATAACGTCGGAAAGCGCCTATTTTGGGCGACGGGATATCCTGCGCATGGCGGCCGCCGGTGGCCTGGCCATGGCAACACCCTCCCTGGGTTTCGCGGCCTCAGAGCTTGCCGCGCTTGAGGCAAAACCCGGCGGGTACGATCCCGGAGAGGATCTTACGCCCGAGGAATCGGTGACCACCTACAACAATTTCTATGAATTCGGCACAGGCAAGGGGGATCCGGCCGCCAGATCCGGCGATTTCAATCCACGCCCCTGGAGCATAATGATCGACGGGCTGGTAAACAATCCCGGCGAGGTCGGCCTTGAAGAAATGCTGGCCTTCGAGCTTGAGGAGCGGACCTACCGGATGCGCTGTGTCGAAGCCTGGTCGATGGTGATTCCATGGATCGGTTTCCCGCTGTCGACCCTGCTTGCCCGCGCCGAACCGCTCGGCAGTGCAAAATATGTGGCGTTCGAAACGATTGTGCGGGCCCAGGAAATGCCGGGCCAGCGTGGCCCGTTCCAGCCGCTTCCATGGCCTTATGTCGAGGGCTTGCGGCTCGATGAAGCCATGCATCCGCTAACGATCATGTCGGTGGGGCTCTACGGCAAGGTGTTGCCCAACCAGAATGGCGCGCCGGTGCGGCTGGTGGTGCCCTGGAAATATGGCTTCAAGGGCATCAAATCGGTCGTGCGCATCACGCTGACCGAGGAAGAGCCTCCGACAAGCTGGAATCTGCAAGCGCCCAATGAATACGGCTTCTATGCCAATGTGAACCCGGAGGTCGATCACCCGCGCTGGAGCCAGGCCTCTGAAAACCGCATTGGTGGCGGAGGTTTCTTCGGCTCCAACCAGCGCCCGACACTGATGTTCAACGGCTACGGCGACGAGGTGGCAAGCCTTTATGGCGGTATGGATCTTAAAGTGAAATTCTGACGATGGCCCTGCCTTCCCTGCCCCGGCGCTACCACAACGCCTCGATATGGCTGCTGTATGTGGCGGGCTTTTTGCCCGCCGCGTGGTGCTTCTATCTTGGGGCAACCGGGCAGCTGGTCGGCAATCCGGTCAAGATCTTTGAGCACTTCCTTGGCGAATGGGCCTTGAAGTTTCTCATTCTGACGCTGGCGATTACCCCACTGAGGGACATTGCGGGGATCAATTGGGTCCGCTACCGGCGGGCGCTCGGGCTGCTGGCCTTCTACTACGTGATGATGCACTTCCTTGCCTATATGGTCCTAGACAAGCGGCTGGCCCTTGGCGTGATTGTCGAGGACGTCATCAAGCGCTGGTTCATCACCATCGGCATGGCGGCGCTGGTTTTGCTGATACCGCTGGCGCTGACCTCGAATGCCTGGTCAATCCGCAAAATGGGTATGCGCTGGACCTGGCTGCACCGTTTGATCTACCCGATCGCGGCGGCCGGCGCGCTGCACTATTGCCTTTCTGTCAAAGTCATCGGCCCTGAAGAATTGGTCTATTCCGGGTTGATTGCAGCGCTGATCGGTTGGCGGATGGTGCGCTCACGGTTCATGGGCTGGAAAAGAACGAGGAAGGCATCCGCCGCAGCCAGCGCTACATCGGCGCAGCCGCAAGCAGAGTGAGCTTTCCTAACCGCTGGAAACACAGACAGATGGTGCACGCCTGATCGGTTCAACAACCATTCAGCTTTTGCAGCACATGGAAACGGCAAAGGCCGGGCGCACGATGCACCCGGCCTTGTGATTGTTTGTGCTTGGAAGAAAGTCGCTTACGCGGCTTCTTCTTCAGCGGCAGCCTCGGCGGCCACGCGGGCGCGATCCTTGGCGCCCTTGGCATCGACATCGCGGTCCACGAATTCAACAACGGCCATGGGCGCATTGTCGCCGGTGCGGAAACCGGCCTTCATGATGCGAATGTAGCCGCCATTGCGGGTGGCGTAACGGGTCGCGATGGTGTCGAACAGCTTGCGAACGGCATCATTGTCGCGGATCTGCGAGATCGCCTGGCGGCGAGCATGCAGGTCGCCGCGCTTGCCGAGCGTGACGAGCTTTTCAACGATCGGGCGAATTTCCTTGGCCTTCGGCAAGGTGGTCACGATCTGCTCATGTTCGATGAGCGAAGCCGCCATGTTGGCGAACATCGCCTTGCGGTGGCTCGAGGTGCGGTTCAGCTTGCGGCCTGAATTTCCGTGGCGCATGGCCTGTCTCCTTCACATGCAGGCACATGCCTGCCGTTTGACGGTTTAATACTGGTCTTCGTAGCGCTTGGCGAGATCTTCGATGTTTTCCGGCGGCCAGGATGGAACTTCCATACCCAGATGCAGGCCCATGGAAGCCAGGACTTCCTTGATCTCGTTGAGCGATTTGCGGCCAAAGTTCGGAGTCCGGAGCATTTCGGCTTCGGTCTTTTGAATCAGGTCGCCGATGTAGACGATGTTGTCGTTCTTCAGGCAGTTTGCCGAGCGAACCGAAAGCTCCAGTTCGTCGACCTTCTTGAGAAGCGACGGGTTGAAAGCGAGTTCGGCGACGGTTTCCTCGTGAACTTCCTTCTGCGGCTCGTCGAAGTTGACGAACACGCCGAGCTGGTCCTGAAGGATTCGCGCAGCATAGGCAACGGCATCTTCGCCGCTGACCGAACCATCGGTTTCAAGCGACAGGGTCAGCTTGTCGTAGTCGAGAACCTGACCTTCACGGGTGTTTTCCACCTTGTAGGAGCACTTCTTGACCGGCGAGTAGAGGCTGTCGACCGGGATAAGACCGATCGGCGCGTCTTCGGCGCGGTTGCGATCCGCTGCGACGTAGCCCTTGCCGTTGTTGACGGTGAATTCCATTCGGATTTCAGCGCCCTCATCGAGCGTGCAGAGCGCATGCTCGGGGTTGAGGATCTCGATGTCGCCCACGGTCTGGATGTCGCCGGCAGTGACAACGCCCGGACCCTGCTTGCGCACAACCATGCGCTTGGCTTCGTCACCTTCCATGCGGATGGCGATTTCCTTGATGTTGAGAATGATGTCGGTGACATCTTCGCGCACACCAGGGATCGAGGAGAACTCGTGAAGAACGCCATCAATCTGAACTGCGGTCACGGCGGCGCCGCGCAGCGAGGAAAGGAGCACCCGGCGCAGAGCATTGCCAAGTGTCAGGCCAAAACCGCGCTCAAGCGGCTCGGCGACGACGGAAGCCTTGGTGCGGCTCTGGGTCGAGAACTCGACCTTGCTTGGCTTGATCAATTCCTGCCAGTTTTTCTGAATCATGTCTGTTGCCTTCCTGTTGCCGCACAATCCATTCGTGACGGCGAAGTGAGAAGAGGATCGAACGGGCGGAGGCAAGGCCCCTGCCCGTCGCAAAAATCAAGCGGGCTCAGACGCGACGCTTCTTGCGCGGACGGCAGCCATTATGCGGGATCGGGGTCACATCACGGATCGAAGTGATGGTGAAACCCGCAGCCTGCAAAGCGCGAAGTGCCGACTCACGACCCGACCCGGGACCGCAAACTTCAACTTCAAGCGACTTCATGCCGTGGTCCTGTGCCTTCTTGGCCGCGTCTTCTGCGGCCATCTGCGCCGCAAACGGGGTCGACTTACGCGAACCCTTGAAACCCTTCGAACCGGCCGAAGACCACGAGATGGCATTGCCCTGCGCATCGGTGATGGTGATCATCGTGTTGTTGAAGGTCGAATTGACGTGGGCGACGCCCGACGAGATGTTCTTGCGTTCGCGCCGTTTGACGCGTGCGGCTTCCTTGGCCATGTTTTTTCCTTTCGAGATATCAGCACCGCCGTAGCACCAGCGGCTCCACCGGGATGTACCTGCCTGAAGGCCGAAACCTGAAAGCGGTGGCTGATTGAACCACCGCCTCTAAGCTGCAGCCGCCAATCAGGCGGACCCCAAATTACTTCTTCTTACCAGCGATCGCCTTTGCAGGGCCCTTGCGGGTGCGGGCATTGGTGTGGGTCCGCTGACCACGCACCGGCAGACCACGACGATGGCGGAGACCGCGGTAACAACCAAGGTCCATAAGACGCTTGATGTTCATCGAGTTCTCGCGGCGCAGGTCGCCTTCAACCTGATAATCGCGGTCAATGGTTTCGCGAATCTGCAGCACTTCGGCGTCCGAAAGCTGGTTGACGCGACGATCGAGCGGAATGCCGACCTTCTCGACAATCTCGGCAGCAAACTTGTTGCCGATGCCGTGAATGTAGGTGAGCGCGATGATCACGCGCTTGTTGGTCGGAATGTTAACGCCTGCTATGCGGGCCATGTGCATCTCCATGTGGGCCGGGACAGATCTAATCTGGGCGGCGGGTTATTGTTGACCCGCGTCCGGTGGAGGCCGGCCCTTGCGGGGTAGTCTGGATGCGGTCCAACGCCCTGTGCGGCAAACCGTATTCTCATGCTTGGTCCCGGCATGCTCAAAGCGACCAGAGCCGGATCCCTCTATTGAAGGGAAACCGCACCGATCGCCAGCATGTCGCGAATTGGACGGGTCTTAGCGGAAGCGCAACGGTTTCGTCAACCTCTGCACTCCACAATTTCACACCAGGCCGCGCAAGGCCGGCTGCAGCTTGCAGTCCGGACTACCGGAATGGCTCTCCCCCTCAAAGCGAGGCGAGAACCTGTTCGATCTCTTCACTGACCGCATCGATCGTCTTCATGCCGTCAACGTTACGCAAAACGCCCTTGGCGTAATAGTAACCGGTCAACGGCGCGGTCTTCTTGTAGTATTCGCGAAGCCGCTCGTCGAAGACCTCGGGATTGTCGTCCTTGCGAACCGGCTGTCCTGCTGCAGCAGCCTCTTCGGCACGCTTGACGATACGGCCCACAAGCGCCTTGTCGTCGACAATTAGCTCGATTACCGAATCAAGCTTCATATCCTTGCTTGCAAGCATTGCCTCGACTGCATCCGCCTGCACAAGGGTGCGCGGGTAGCCATCAAGGATGAAACCGCGCGCACAGTCTGGCTGGTCGATGCGTTCGGATACGATGGCATTGACGATGTCGTCCGACACCAGTTCACCCGCATCCATCACTGCCTTGGCCCGCTTGCCGACTTCCGTGCCGGCGGCAACTGCGGCGCGCAGCATGTCACCGGTTGAGAGCTGCGGTACACCGTGCTTTTCGACCAGACGCTGGGCCTGAGTGCCTTTCCCCGCCCCAGGCGGCCCCAATAGTATTAGCTTCATCGTCCCCTCTTCCCTCCCCGAAGTTTGGACTTCTTGATCAACCCCTCATATTGCTGAGCGATCAGATGTCCCTGAACCTGCGCAACCGTATCGAGTGTCACCGAGACAACGATCAGAAGCGATGTTCCACCCAAATAGAACGGAACGCCGGTCTGCGCGATTAGAAATTCGGGTAAGAGACAGACGAAAACCAGGTACATTGCGCCGATCACGGTAATGCGTGTGAGCACGAAATCGATGTATTCGGCTGTACGATCACCGGGGCGGATCCCGGGGATGAAGCCGCCATGGCGCTTGAGATTGTCAGCTGTATCCTTCGGATTGAACACGATCGCCGTGTAGAAGAAGGCGAAGAACGCGATCATCGCAGCATAGAAAATCATATAGGCCGGCTGGCCGTGGCCAAGCGAGGCGAGCAATGTCGTCGCCCATCCCGGCAAATCGCCGGTGTTGGCAAAGCCCGCAACTGTCGCAGGCAGCAACAGCAGCGACGAGGCAAAGATCGGCGGAATCACACCGGCCGTGTTGAGCTTGAGCGGCAGGTGCGACGTGTCGCCCTGGAACATCCGCGAGCCGACCTGGCGCTTGGGATACTGGATCAGCAACTGCCGCTGAGCGCGCTCGATGAACACGATGAAGGCGATGACTGCGATCGCAACAACGATGATTGCGATGATCAGGCCGGTCGACAATGCGCCGGTGCGGCCGAGTTCAAGGGTGCCGGCAACGGCCCCCGGGAGAGCTGCGACGATGCCCGCAAAGATGATCAGCGAAATGCCGTTGCCGATGCCCCGCGCGGTGATCTGTTCACCGAGCCACATCAGGAACATGGTGCCGCCCACAAGGGTGATCACCGTGGCGATGCGGAAGAACCAGCCCGGATCGGTGACAATTCCATTGCCCGATTCGAGGCCGACGGCGATGCCGTAAGCCTGTACGGTGCCCAACAGCACAGTTCCGTAACGGGTGTACTGGTTGATGATCTTGCGGCCCTGCTCGCCCTCTTTCTTGAGCTGCTCAAGCGTAGGCACAACCGAAGTCATCAGCTGAATGATGATCGAAGCGGAAATGTAAGGCATGATGCCGAGCGCGAAGATCGCCATGCGCTCAACAGCGCCACCCGCAAACATGTTGAAGAGGCCAAGAATGCCGCCTGCCTGGCCCTGGAAGGCCTGTGCGAATGCATCGGGGTTGATGCCGGGCAGCGGAATGTAGGTTCCCAGGCGGTAAACCAGAAGCGCGCCAAGGGTAAACCAGATCCGTTTCTTGAGGTCTTCCGCCTTGGCGAAAGCCGAAAAGTTCAGATTGGAAGCGAGTTGTTCGGCTGCAGATGCCATTGCGTTCTCCGCGTGGCCCATCCGGCGCCTGATGAACCCGATCATCTCCGGAGGGTCTGAGTTGGTTTCACCGGACGTTGCGGCCAGACCGTCGGTCCGGTACCTGGCGCCTGCCCCAGCCGGCCCGAACTAGCGCGCCGACTGATCCCATATGGGATGAAAACCGCCCGATGTGAAGCACCGGACGGTCACAATTTTATCAGCCTTCGGCTGCGGCTGGCGCTGCGGCCAGAACCTTGATCGAACCACCGGCCTTTTCCACCTTCTCGATCGCAGTGCGCGATGCGCCTGCGACTTCGAGAGTAAGCTTGGCCTTGAGTTCGCCGTCGGCCAGAACCCGGACGCCATCCTTGATGCGGCGGATCACGCCAGCACCCTTGAGCGCAGCAGCATCAATGGTCGACTTGCCATCAAGCTTGCCTGCATCGATTGCAGTCTGGATACGCCCAATCGAAACGACGTTGAAGTCGCTCGAGAAGATGTTGTTGAAGCCACGCTTTGGCAGACGACGATAGATCGGCATCTGGCCGCCTTCGAAGCCGTTGATGGAAACACCCGAACGGGACTTCTGACCCTTGACGCCGCGACCACCGGTCTTGCCGGAGCCCGAACCAATACCGCGGCCAACGCGCTTGCGGTTCTTGGTTGCGCCTTCGTTGTCGTTGATTTCATTGAGTTTCATGATCAATCACTCCCACTCACTGCTCGTCGACGACGCGAACGAGGTGGCTGACCGAACGGATCATGCCACGAACGGACGGAGTGTCCTCGAGGGTCCGGCGGCGGTGCATCTTGTTAAGGCCCAAACCGATCAGCGTCTGACGCTGGACGTTGGGGCGGCGAATCGGGCTACCGATCTGTTCTACGGTAACCGTCTTGCCCTTTTTATTGTCAGCCATGGTCTTGGCTCCCTAGTTCAAATAAGGCAGAGGCCCGATTACTCTTCACCACCGGCGGCAGGACCGCGGCGTTCCTGAAGCGTGGAATACTTGATGCTGCGCTGAGCCGCGATGTCCTTGGGGTGCATCTGGTTCTTGAGCGCATCAAATGTGGCGCGGACCATGTTGTACGGGTTCGAGGAACCGGTCGACTTGGCCACGACATCCTGCATGCCAAGCGTTTCGAACACAGCACGCATCGGACCACCAGCGATGATCCCGGTACCCGGTTTCGCGGAACGAAGCAGCACCTTGCCGGCGCCGTGACGGCCATGCACATCATGGTGCAGTGTCCGGCCCGAACGAAGCGGAACGAAGATCAGATCACGCTTGGCGGACTCAGTCGCCTTGCGGATAGCTTCCGGCACTTCGCGAGCCTTGCCGTGACCGAAGCCAACGCGGCCCTTCTGGTCTCCAACAACCACCAGGGCTGCGAAACCGAAGCGCCGGCCGCCCTTGACGACCTTGGCAACGCGGTTGATGTGAACAAGCTTGTCAACGAATTCGCTGTCGCGCTCTTCTTCCCTGCCGCGATTGTCGCGGCGACCTTCCTTGGCCATTGTCCTTTTCCTTATTCTTTTCCGGAATCAATCGGCTGGTTTGACTTAGAAGCTAAGACCGCCTTCGCGGGCAGCTTCAGCGAGGGCCTTGATCCGGCCGTGATAGATGAAGGCGCCGCGGTCAAAGACCACATCCTTGACGCCTGCTTCTGATGCGCGCGCGGCAATCAGCTTGCCGACAGCGGCCGCTGCGGAGACATCCGCACCGGTCTTGAGTTCACCGCGAAGACCGGTGTCCAGCGTCGATGCCGATGCAAGCGTACGGCCTGCTGCGTCATCGATGATTTGGGCATAAATGTTCTTCGACGAGCGATGAACCGACAGGCGCGGACGGCCATTGGCCACCGCCTTGATCTGGCGGCGAACACGGTCGGCCCGACGCGTAAGGGATTGTTTCCTGCTAGCCATTTCGCGTCTTCCTTACTTCTTCTTGCCTTCTTTGCGGACAATCCGCTCTTCAGCATATTTGACGCCCTTGCCCTTGTAAGGCTCGGGACCGCGGTAGCCGCGGATCTCTGCCGCCACCTGGCCAAGCACCTGCTTGTCGATGCCGGTGATGACGATTTCCGTCGGCTTCGGGCATGCAATATTGACGCCTTCCGGCGGCTGATAGACGACATCATGGCTGAAGCCAAGAGCCAGCTGCAGATTGCGACCCTGCATCGCGGCGCGATAACCCACGCCGTTGATTTCGAGCTTGCGCTCATAACCATCCTTAACACCGGTGAAGATGTTGGAGATCATGGTGCGCGACATGCCCCACTTGGAGCGGGCATCCTTGGAGTTGCCCACGGGCGAGACGACGACCGCATTGTCCACAAGCTTGAGTGCGACTTCGTCGTTTGCAACGAAGCTCAACTCACCCTTGGGACCCTTGGCGACCACTTTCTGGCCGTCAACCGTCGCGGTGACGCCGGCAGGAACCGGAACGGGCTTTTTACCGATACGAGACATTGTTCAACCTGTCTGTTCGAGATGGAGGTTCTGCACGATCAGAAGATCGAGCAGAGAACCTCGCCACCAACATTGTGCTCACGCGCGACATGATCAGCCAAAACGCCCTTCGGAGTCGAAAGGATCGTAATGCCGAGACCGTTCGCGACCTGCGGAATGGACTTAACGGAGACGTAGACACGCCGGCCGGGCTTTGAAACGCGGGCGATCTCACGGATCACCGGTGCGCCTTCATGATATTTGAGCTCGATGCTCAGTTCAGCCTTGCCGTTGTCGAAAGCCACCTCGGTGTAACCACGGATGTATCCTTCGGACTGCAGCACGTCGAGAACACGGGCGCGCAGCTTGGAAGCCGGTGTCGAAACCGACGACTTGCGGCGAGCAACACCGTTGCGGATACGGGTGAGCATATCACCCAATGGATCAGTCATTGCCATATTGCTCGCTCCTTACCAGCTCGACTTGACCAGGCCGGGCACCTTGGCCAGCGACCCGAGCTCACGCAAAGCGATACGCGACATGCCCAGCTTACGGTAGTAAGCGCGCGGACGGCCGGTAACTTCGCAGCGGTTGCGAACGCGAATCTTCGCGCCGTTGCGTGGCATTTCAGCCAGCTTCAGCGTTGCACGGAACCGCTCCTCGATGGGAAGCTCCTGGTTCTTGATGATCGCCTTGAGCGCAGCCCGCTTCGGGGCGTCGCGTGCGACCAGCTTGCGGCGGCGCTTGTTCTTCTCAATTGCGCTGACTTTCGCCATGATCAGTTATCCTTTTTCACGAATGCCGTTACGATTACTGCGGGAACGGGAAGTTGAACTCTGTGAGCAGAGCGCGAGCTTCGTCGTCCGTTGGTGCCGTCGTACAAACGATAATGTCCATGCCCCAGATCTGGTCGACCTTGTCGTAGTTGACCTCTGGAAACACGATGTGCTCCTTGATGCCCATGGCGAAATTGCCACGGCCGTCAAAGCTTTTGGGGTTCAGGCCGCGAAAGTCGCGAACGCGCGGAAGCGCGATGGTGACCAGGCGATCCATGAACTCATACATGCGGGCGCCGCGCAGAGTCACTTTTGCACCAATCGGCATCTGCTCGCGCAGCTTGAAGCCGGCGATCGAATTGCGTGCGCGTGTAATGACGGGCTTCTGGCCGGCGATTGCCGCCAGGTCTTCAGCCGCCACAGCGGGCTTCTTGGAATCGGCGGTGGCTTCGCCAACGCCCATGTTGATCACGATCTTGTCCACACGCGGGATCTGCATTTCGTTCGCATATGCGAACTTTTCCTGCATGGCCTTGCGGATGCGTGTCACATATTCGGTCTTGAGCCGCGGCTCGTACTTCGCATCAGCCATCGATCACTTCTCCAGAACGCTTTGCCACGCGCACCTTCTTCTCACCCTCAACGCGGAAACCGACGCGGGTCGGCTTGCCGTCCTTGGGATCTGCAACCGCGAGGTTGGAGAGGTGAAGCGAGGCTTCCTTGTTGATGATGCCGGCTTCCTGGGTCTGGGTCTGGCGCTGGTGGCGCTTGACCATATTGAGACCCCGGACCACGGCCCGGTCTTCCTTCGGCATCACAGCCAGGACTTCGCCACTACGGCCCTTGTCCTTGCCGGCCAGAACGACGACCTTGTCGCCTTTGCGGATCTTTTGCATCGGTTCGTTCCTTACAGCACTTCTGGAGCCAGGGAGATGATCTTCATGTGGCTCTTGGCGCGCAATTCACGCGGAACCGGTCCGAAGATGCGGGTGCCGATCGGCTCTTTCTTGTTATCGATCAGAACGGCTGCGTTCCGGTCGAACCGGATCACGCTGCCATCGGCGCGACGGATGTCCTTGGCAGTGCGGACAACAACCGCCTTCATCACATCACCCTTCTTGACGCGGCCGCGCGGAATGGCTTCCTTGATCGAGACGACGATCACGTCGCCGATCGAAGCATATTTCCGCTTGGAACCGCCCAGAACCTTGATGCACATGACACGACGGGCGCCGGAATTATCGGCAACGTCGAGGTTTGTTTGCATCTGAATCATATCAGGCCGCCTTCTTGTTGTTACCGGCACGGTTGGACACTAAGGCCCCTATGCCAGCTTATGAGTCAATTCTTGTCGTGCGCGGGAAGGATGTTGCCAAGGTGGTTTCCCGAGATGGGACCTTCCATGCGCTGAAAGCAGAAGAACGCCCGTCTGAGGGGCGTTCTGCGCCAATGGCCTGCTTCATACAGGATTCTCGGCAAGGTGCAATAGGCGCACCTGCCTCAAACCATGATTAATCAAGCCTGGGCAGCCTCAACGACTGTCCAGCGCTTGTCTTTGGAGATCGGCGCGCATTCCTGAATGGAAACCTCGTCGCCTACCTTGCATGTGTTGTTCTCGTCGTGCGCCTTGTAGTTCTTGGTGCGACGAACGATCTTGCGCATCACCGGGTGCGCGAAACGACGCTCCACACGGACGACCACTGTCTTTTCGTTCTTGTCACTGACTACAGTGCCCTGCAGAATGCGTTTTGGCATCTTATTCGGTCCTTAGGCCTTGGCTTCTGCCGCCTTCTGGCGGGCAATGGTCTTGATGCGGGCGACATCGCGGCGGATTTCCCGGACCCGCGAGGTCTTTTCAAGCTGGCCGGTAGCACCCTGGAAGCGCAGGTTGAACTGCTCTTTCTTCAGCTTGGCGAGCTCGTCATTGAGTTGGTCAACGCTCATCGCGCGAACATCTGCAGCTTTCATGATCGCTCTCCTTAGTCTGCGATGCGCTGGACGAAGCGGGTCTTGACCGAAAGCTTCGCCGCGCCGAGACGCAGGGCTTCGCGGGCAAGCTCTTCGCTCACGCCGTCGATTTCAAACATGATCCGGCCTGGCTTGACCTTGGCCGCCCAATAATCAACCGAGCCCTTACCCTTACCCATACGGACTTCGGTCGGCTTGGAGGTTACCGGCACATCAGGGAAGATGCGGATCCAGACACGGCCGGCACGCTTCATGTGACGGGTGATGGCACGACGGGCCGCTTCGATCTGACGTGCATTGACGCGATCGGGCTCCTGCGCCTTCAAGCCGTAAGAACCGAAATTCAAGTCCGAGCCGCCCTTGGCGACGCCCTTGATGCGGCCCTTGAACTGCTTGCGGTACTTTGTACGCTTTGGCTGCAACATTGTTTAATTCTCCGAATTGTCTGCCTGCGCGTGATTAAGCGTTTTCGCGCCGGCGATTGCCGCCCGAAGCGTCGCCCTCAGTGGCGCGGCGTTCCGATGCCATTGGGTCATGCTCAAGGATTTCGCCCTTGAATATCCAGACCTTGACGCCGCAGATGCCGTAAGCCGTCTTCGCTTCGGCAGTGCCGTAGTCGATGTCGGCGCGAAGCGTGTGAAGCGGAACCCGGCCCTCACGGTACCACTCGGTGCGCGCGATTTCCGCGCCGCCAAGACGGCCGCCGCAAGTGATCTTGATGCCTTCGGCACCCAGACGCATAGCCGACTGAACCGAACGCTTCATGGCGCGGCGGAACGCAATACGACGCTCAAGCTGCTGGGCGATCGACTGAGCGACCAACGTTGCGTCAACTTCCGGCTTCCGCACTTCAACAATGTTGAGGTGCGTTTCCGACTGCGTCATCTCGCCGAGCTTGCGGCGCAGCTTTTCGATGTCCGCACCCTTCTTGCCGATGATCAGGCCAGGCCGGGCAGCATGGATGGTCACGCGGCACTTCTTGTGTGGACGCTCGATCACGACCTTCGAAATACCGGCCTGCTTGAGTTCAGCAAGCAGATACTTGCGGATCTTCAGGTCTTCATGCAGCAGCTTGCCGTACTCGGCATTGTCTGCAAACCAGCGGCTGTCCCACGTACGGTTGATGCCAAGACGAAAACCGATTGGATTAATTTTCTGACCCATTATGCGGCCTCCTCTTTGGCTTCCACTTCACGCACCACGATGGTGAGATGCGAGAACGGCTTTTCGATCCGCGAGGAACGGCCACGACCGCGGGCATGGAAGCGCTTCATAACGATGGACTTGCCGACATAGGCTTCGGCAACGACCAGCGAATCTACATCGAGATCGTGGTTGTTTTCTGCGTTTGCAATCGCCGATTCAAGCGTCTTCTTGACGGTCGAAGCGATGCGCTTGCGGGAAAACTCAAGCTCGGCCAGTGCCTTGCCAACCTTCTTGCCGCGGATGAGACCGGCAACCAGGTTGAGCTTCTGCGGACTGACACGAAGCGTGCGGGCGACTGCCTGCGCTTCGTTGTCCTTGAGCCGGCGTTCGGTTTTTGCCTTGCCCATTGTTACTTCCTCTTCGCTTTCTTGTCGGCGCCGTGGCCATAATAGGTCCGCGTCGGGGAGTATTCGCCAAACTTCTGGCCGACCATGTCTTCGGACACGTTGACCGGAATGTGCTTGCTTCCGTTGTAGACGCCGAATGTCAGGCCGACGAACTGCGGCATGATAGTGGAGCGGCGGCTCCAGATCTTGATTACTTCATTGCGGCCGCCTTCGCGCACCTTCTCAGCCTTCTTGAGAAGATAGCCGTCAACAAACGGACCTTTCCAAACTGAACGAGCCATTGGAGACTTCCTCTCTTATTTCTTACGCTGATGGCGCGAACGCATGATGAACTTGTCTGTCGACTTGTTCGAACGCGTGCGCTTGCCCTTGGTCGGCTTGCCCCAGGGGCTCACCGGATGGCGACCACCGGAGGTCCGGCCTTCACCACCACCGTGCGGGTGATCGACAGGGTTCATGGCGACGCCGCGAACATGGGGGCGTTTGCCCTTCCAGCGCGACCGGCCAGCCTTGCCGTCGTTGATGTTGAGGTGGTCGGGGTTCGAGACCGCGCCAACAGTGGCAAGGCAAGCGCCCTGCACAAGGCGCTGTTCACCCGAATTGAGACGCAGGATGGCCATGCCCTGATCACGACCGACCAGCTGCGCATATCCACCAGCCGAGCGGGCAACCTGGCCACCCTTGGCCGGCTTCATCTCGATATTGTGGACGATCGTGCCAACCGGCATGAACTGAAGCGGCATGCAATTGCCTGGCTTCACGTCAACCGCCTTGTCCGAAGAGATCACCTTATCACCGGCAGCAAGACGCTGCGGTGCAAGAATGTAGGACTTCTCGCCATCGGCATAGGTGATCAGAGCAATGAATGCGGTCCGGTTCGGATCGTATTCCATATGCTCGACGGTCGCTTCAACGTCGAACTTGCGACGCTTGAAATCCACCATCCGGTAGGTGCGCTTGTGACCACCACCAATCGACTGGGCAGTCACCCGGCCGGTGTTGTTGCGTCCGCCCTTGCCGGTCAAGCCCTGGGTCAGCGATTTGACCGGCTTGCCGCGATAAAGGCCCGAACGATCAACGATAACCAGCTGGCGCTGGCTCGGGGTCGTCGGATTGTAACTTTTCAGTGCCATTTTCCTGTTCCCTTTTGAGGGCTAGTTCGCGCGGCCCTTACAGGCCGGTTGAGACGTCGATCGACTGACCTTCGGCAAGCGTCACATACGCCTTCTTCACATCAGACTGGCGACCGGCAATGCCGCGGAAGCGCTTGGTTTTGCCCTTGCGCAGCAGCGTGTTGACCGCCGTAACCTTGACACCGAACAGCGCTTCTACCGCAGCCTTGATTTCAGGCTTGGTGGCGCGCCGGGCGACGTTGAAGACAACCTGGTTCTGCTCGGACACCAGCGTCGACTTTTCGGTGATCGCCGGAGAGACAATCACATCATAGTGGCGAATATCCGTCATTTGAAGCGCTCCTCCAGAGCAGCGACAGCGTCCTTGGACAAGACAAGCTTGCCGCGGCGCAGAATGTCATAGACGTTGATGCCCTGAACCGGCAGAACATCCACGTTCGGAATGTTCTTGGCGGCAAGGCGGAAGTTCTGATCGAGCTCCGCGCCGCCGATGAACAGCGCATTGTTCAGGCCCATCTTGTCGAGCGAACCTGTCAGCGCCTTTGTCTTGGCTTCACCAGCAGTCAGGCTGTCGACAATAATAATGTCGGACGCCTGGGCCTTGGCCGAGAGCGCGTGACGCAGGGCAAGAGCGCGGACCTTCTTGGGAAGATCATGAGCGTGGCTGCGCACGACCGGGCCGTGTGCCCGGCCACCACCGCGGAACTGCGGGGCGCTTGCAGCATGGTGACGAGCGCGGCCCGTACCCTTCTGCTTGAACATCTTGGCGCCAGTGCGCGAGATCTCGGAACGGCCGAGGGTCTTATGACCGCCCTGCTGCTTCTTGGCGAGCTGCCAACGCACGATGCGCTGGATCAGATCCTGGCGCGGTTCGAGACCGAAGATCGCATCGGAAAGAGAAATCTTTCCTGCGGACTTGCCCTCGAGAGTGGTGACGGTGAGATCCATTATTCGGCTCCCTCATTCGATACGGTGGCCGCAGCGCGGATGGCTGCAGGAAGTGGCGCATCAGCCGGGATGCCGGACTTGATTGCATCGCGAACGACGATCCATGACCCCTTGGAGCCCGGAACCGCGCCCTTGATCAGGATCAGGCCGCGATCGGCGTCGGTCGAGACGATCTCGAGATTTTGCGTGGTCACGCGGGTCTGACCCATGTGGCCGGCCATCTTCTTGCCCTTCCAGACCTTGCCCGGATCCTGGTTCGAACCGGTCGAGCCGTGCGAACGGTGCGAGACCGAAACGCCGTGGGTGGCGCGAAGACCGCCAAAGCCGTGACGCTTCATGGCACCGGCAAAGCCCTTACCCTGGGTAACGCCGGAGACATCAACGAGCTGGCCCGCAACGAAATGGCTCGCGGAAATCTCCGCGCCGACATCGATAAGATTGTCGGAGCTGACGCGGAACTCGACCAGCTTGGCCTTGGGTTCGACATTGGCGATGGCGAAGTTACCGCGCATAGCCTTGGACGTGTTCTTGACCTTGGCGACGCCGGCGCCGAGCTGGACGGCTGTGTAGCCGTTCTTCTCTTCCGTACGCTGGGCCACCACCTGGCAGTTTTCCAACCGCAGAACGGTCACGGGCACATGCTCTCCGGCGTCGTTGTAGACCCGGGTCATTCCCACTTTTTGTGCAATCACACCTGAACGCATCGGTTCATTCCTCTTGAGATGAGCCTGTCGGGGCCCTGCCCCTTCATGCCTCGTTCCCTGTGCTTAAGACGACGCGCGCCTTACAGCTTGATTTCCACATCAACGCCCGCGGCGAGATCCAGCTTCATAAGCGCATCTACGGTCTGCGGTGTCGGATCGACGATGTCGAGAAGACGCTTGTGGGTGCGCATCTCGAACTGCTCGCGGCTCTTCTTGTCGATGTGCGGCGACCGGTTGACCGTAAATTTTTCGATCCGGGTCGGCAGCGGAACCGGGCCGCGGACGCTTGCGCCGGTCCGTTTCGCCGTCGACACGATTTCACGTGTGGAGGCGTCAAGGATCCGGTGATCAAACGCCTTGAGGCGGATGCGGATGTTCTGGCCGTTCATTCGACTTGTCCTTGCTTGTGAGAGGACCGCGCGATCCGGTATGACCGAACCGCGCGACCTGCCCCCGTTTGTTATTCGATGATCGAAGCGACGATGCCGGCGCCGACGGTGCGGCCGCCTTCGCGGATGGCGAAGCGCAGCTTCTCTTCCATCGCGATCGGCACGATCAGCGTCACGTCAGCCGAGATATTGTCGCCCGGCATCACCATTTCGGTGCCTTCCGGCAGTGTCACAACACCCGTCACGTCGGTCGTGCGGAAGTAAAACTGCGGACGGTAGTTGGTGAAGAACGGTGTGTGACGACCGCCCTCTTCCTTGGTCAGAATGTAGGCTTCTGCCTTGAACTTGGTGTGCGGCTTGACCGAACCAGGCTTGCAGAGAACCTGACCGCGCTCAACGCCTTCACGGTCAACGCCACGCAGAAGCGCGCCGATGTTGTCGCCGGCCTGGCCCTGGTCGAGCAGCTTGCGGAACATTTCAACGCCCGTGCAAACCGTCTTCTTGGTGTCGCGGATGCCGACGATTTCGATTTCTTCGCCAACCTTGACAATGCCACGCTCGACACGGCCGGTCACAACAGTACCGCGGCCCGAGATCGAGAACACGTCTTCGATCGGCATCAGGAACGGCTGATCGATCGGACGCTCAGGGGTCGGGATGTACTCGTCAACCGCAGCCATCAGAGCACGGATCGCGTCTTCACCCTGGGCCTTGTCGCCATCGTTGAGCGCAACCAGAGCAGAGCCCTTGATGATCGGAATGTCGTCGCCCGGGAAGTCGTAGGACGACAGAAGTTCGCGAACTTCCATCTCCACCAGCTCGAGAAGCTCCTCGTCGTCGACCTGGTCGACCTTGTTGAGGAACACCACCAGCGAAGGCACGCCAACCTGGCGGGCAAGCAGGATGTGCTCGCGGGTCTGGGGCATCGGGCCGTCAGCAGCCGAAACAACCAGGATCGCGCCATCCATCTGAGCCGCACCGGTGATCATGTTCTTCACATAGTCGGCGTGGCCGGGGCAGTCGACGTGGGCGTAGTGACGGCCTTCGGTCTCATACTCGACGTGCGCGGTCGAAATGGTGATGCCGCGGGCCTTCTCTTCGGGTGCAGCGTCAATCTGGTCATAGGCCTTGAAATCTCCAAAGTACTTGGTGATCGCAGCCGTCAGAGACGTCTTGCCGTGGTCAACGTGACCAATCGTGCCGATGTTTACGTGCGGCTTATTGCGCTCGAACTTACCCTTTGCCATCTTCGGCTCTCCATTCTCATTCCGCCCGTTAAGGGCAATTTACTGTTTCGGTCTCCGGGCCGGACCGGCGTTCCAAACGCGGACCCGGCAGCCGGACAATTAAGCGTATTTCGCCTGGATCTCCTGGGAGACATTCGACGGAACCGGCGCGTAATGATCAAAGACCATCGAATACTGCGCCCGGCCCTGAGACATCGACCGCAGCGTATCGACATATTTGAACATGTTGGCCAACGGCACATGTGCGTCGATCACCACGGCGATGCCGCGCATTTCCTGGCCCTGGATCTGACCACGGCGCGAGTTCAGGTCACCGATCACGTCACCGACGTAATCTTCCGGTGTCACGACCTCAACCTTCATGATCGGCTCAAGCAGCTGCGGGCCCATGAACTTCGAGTTTTCGCGGAAGCAAGCGCGACCTGCGATTTCAAAGGCGAGGACGCTGGAGTCCACATCATGGTAGGCACCGTCGATCAGGGTTGCCTTGATACCCAGCATCGGGAAGCCTGCGAGCGGGCCCGAATTCATCACGCTGTCGATGCCCTTCTGGACGCCCGGGATGTACTCCTTGGGAACCGAACCACCGACGATCTTGCTCTCGAAAATGAACTCTTCGGTCTCGTCGTTTGGCTCGAACCGGATCTTGACGCGCGCAAACTGACCCGAACCACCCGACTGCTTCTTGTGGGTGTAATCGGCTTCGTATGCCTTTGTGATCGATTCACGGTAGGCAACCTGCGGGGCGCCGACATTGGCCTCAACCTTGAACTCGCGACGCATGCGGTCAACGAGAATGTCGAGATGCAATTCGCCCATACCAGCGATGATGGTCTGACCGGATTCTTCGTCCGTCTTGACGCGGAAGGAAGGATCTTCAGCAGCCAGACGGTTGAGCGCGAGGCCCATCTTTTCCTGGTCGCCCTTGGTCTTCGGCTCGATCGCGATCTGGATAACCGGATCAGGGAATTCCATGCGCTCGAGGATCACCGGCTTGAGCGGATCACACAGCGTGTCGCCCGTGGTGGTTTCCTTGAGGCCCGCGAGCGCAACGATATCGCCGGCAAAGGCTTCTTCGATGTCTTCACGCGAGTTCGAGTGCATCTGCAGCATACGGCCAACACGCTCGCGTTTTTCCTTGACCGTGTTCATCACAGACGAGCCCTTTTCGAGCTTGCCGGAATAGATACGGGCAAAGGTCAGCGAACCAACGAAGGGGTCGTTCATGACCTTGAAGGCGAGCATTGAAAGCGGCTCTTCATCACTTGCAGGACGCGTGGTTTCTTGCTCGGTCTTGACGTCGATGCCTTCAATGGCCGGCACTTCGGCCGGGCTCGGCAGGTAGTCGACAACAGCATCGAGCAACGGCTGAACGCCCTTGTTCTTGAAGGCAGAGCCGCAGAACATCGGGAAGAACTGCACGGCAATGGTGCCCTTGCGGATCAGTGAGCGGATCTCGTCATTGCCCGGCATTTCACCTTCGAGGTAACGCTCCATGGCGCCCTCGTCGATTTCAACGACAGTTTCGATGAGGAGCTCGCGGTACTCTTCTGCCTTTTCCTTAAGGTCGTCCGGGATCTCAACGACATCCCACTGCGCGCCGAGCGATTCATCGCGCCAGACCAATGCATTCATTTCGATCAGGTCAACGACGCCTACAAATTCGGTTTCAGCACCGATCGGCAGCTGGCAGACAACAGGCGTTGCGCCAAGGCGCGACTTGATCATAGACACCGAGCGATAGAAGTCGGCGCCGGTCTTGTCCATCTTGTTGCAGAAGATCATCCGCGGGACGTTGTACTTGTCGGCCTGACGCCAGACAGTTTCGGTCTGCGGCTCCACACCGGCATTCGCATCGAGCAGGGCGATCGCGCCGTCGAGAACGCGCAGCGAACGCTCAACTTCAATGGTGAAGTCAACGTGGCCTGGAGTGTCGATGATGTTGAAGCGGCACATCTTGCCGTCGCGGCCCTTCCAGAACGTGGTGGTCGCAGCAGAGGTGATGGTGATGCCACGCTCCTGCTCCTGCTCCATCCAGTCCATGGTGGCAGCGCCGTCATGGACTTCACCGATCTTGTGCGACTTGCCGGTATAGTAAAGGACGCGCTCGGTGGTCGTGGTCTTGCCGGCGTCGATGTGCGCCATGATGCCGAAATTGCGGTAGTCTTCGATTGCGTATTCGCGGGCCATTTTCAATGCCTTTCGGAAACAGGTCCTGGATTACCAGCGATAATGCGAGAAAGCACGGTTGGCATCGGCCATCTTGTGGGTGTCTTCCCGCTTCTTCACAGCGCTGCCGCGGTTGTTGGCGGCATCCATGAGTTCGCCCGAGAGGCGCTCGATCATGGTGGTTTCGTTGCGCTTGCGAGCTGCAGCAATCAGCCAGCGAATGGCAAGAGCCTGACGGCGCTCTGGACGCACATCAACGGGAACCTGGTAGGTTGCGCCACCGACGCGGCGCGAACGGACTTCCACGTGCGGAGCAACATTTTCGAGCGCCTGGTGGAACATCGGCACCGGCTCCTGCTTTGCACGCTGCTCAACCTGATCAAGCGCACCATAAACGATCTGCTCGGCAACAGATTTCTTGCCGTGCATCATGATGGCATTCATGAACTTGGAGAGAACCAGGTCACCGAACTTCGGATCCGGGTTGATTTCACGCTTTTCTGCACTGTGACGTCGTGACATGCTTTTCGTCTTTCAACAGATTGGTCGAAACAACGAGCCGCATCCTTTGATGCGGCCCGCAGATACAATTACTTCGGACGCTTGGCGCCGTACTTCGAGCGGCGCTGCTTGCGGTTCTTGACGCCCTGGGTGTCGAGAACGCCGCGGATCACGTGGTAGCGCACGCCGGGAAGGTCCTTGACGCGGCCGCCGCGGATCATCACCACGGAGTGTTCCTGAAGGTTGTGACCCTCACCCGGAATGTAGCCGATGACTTCATAGCCGTTGGTCAGGCGAATCTTGGCAACCTTACGAAGAGCCGAGTTCGGCTTTTTCGGGGTCGTGGTGTACACCCGGGTGCAAACGCCGCGCTTCTGCGGATTCTGCTCCAGCGCGGGAACCTTGTTGCGCTTCACCGGCGCCTGGCGCGGCTTGCGGATCAGCTGGTTTACAGTTGGCATGTAACCATCCCTTTAGAATTCATGTTTCGCCTTTTCAGGCACCATGCCTGCAGACTGTATGCGCAAAACAAGGGCCGAACCGGTTTTGCCGGAAGGCCCATGAAAGCAGAGGACGCAATTGTCAGCGTCATGCGTGCAGCATTGTCAGTTCACAGTGCAGTCTGAAACCTTGTTTGAGGCAACTTTCAGGACGTGTCGTCCCGAAGAAGAGCGCCTCACATCGGTCTTGGTGGCCGGTAACTACTGATTTCCCCTCACCTCGTCAAGGCCATGGCGGAGAAAATCGTTATTCCGGGGTGCCCGGTCGAAACGCCGGATCAAGCGCGAAACATTCTTGTGCCGCGCGCGCACTTTCAGGCCTTTTGTTGCCCGGAACCAAGACCGGCTCTTCCCGCGAGTGAATTTCCCGTCATGCTGGGCACTAAAATCGCCTGGCTGAGAGGAATCACCGCCTGAAACGACTCACGCTCAACGGCGCTTGATGAGCCCGATGACGAACAGAAGAATCACGGCTCCAATTGTGGCGTGGATGATCGATCCGACTATACCGCCGCCTATCGAGATGCCGACAACAGGCAGAACCAGGCCGGCCACGAATGCGCCGACGATGCCGACAACAATATTGCCGATCAGACCGAATCCGAATCCCTTCATGATGATCCCGGCAAGCCAGCCGGCAACCGCGCCGATAAGGAGGAAAACCAAAAGCCCCTCAATACCCATAATCAAAACTCCGTTTTCCATCATTGCAAAACACGGAGATGTTGTAGGCGACAAACCATGATAGCGCCATGACAAGCAGATCCGCGGGCCCACCAATCCACGAAATACTGGCTGACGCTTTAACTCGGGCGCTGCCCACAGGAGATTGTTCCCCAGCCGGTGCAAACGTTGCCTTCGCAGCTGCAACATGAGAAACAGCCACAAGACCCAGACGCAAAGGGATGGCGTGATGAACTCGGACAATGACAACAGCAGTGAATCCGGCCAACATGAGGATGAAGCAGACACACCGTCGATCTTCATCATCATCGGGCAGACAAGCCGCCGCAAAGGCGGTGAGATGAAGCCGGTTCATGTCCTGATAGCCGCACCCGACGATGACACCGCGGTCCGGCTCTGTCTTGATGCCTTGTCTGCCAAGGGATTTGCCGAAGCTGATCTCGACCAGATCGGCGTTCTTGAGGACATGCCCGATGAAGAGCCACATGCGTCGGCCTATCAGGGCGCTATGGAAGGTGAAGTGGCGGTTATTGCGTTTGAATAGGGATTGCTTGTGTGGACGCGGATGTTGAAATCCGGACCGCCCGGCTGCGCTTGCTGAGCTGGCGCGAAAGCCACCGCGATGCCTTCGCTGCCATGCACGCCGACCCGGAGGTTATGGCGGATCTTGGCGGCCCGATCGACCGCACCAGCAGCGATGCCAAACTGGATCGCTACATCGACACCTACCAAAGATACAGAACTTCCCGTTGGGCGGTGGAAAGCCGCGATGGCCGGTTTCTCGGTTATGCGGGCGTGATGGCAAGGCCCGCCACCACCCATCCGTTGGGCTTTCATTACGAAATCGGCTGGCGCTTTAACCGCACGGCCTGGGGACATGGATATGCAACCGAGAGCGCCAGTGCCGCGATCGAACATGCGGTTCGTGTCACAAAACTTGACGCCATTGTCGCTTATGCGCTCCCGGACAACCTGCGATCCCTTAAGGTTATGGAGCGACTGGGACTGCTGCGCCGGGCCGATCTGGACTTTTCGGAAGCAACCGAGGATGGCGGTATCTTCGAAGCTCTTGTCTGGAAGGTGGAGATCGGGCGCTACCGGTGAGCGTACCGCCTGTTGCCCGAAATCCCTGATGTTCCCAACTGGCCTGCCCCGAAAGGCGGCCTTTTTATTCCAACAACAGCACATAGAAAATCTATATGGAATGCGGCTGCGCGAGCACACCTAGATGTGTACGCATGTTTGTGAACGTGATTTCAGTTTCCGGCGACACCGTGTCCTGATGCGTGGGGATTGACCATCCGATGTTGATCCAACGAACAGGGAGATAAAGCAACATGAAGCCATGGTATCATTCAATCAAAGTGACAGCGACCGCCGCCCTGCTCCTTCTGGCCGCCAACTCGGCGAATGCCCAAGACAGCTGGATCATCAAGGAAAGCCCGGCGTCAGTTGAGATAACAGCTGACAAGCTTGAGGCTGCGATCGGTGCGGCTGGAGCGACAGTATTTGCCCGCATTGATCATGCAGCGGGTGCGAAAAGCATTGATGCCGAACTTGAGGACATGACACTCGTGGTGTTCGGCAATCCGAAGATCGGCACGCCAATCATGCAAGCCGAGCCGCGTGCCGGCCTGGATCTCCCGATCCGGGTCCTGATCTGGGAAGATCAGGGCCAAACCAAGATCGGATATCTCGACCCGGACGCACTTCAGGAACGTTACAGCATCGAAGGTGCTGACCAATCCTTCATGACAATGAAGGGTGCATTGGAAAAGCTGACAAACGCCGCCACGCAATAGATCATTGTTTCACCCCCGAAATGCGAAAGGCCGCCCCGAAAGGCGGCCTTTTATCATTTGGTTCGAAGAACGACGTCGGGCTTACTCGGCCGGCGACGGCTCTTCTTTGGCCATGTCGGTGAGCATTGGAGCGGCAGTTTCCGCACCCGACGTCTTGCGACGCTCGTCCAGGATCAGATCGTCGCGCGACGTTGCGATGCGGCGGATCTGAGTCATGGTCCCGCCGGTACCGGCTGGCACCAGACGTCCGACAATGACGTTCTCCTTGAGGCCCTGCAGGGTGTCGATCTTGCCGGCAACCGCCGCCTCTGTCAGCACCTTGGTGGTCTCCTGGAACGACGCCGCCGAGATGAACGACGGTGTCTGCAGCGAGGCCTTGGTGATGCCGAGCAGAACCGGTGTTCCGACTGCCGGCTTGCGGCCTTCCTCGACCAAGCGGTCGTTGACATTGTCGAGCTCGATCTGATCGACATTGTCGCCGACAATGTAGACCGAATCTCCGGAGTCGGTGATTTCGACCTTCTGCAACATCTGACGGACAATCACTTCGATGTGCTTGTCGTTGATGAGCACGCCCTGCAGACGATAGACTTCCTGGATCTCGTTGACGAGGTAGGAGGCAAGCGCCTCGACGCCCTTGATCGCAAGGATGTCATGTGGCGCAGGGTTGCCATCGAGGATGTAGTCGCCCTTTTCGATGTAGTCGCCATCCTGCAGATGGAAGGGCTTGCCCTTCGGGATGAGATACTCGACAGGTTCGACACCATCTTCCGCAGGCTCGATCAGAATACGGCGCTTGTTCTTGTAGTCGCGGCCGAAACGGATCGTGCCATCGACTTCCGCAATGATGGCGTGATCCTTCGGACGGCGTGCTTCGAACAGTTCCGCCACCCGCGGCAGACCACCGGTGATGTCCTTGGTCTTGGCACTCTCAAGCGGCACACGTGCAAGCACGTCACCCTGGCTGACCTTGCCGCCGGGTTCAACCGACAGGATTGCGTCAACCGAGAGCTGGAACCTGGCTTCACCACCACGGGCCAGCTTGGCAATCTCGCCATCCTTGCCCTTGATCACGATCGCAGGCTTGAGGTCGGTGCCACGCGGCGTTGACCGCCAGTCAATGACCTGACGTTTGGTGATACCGGTTGCCTCGTCTGTCGATTCCGTGACCGAAACACCATCGACCACATCTTCGAACTCCACGGTGCCTTCGATTTCCGTCATCATCGGGCGTGTGTAAGGATCCCACTCGGCCAGGCGCTGGCCGCGTTTGACCGTATCACCGTCATCGACATAGATCTTCGAACCGTAGGCCACACGCTGCGAAGAACGTTCGGTGCCCTTTTCATCCAGGATCTGGACAGCCATCGAACGGCCCATGGCAATCAGGTTGCCATCGGAGTTGCGCAGCATGTTGCGGTTCTTGATGCGGACCGTGCCTTCATAGGACGCTTCCAGGAACGACTGGTCGACCACGGTGGCGGTGCCGCCAAGGTGGAAGGTACGCATGGTCAGCTGTGTGCCAGGCTCACCGATCGACTGCGCGGCGATAACACCGACAGCTTCACCGATGTTGACAGGCGTGCCGCGCGCAAGGTCACGGCCGTAGCAGGCTGCACAGATACCGGTCTGGATTTCACAGGTCAGCGGCGAGCGGATGCGCACCGACTGGATGCCTGCGGCCTCGATCTCGAGCACCTGAGCCTCATCGACCATGGTGCCGGCCTTAACAATGTTCTCGCCGCTCACTGGGTGGTTGATGTCATCAAGCGCGGTTCGGCCCAGGATACGCTGGCCGATCGACGCCACAACCTGACCGGCATCGACGATGGCCGTCATGGTCAGACCTTCGGTGGTGCCGCAATCGATCTGGGTGACGATGCAATCCTGTGCAACGTCCACCAGACGACGGGTCAGGTAACCGGAGTTCGCGGTCTTCAGCGCGGTGTCGGCGAGGCCCTTACGGGCACCGTGAGTCGAGTTGAAGTACTCGTTCACGGTCAGGCCTTCCTTGAAGTTCGAGATGATCGGCGTCTCGATGATCTCACCTGACGGTTTGGCCATCAGGCCGCGCATGCCGCCCAGCTGACGCATCTGGCTCGGCGAACCACGGGCGCCGGAGTGGCTCATCATGTAGATCGAGTTCATCTGCTTCTGACGGCCGTTCTCATGGAACTCGACCGACTTGATGCGGGCCATCATTTCGTCGGCAACCTTTTCGGTGGCCTTGCCCCAGGCGTCGACGACCTTGTTGTACTTCTCGCCCTGAGTGATCAGGCCGTCATTGTACTGCTGCTCGTATTCCTTCACCATCGTGTCGGTTTCGCCGACAATCCGGGCCTTGGAATCCGGGATCACCATGTCGTCCTTGCCGAAAGAAATGCCGGCGCGGCAGGCATGGCCGAAACCAAGCTGCATGATGCGGTCGCAGAAAATGACCGTGTCCTTCTGACCGCAGTGGCGGTAGACGGTGTCGATCATCCGGGAAATGTTCTTCTTGGTCATTTCCTGGTTGCAAACGTCGAACGGCACCATGGCGTTTCTGGGCAAAAGTTCGCCCATGATCATGCGGCCTGGGGTGGTTTCAAAGATCTTGGAAACCGGGTTGCCCTCGGCGTCCACGGTCTTGAACCGGCCCTTGATCTTGGTGTGCAGTGTAACGACCTTGCTTTCGAGTGCATGGTGGAGTTCGCCCATGTCGGAGAACACCATGCCCTGCCCCGGCTCGTTCTCAGCCTGGATCGAAAGATAGTACAGACCCAGCACCATGTCCTGTGACGGCACGATGATCGGTGCGCCGTTGGCCGGATGAAGGATGTTGTTGGTCGACATCATCAACACGCGGGCTTCAAGCTGGGCTTCCAGCGAAAGCGGCACGTGAACAGCCATCTGGTCGCCGTCAAAGTCGGCGTTGAACGCGGTGCAGACCAGCGGGTGCAGCTGAATGGCCTTGCCTTCAACCAGGATCGGCTCGAACGCCTGAATGCCGAGACGGTGAAGCGTCGGCGCGCGGTTCAAGAGAACCGGATGCTCGCGGATCACCTCGTCGAGGATATCCCAGACTTCCGGCTTTTCCTTCTCGACCAGCTTCTTTGCCTGCTTGACGGTCGAGGAATAGCCCTTGGCGTCAAGACGGGCATAGATAAAGGGCTTGAACAGCTCAAGCGCCATCTTCTTGGGCAGGCCGCACTGGTGCAGCTTGAGCTCGGGGCCAGTCACGATGACCGAACGGCCCGAATAGTCGACGCGCTTGCCGAGCAGGTTCTGCCGGAAACGGCCCTGCTTGCCCTTGAGCATATCGGACAGCGACTTCAGCGGGCGCTTGTTGGCACCGGTGATGGTTCGGCCACGGCGGCCATTGTCGAACAGCGCGTCAACGGCTTCCTGCAACATCCGCTTTTCATTGCGAATGATGATGCCAGGCGCACGAAGTTCGATCAGCCGCTTGAGCCGGTTGTTACGGTTGATCACACGGCGATAGAGATCGTTGAGGTCGGAGGTCGCAAAGCGGCCGCCATCGAGCGGAACCAGCGGACGCAGGTCCGGCGGGATCACCGGCACGATCTTCATGATCATCCATTCCGGACGGTTGCCGGATTCCATGAAGTTCTCGACGATCTTCAGTCGCTTCATGAATTTCTTCTGCTTCAGCTCGGAGGTGGTCGACGCCAGCTCCGTACGCAGTTCGCCCGCGATCTTTTCGAGATCCATCGCAGCCAGAAGCTCGAAAATCGCTTCAGCACCGATCATTGCGGTGAAGGAATCCTCACCGAATTCGTCTACGGCGAGCATGTATTCCTCTTCGGAAAGCAGCGAGTGCTCCTTGAGGGATGTCAGGCCCGGCTCGGTAACGATATAGTTTTCAAAGTACAGGACCCGCTCGATATCCTTCAGCGTCATGTCGAGCAGCGTGCCGATGCGCGATGGCAGCGACTTCAGGAACCAGATGTGGGCAACCGGAGCGGCGAGCTCGATATGCCCCATGCGCTCGCGACGAACACGGCTCAAAGTCACTTCGACACCGCACTTTTCGCAGATGACGCCCTTGTACTTCATGCGCTTGTACTTGCCGCACAGGCACTCATAGTCCTTGATCGGGCCAAAGATGCGGGCGCAGAACAGGCCGTCGCGCTCCGGCTTGAAGGTCCGATAGTTGATCGTCTCCGGCTTTTTGATCTCGCCGAAGGACCAGGAAAGAATCTTCTCGGGGCTGGCGATCGAAATCCGGATGGAATCGAACGTCTGCGCCGGAACGTTGTTGTTGAAAAGATTCATGACCTCATGGTTCATGCCTGTCTCCTTTTAGGGCTCTGAGCCCTTGGCTTGCGACGGCGCCGGCAGACCCCCGGCAACAGGCCATCGCCTGAAATTCTTGTCGCCCGCTTGCCGCGGGCATCGACTGCCGCTCGCGGACTGACCGCGGAACGGATGATGGCGCGGGGGAACATTTCTGCCACCCCGCGCCTTCCAGGCTTTATTCAGCCGCGTCGGGCAACTCGTCCTGATCGGCGATGCCGTCGATCTTGGCCGATTCCAGCTCAACATTGAGCCCGAGCGAACGCATTTCCTTGACGAGAACGTTGAAGCTCTCCGGAATACCGGCTTCGAAGGTGTCGTCGCCACGAACGATGGCCTCGTAGACCTTGGTACGTCCTGCGACGTCGTCCGATTTCACCGTCAGCATTTCCTGCAGCGTGTAGGCCGCGCCGTAGGCTTCCAGCGCCCAGACCTCCATCTCGCCGAAGCGCTGTCCACCGAACTGCGCCTTACCGCCCAACGGCTGCTGGGTTACCAGCGAGTATGGACCGATCGAACGGGCGTGGATCTTGTCATCGACCAAGTGGTTGAGCTTGAGCATGTAGATGTAGCCCACGGTCACAGGACGGTCGAAGGTTTCACCCGTACGCCCATCATAGAGCGTCGACTGACCCGAGACGTTGAGACCCGCCTGTTCAAGCATGATGTTGATGTCGGCCTCGACCGCACCGTCAAACACCGGGGTGGCGATGGACACGCCCCGACGGGTCTGTTCGGCCAGTCGGACAATCGACGGATCATCATACTGCTTGGTCGGCTCGCCCTTAGGACCGGTGCCGATGACGCTGTCGATGGTGTCACGCAGCGGCTGGATCTCTCCACCCGCATTGTAGGCATCAAGCATCTCGCCGATCTGCTTGCCCATGCCGGCACAGGCCCAACCCAGATGGGTTTCGAGGATCTGGCCCACATTCATGCGCGATGGCACGCCAAGCGGGTTGAGCACGATGTCGACATGGGTTCCGTCCTCGAGGAACGGCATGTCTTCGCAAGGCAGGATGCGGGACACCACACCCTTGTTGCCGTGACGGCCGGCCATCTTGTCGCCGGGCTGGATCTTGCGCTTCACAGCAACAAAGACCTTGACCATCTTCATCACGCCAGGCGGCAGTTCGTCGCCACGCTGGACCTTTTCGACCTTGTCCATGAAGCGGCTTTCCAGCAGCTTCTTGGAATCATCGTACTGGGCACGAAGAGCTTCGATCTCGCCCTGAAGCTTTTCGTCTTCAACGGCGAACATCCACCACTGCGAACGCGGATACTCGGCAATCGCTTCCTCGGTGACCTCGGCGCCCTTCTTGAAGCCCTTTGGTCCGGCGATTGCAGCCTTGCCCTTGAGCATGTCCGACAGGCGGCCGTAGACGTTGCGGTCGAGAATCGCCTGCTCGTCGTCACGGTCCTTCGCAAGGCGTTCGATTTCCTCGCGCTCGATCGCCATCGCGCGTTCGTCCTTCTCAACGCCGTGGCGGTTGAACACGCGCACTTCGACGACGGTGCCGTAGGTTCCGGGCGGCATCCGCATCGAGGTATCGCGGACATCCGAAGCCTTCTCGCCGAAGATGGCGCGCAGAAGCTTTTCTTCCGGCGTCATCGGGCTTTCGCCCTTCGGCGTGATTTTGCCGACCAGAATGTCACCCGGCGCCACTTCGGCACCGATATAGACAATACCGGCCTCGTCGAGGTTCCTCAGAGCCTCTTCAGACACGTTCGGGATGTCACGGGTGATCTCTTCCGGCCCGAGCTTGGTGTCACGTGCCATCACTTCGAACTCGTCGATGTGGATGGAAGTGAACACGTCATCAGAGACGATACGCTCGGAAAGAAGGATCGAGTCCTCGTAGTTGTAGCCGTTCCAGGGCATGAACGCGACGAGCACGTTGCGGCCCAGAGCCAGATCGCCAAGATCGGTCGACGGACCGTCGGCGATGATGTCGCCCTTGTTGATCACGTCACCGACGGTGACCAGCGGACGCTGGTTGATGCAGGTGTTCTGGTTGGAACGCTGGAACTTCTGCAGCCGGTAGATGTCAACGCCCGAACGCGACGCTTCCATGTCCTCGGTGGCACGGATCACGATACGGGTCGCATCGACCTGATCGACCACACCGCCGCGGCGGGCCGCAATCGCAGCGCCCGAGTCACGCGCCACAATCGGCTCCATACCGGTGCCCACGAACGGTGCTTCGGCACGAACCAGCGGCACAGCCTGACGCTGCATGTTCGATCCCATGAGCGCACGGTTGGCGTCATCGTTCTCCAGGAACGGGATCAAGGCAGCAGCCACCGAGACCAGCTGACGCGGTGACACGTCCATCAGATCGATGTTCTCACGCGGCGTCATCATCACGTCGCCGGCATGGCGGCTGACGATGAATTCGTCGACGAGAGAGCCGTCTTCGCTCAGCTCCGCATTGGCCTGGGCAACGTGATACTTCGCCTCTTCCATAGCCGACAGGTAGACCACTTCCTCAGTGACCTTGCCGTCCTTGATCTTCCGGTACGGGCTTTCGATGAAGCCGTACTTGTTGACCCGGGCAAAGGTGGCCAGCGAGTTGATCAGACCGATGTTCGGGCCTTCCGGCGTTTCGATCGGGCAGATACGGCCATAGTGTGTCGGGTGAACGTCACGGACCTCGAAGCCAGCGCGTTCACGGGTCAGACCGCCCGGTCCAAGTGCCGAAAGACGGCGCTTGTGGGTGATCTCGGAGAGCGGATTGACCTGGTCCATGAACTGCGACAGCTGCGACGAGCCGAAGAATTCGCGCACGGCAGCGGCCGCGGGCTTGGCGTTGATCAGGTCCTGCGGCATGACAGTGTCGATCTCGATCGACGACATGCGCTCCTTGATGGCGCGCTCCATGCGCAGCAGACCAAGACGATACTGGTTTTCCATCAGTTCGCCGACGGAACGAACCCGGCGGTTGCCGAGGTTGTCGATGTCGTCGATTTCGCCCTTGCCATCACGCAGCGAGACGAGAGTCTTGACGACGGCAAGGATGTCGTCCTTGCGCAGAACCCGCACCGTGTCCTCGGCATCGAGATCAAGGCGCATGTTCATCTTGACCCGGCCAACGGCCGAAAGGTCGTAGCGCTCGGAATCGAAGAACAGCGACTGGAACATGGCTTCCGCCGATTCCATGGTGGGCGGCTCGCCTGGACGCATCACACGGTAGATATCGAACAGCGCGTCCTGGCGGCTCTCGTTCTTATCGGCAGCAAGGGTGTTGCGGATATAGGCACCGACATTGATGTGATCGATGTCGAGCACCGGAATCTCATCAAGACCCGCCTCGGCAAGCACCGGAAGGGTCTTTTCGTCAATCTCGTCCCCGGCTTCGAGGAAGACCTCACCTGTTTCGGGATTGACGATGTCCTCAGCGAGATAGGAACCATACAGGTCCTCATCCGTTGCCTTGATCGACTTGACGCCCTTTTCGGTGAGCTGGCGCAGCAGACGCGGGGTCAGCTTCTTGCCGGCCTCAACGACGACTTCGTTCGAATCAGCGTCGATCATGTCGACGATTGTCTTCTGGCCCTTGAGGGTTTCAGGCTGGAACGGAATCCGCCAGCCCTCACCGTCACGGCTGTAGACCGAATGGGTGTAGAAGGTCGACAGGATCTCTTCGGCATCCATGCCGAGAGCCATCAGCAGCGACGACACCGGGATCTTGCGGCGACGGTCGATACGGGCGTGGACAATGTCCTTGGCGTCAAACTCGATGTCGAGCCAGGAACCGCGATAAGGGATCACGCGGGCCGCAAACAGCAGCTTGCCCGAGGAATGGCTCTTGCCCTTGTCGTGGTCGAAGAACACGCCAGGCGACCGGTGCATCTGCGAAACGATAACGCGCTCGGTGCCGTTGACGATGAAGGTGCCGTTGTCGGTCATGAGCGGCATGTCGCCCATGTAGACGTTCTGCTCCTTGATGTCCTTGATCGACTTGGCGCCTGTGTCCTCGTCGATATCAAACACGATCAGGCGAAGTGTCACCTTGAGCGGCGCCGAATAGGTCAGATCACGCTGGCGGCATTCCTCAACATCGAACTTTGGATGTTCGAACTCATAGGACACGAATTCCAGCATTGCGCTGCCGGAAAAGTCGGAAATCGGAAAAACCGATTTGAAAACTGCCTGCAATCCTTCGTCGGTGCGGCCGCCCTGCGGCTCCTCCACCATCAGAAACTGGTCATAAGATGCCTTCTGAACCTCGATGAGGTTCGGCATCTCTGCCACTTCCGGGATTTTACCGAAGATCTTGCGTACGCGCCTACGACCATTGAAGGAAAGGGTCTGAGCCATCGTCGCTCCTTGTCAATCTGCATCCGGGCCTGCAACAGACGATCGCCGCTGGCCAAGCGACTCCGTCATATAAATGAACTCGTTCAATCTCGTTTCTGAACCAGGACGGCGCGGCCGGAGTGCCTTGCGGTCTGGTTCGAAACCATCCTCTTGAAGAACCCATTACCCAAAGGCCGTTTTCGGGCCTTTGGGTAATACGTTCATCGTCAGAAAGTGACCGGGGGCGAGACCTGCCCGCCCCCGGACAAAAAGCAACTTACTTGACTTCGACCTTGGCGCCGGCGTCTTCAAGCTTCTTCTTGAGGTCTTCAGCTTCGCCCTTGGAGATGCCTTCCTTGACAGCCTTAGGAGCGGCTTCAACGAGGTCCTTGGCTTCCTTCAGGCCGAGACCTGTGATGCTGCGGACTTCCTTGATGACGTTGATCTTGTTTGCGCCGGCTTCGGCGAGGATCACGTCAAATTCAGTCTTTTCTTCTGCGGCTTCAGCAGGAGCAGCACCACCGCCAGCAGCAGCAACAGCCACTGGTGCAGCGGCGGAAACGCCCCACTTTTCTTCGAGCATCTTGGACAGCTCAGCGGCTTCCAGGACGGTAAGGTTGGAAAGGTCTTCCACGATTTTGGCGAGATCAGCCATTTTTCACTTCCTTGTATTCGGTTCGAACCGGTTTTGAACTATTCACAGCGAAGGTCCGCCTTATGCGGCTTCGTCCTTCCGGGCATGCGCGCCGATGACGCGTGCCACCGCACCCGCGGGTGCGTTGACGATCTGGGCAATGCGCGTTGCTGGCGTCTGAATCATGCCAACAATCTTTGCGCGGAGCTCGTCGATCGATGGCATCGTGGCGAGAGCCTTGACTCCATCGGCGTCGAGTGTTGTTGCCCCCATCGCGCCACCAAGGATGACCAGCTTGTCGCTGACCTTGGCGAACTCGACGGCGATCTTCGGAGCAGTCACAGGATCTTCGCAATATGCGATTAGCGTCTGACCTTCGAAGAGGCTTGCGGCCCCTTCTGACTCCGTGCCCTGAAGAGCGATCTTGGCAAGGCGGTTCTTCGCGACCTTGACGGTGCCTCCGGCTGTGCGCATGCGCGACCGAAGGTCGTTCATTTGCGCAACCGTAAGACCGGCGTAGTGGGCCACGACAACCGAACCGGCGTTGGTGAAAACACCGTTCAGTTCCGCGACGAATTCGCGTTTTTCCGCTCTATCCACTGCGTTTCTCCAGTTGGCAGGCGATGCATGCACCACCTGCCGGGTTTGCCTTTGCCGCCAGGGATTCTCATCGAACCCGCAAGCGACGCTTGAGGATCCTGTCCCCTTACGCCGAAACCGAAAAACGGATGCGGCACAAGGCAAGCGAGGTTCGAACCGTTGGGGCATTCACCCCGAAAACGGATCTTACCCGTCTCATGCAGGCTTTGGATTAAGGCGAGCCGGTTAGAACTCGCCACCTGCAGTCTCGGACAGGGAGCCCGGGATTTGGTCCCGGACCTTTTCGGCCCGAAAGCCGAAAACTGACGAAAACCGGAGCGATGCACCGGTTTTCTAAACTTGTTTATCAGGCGACGCTGAGCGTAGCCGGATCAATCTTGACGCCAGGGCCCATGGTCGAGGAAATCGCCACGCGCTTGACATAGTTGCCCTTGGCGCCGGCCGGCTTGGCCTTGATCACGGCATCTGCAAATGCGCGGATGTTTTCTTCGATCTTGTCGGCGCCGAAAGAGGCCTTGCCGATACCAGCATGGACGATGCCAGCCTTCTCAACGCGGAACTCAACAGCGCCACCCTTGGATGCATTGACCGCAGCCGCAACATCCATGGTCACCGTACCCACCTTCGGGTTTGGCATCATGCCGCGCGGGCCGAGCACCTTGCCGAGACGGCCGACGAGCGGCATCATATCCGGCGTTGCGATGCAACGGTCAAAATCGATGTTGCCGGCCTGGACGATTTCGACCAGGTCTTCAGCACCAACGACATCGGCGCCAGCAGCACGGGCTTCGTCAGCCTTATCGCCACGGGCGAAGACGCCAACGCGAACGGTACGGCCTGTGCCGTTGGGCAGGTTGACAACGCCGCGAACCATCTGGTCGGCGTGACGCGGATCGACACCGAGGTTCATCGAGACTTCAATGGTCTCGTCGAACTTGGCGACTGCGCGTTCCTTGATCAGCGAAACAGCTTCGCCGAGCGGGTAGTGCTTGTTGCGGTCAACACCTTCGCTGACCTTCTGCATACGTTTTGCAATCTTGGCCATGGTCTTATCCCGTCACTTCCAGGCCCATGGAGCGGGCGGAACCCTCAACCATTGCCATCGCGCCGTCGATATCGGCTGCGTTAAGGTCTTTCATCTTGGTTTCAGCGATCGCGCGAACCTGGTCGCGGGTGATCGAGCCAGCCTTTTCCTTGCCAGGCGCTTTCGAGCCGGACTTCAGCTTGGCTTCCTTCTTGAGCAGGAAGCTGACCGGAGGCTGCTTCATTGCGAATGTGAAGGACTTATCCTGATAATAGGTGATGGTGACCGGGATCGGCATCCCTTTTTCCATTTCCTGCGTGGCGGCATTGAACGCCTTGCAGAATTCCATGATGTTGATGCCGCGCTGACCAAGTGCCGGGCCAATCGGGGGCGACGGAGTCGCCGATCCGGCCGGAACCTGCAGCTTGAGCTGGCCTGCAACTTTCTTAGCCATATTCTCTCTGCCTTTCGTTGTGGCGACGGTCTGTCGCCGCCTTCATGCCGGGCAAGCCCGGCGGCTGCGGTTGCGTGGTGCGGCTTGACGGACCGGCAAAAGTCCGGGCACCTCCCACGCGGATTGCGGCGCCGAAAACCCGGCACTGCAAAAGCCCGCCCGCGCCATCACCAAAGATTGCGCAAGCGGGGCGATTTTATATCAGACCTTCTCGACCTGACCGTATTCAAGCTCGACCGGGGTTGCCCGGCCAAAGATGGAAACCTCGACCTTGAGGCGCGAACGCTCCTCATCGACTTCCTGAACCGTGCCATTGAACGAAGCAAACGGCCCATCGGACACACGCACCTGCTCGCCGATTTCAAAAGCGATCGAGGGCTTGGGCCGCTCGACGCCTTCCTGAACCTGGGTCAGGATGCGCTCGGCTTCCGAATCCGGAATCGGAACGGGCTTTGAATCACTGCCCAGAAATCCCGTAACCTTCGGCGTGTTCTTGATAAGGTGGAACGCCTCATCGGTAAGGTCCGCGCGAACCATCACGTAACCCGGGAAGAACTTGCGCTCTGCGTCAACCTTGCGGCCGCGGCGCACTTCAACAACCTTCTCAACCGGAACAAGGATCTTCTCGAACAGATGGCTAAGGCCTTTCTGGCGCGCCTGCTCCTCGATAGAATCCGCGACCTTCTTTTCGAAGTTCGAATAGGCGTGAACGATATACCAGCGTGCTGTCATCTTGTTCCCCGCCTCAAGCGCCAATGTTCAGGATGAGCGAAATCACCCATCCCAATGCCTGGTCTGCGGCGAAAAAGAAAATCGAGGCAAGCAGTACCATCACGAGAACCATGACCGTTGAGATCGAGGTTTCGCGACGCGACGGCCACTTGACTTTTGCAGTTTCAGAGCGAACCTGCTGGATGAAAGTAAACGGATTTGTCTTGGATGCCATTGTCTGTCCACGCTTATACGGCGCGTAAAGCCGGTCTCCCAGCTCCACGCACCGCGTGTCTGTTGCAGCCTACATAAAGACCGATTCTCGAATCCACAAGAGGGAAGAAGGGCTTTTTTGCTTTCATAGGGCAATCTGGCCCGAACCTTGCCCCTGGGTGCCCATGTCTTGTGATCGATAAAACCGGAACCCAAGTCCAGGCGGACTGGCAGGGGCAGCAGGACTCGAACCTGCGACCTACGGTTTTGGAGACCGTCGCTCTACCAACTGAGCTATACCCCTAGAGCGTGGCGTACCGGAATCAGGCACGCATTGTCCGCTCGATTTCCTTTGACTGCATGTCCACGGTGCGCACCATGTTGGCGCCTTTACCGCAGGCGATGCAATTGCCCGGTGGCGGCTCTGATAGCGTCAAACGCGATGTGAATGCAACAGAGAAGTTGCCGCAATGGGATCGATGGCGGATTTTTCTTTTGGGCGGCGATGCATTGCAGTTGCGAACATCATTCCACGCCACCCGGAAGTCAGCCTTTCAAACAACAAAACGCGCCGAAGCGCGTTTTGCATTGTCCCAAAGTGCCGTCGGCAGCTTGCGCCACCGGCGCAGCGTTCATCGATTACTCGATGATCGAAGCGACGATGCCGGCGCCGCCAAAACAAAACGCGCCGAAGCGCGTTTTGCATTGTCCCAAAGTGCCGTCGGCAGCTTGCGCCACCGGCGCAGCGTTCATCGATTACTCGATGATCGAAGCGACGATGCCGGCGCCGACGGTGCGGCCGCCTTCGCGGATGGCGAAGCGCAGCTTCTCTTCCATCGCGATCGGCACGATCAGCGTCACGTCAGCCGAGATATTGTCGCCCGGCATCACCATTTCGGTGCCTTCCGGCAGTGTCACAACACCCGTCACGTCGGTCGTGCGGAAGTAAAACTGCGGACGGTAGTTGGTGAAGAACGGTGTGTGACGACCGCCCTCTTCCTTGGTCAGAATGTAGGCTTCTGCCTTGAACTTGGTGTGCGGCTTGACCGAACCAGGCTTGCAGAGAACCTGACCGCGCTCAACGCCTTCACGGTCAACGCCACGCAGAAGCGCGCCGATGTTGTCGCCGGCCTGGCCCTGGTCGAGCAGCTTGCGGAACATTTCAACGCCCGTGCAAACCGTCTTCTTGGTGTCGCGGATGCCGACGATTTCGATTTCTTCGCCAACCTTGACAATGCCACGCTCGACACGGCCGGTCACAACAGTACCGCGGCCCGAGATCGAGAACACGTCTTCGATCGGCATCAGGAACGGCTGGTCGATCGGACGCTCAGGGGTCGGGATGTACTCGTCAACCGCAGCCATCAGAGCACGGATCGCGTCTTCACCCTGGGCCTTGTCGCCATCGTTGAGCGCAACCAGAGCAGAGCCCTTGATGATCGGAATGTCGTCGCCCGGGAAGTCGTAGGACGACAGAAGTTCGCGAACTTCCATCTCCACCAGCTCGAGAAGCTCCTCGTCGTCGACCTGGTCGACCTTGTTGAGGAACACCACCAGCGAAGGCACGCCAACCTGGCGGGCAAGCAGGATGTGCTCGCGGGTCTGGGGCATCGGGCCGTCAGCAGCCGAAACAACCAGGATCGCGCCATCCATCTGAGCCGCACCGGTGATCATGTTCTTCACATAGTCAGCGTGGCCGGGGCAGTCGACGTGGGCGTAGTGACGGCCTTCGGTCTCATACTCGACGTGCGCGGTCGAAATGGTGATGCCGCGGGCCTTCTCTTCGGGTGCAGCGTCAATCTGGTCATAGGCCTTGAAATCTCCAAAGTACTTGGTGATCGCAGCCGTCAGAGACGTCTTGCCGTGGTCAACGTGACCAATCGTGCCGATGTTTACGTGCGGCTTATTGCGCTCGAACTTACCCTTTGCCATCGTCCTGTATCCTGTAATCCTGTTGGCAGACAGTGGAACCGGAGGCGTTTGGTCCGGGTCCCGCGAGAAGTCAACGCGACATAAGGCTTTCGCCCCGGTTTCGCAAGGGGTAATGTTGGGCTGCCAAAAGCAGCAAAACCCTACTTTCACTGAAGATCTGTTTGACGGAGCAGCCTTGGAAATCAGATTTTCCGGCTGGGCAACCATTTGGCTTCGATGTTTTGATTCTCCGCAAAGGGACGAAGCACACTCCCGGGGCAGAAAAAGGTATCAGCGCTTTTCGGAGTCCACACACAGAAACTGAAGATCCGCTCTTCCGGCCCCTAACCCGCCTCGTGCAGGAATTCGGCGATCAACTGGTGAAACCGGACCGCGCCGAAACTGGGAAAATGGCCGCCATGGACGATCCTTGGCTGATATTCCGACAGCATTTTCATGGAGCGGCGGTAATCGGCCATATCCGCGCCATCGCAATCGGTCACCAGCGCCCCGTCATAGATCACATCCTGGGCGATGAGGGTTCCGGTCGCCTCCTCCCACAAGGAAATGTGTCCCGGCGAATGGCCGGGCGTGTGCAGGACCTCGAAGGACCGGTCACCAAGGTCTATCCGCTGACCATGCTCGAGCAGGCCGGTCGCAGGCGCGGGCTTGATGCTGTAGCTCTGCGCATCCCATCCTTCAGGCGGCGCGATGAACAGCTCCGCATCGCGGCCGTCATGCGCATAATATTCAAACAGCGTGGCGTCATTCCTCGGATCGGCCAGAATGTCCGCCTCAAGCGGATGAACGAGGCGCTCCTCGAATTCAGCGGTCATTCCGATGTGGTCGAAATGCGTGTGGCTCGACACACACAGGACAGGCCTTTCATTGAGGATCGGCACATTGCGCCGCAACGGGAACGCACCAAGTCCGGTATCGACCAGCAGGTCGCGGTCACGGCCTCGGATGTGCCACATGTTGCAGCGGAAAAAGAATGGCATCCAGGGCTCATGGATCAGTGTGATGCCATCCGCAAACGGGATGGTCTCGTACCAGTCCTTCTCGCTGATCATGCCCTTCTCCTAGGATTGAAGCGCGGCCGCACCGCCCGGTTTGAGAAACACTTCGACCGTTTTGTCGGAACCGGCGATATCGGCCGGGGAAACGCGAAGCCTGATCGCCACATTTCCGATTCGGGCAGACAGCCTGACAAAACTGCCCTGAAACACCACATCCTCCAGCTCGGCCATACCGAGGGAAACGGTCCCCTCGCCCGCCGTCACTGTCAGGTTTTCAGGCCGCATCGCCACGCCTGCGGTTCCCTTGCCCGCAACCGGGAAACGGCCCAGGGGGGTATCGGCCATCCCGTTGGCAATGTAGGCGTCGATGATGTTGCTTTCGCCCATGAATTGCGCTGAGAACCGGCTGCGCGGATGGGAATAGACCTGTTGCGGCGGGCCTACATCCTCGATCACGCCATCCTTCATGATGACAATCGTGTCAGCGATCGCCATGGCTTCTTCCTGGTCGTGGGTGACATGGACGAAAGTCCTGCGCTCGCGCTTCTGCAGCGCGCGAAGCTCGTCCTGCATTTGCCGGCGGAGATTGAGATCAAGCGCACCCAGCGGCTCATCAAGCAGCAGGATCGCGGGATCCGTCACCAGCGCGCGGGCAAGCGCGATGCGCTGGCGCTGACCGCCAGAGGCTTCCGAAATCTTCCGCTTTTCAAAGCCCTTGAGCCCAACCATGTCCAGAGCCTCGGCCACCCGGCGGGTGATCTCGGCCTTTGCGACCTTGCGCACGCTCAGGCCGAACCCCACGTTGTCGCCGATGCTCAGATGCGGAAACAGGGCGTAGTCCTGAAACACGGTTGCCGTCGGCCGCTGCGCCGGTTGCATCATGGTGATGTCGTCATCATCGAGACATATGGTGCCGGCCGTGGGCGCGGTGAAGCCGCCCAGCATCGACAGAAGCGTTGTCTTGCCTGAGCCGGAGGGGCCCAGCAGCACCACATAGCTCGACGCCGGGATCTCGAGCGACAGGTCGCGCACCGCGATTGTGTCATCGAACAGCTTGGAAAGCGCCCTGAGCGACAGGTTCGCGGTCTTAGTCATTCGGTTTCTTTCTCAGCAGGAACAGCTCGACCACCAGCGCGAAGCAGACAGAGACCAGGAAAACCAGCGTTCCAGCGGCATTGGTCTGCGGATCAAGTCCGGTGCGCAACAGCCCCCAGATCACCACCGGCAGGGTCGGGTCAAAGCCTGACAGCAGGAAGGCAACGATGAACTCGTCCCAGGAAAAGGTGAAACACAAGGCAAAGGCTGCAATGATCGGGATCTTCAGCGATGGCAGCGTGACGCGGAAAAACACCTGGGCTTCGGACGCGCCAAGATCCCGAGCGGCAGCTTCCAGCCGCGCCTGGGCCGTGTCGAACTGCACATAGAGAATGGCGAAGGCGAGCGGCAGATTGAGCACCACATGGCCGATCAGCACGAAGCCCACCGATTTGGGGATGTAGGCGGAAAAGCTGACCATCAGGCCGACACCCACAATCAGATAGGAGACTGCGAGCGGCATCATCAAAAGCGCCTCGACCATCTTCCGTCCAGGCACCCGGTGACGGGCAAGCCCCCAGCCCGCGAGCAGGGCCAGAGCCACCGAGATCACCGAGGAAACAAGCCCAATGATGACGGAACTGAGCGTTGCCGACATGATCCGCGGATTGTCGAGAATGCGGCCGTACCACTCCAGAGTCGGGCCCTGGAACGGTGGCACCGGCACCCGGCCGTCATGCAGCGAGAACAGCACCAGCGTGCCGACCGGCAGATAGATGAACACCAGCGCAATAACGATGATGGCGACGGTGATCGAGGTCGATGCCAGCCTGCCGGTCATGACCGTTCCGCCGTCAGTTTGCGCGCCATTGCGAGATAGGCAAGCCCCACCACCAGCATCATGATAACAGACAGTGCTGCGGCCATGGGAATGTCGGCGCGGCGCTGGATCTGCATGATGATGGTCTGCGGCAGGACGAGCTGGTTGCTTCCACCCAGGATCTGGGGCGTCACATAATCACCAATGGTGATCACGACAATGAGAAAAACACCGGCGACGACGCCGGGTATGGAAAGCGGAAAGATCACCCGCCAGAAGGTCTGCCACTGGCTGGCGCCAAGATCGCGCGCGGCCAGGATCAGCTTGGGATTGATGCGGGCAAGGCTGGCATAAATCGTCAGCGTGCCCAGCATGGTGAAGAAATGCACGAAGCCGAGCACCGTTGCCCCCTGCGTGAACGACAGCGTCAGCGGCTCGGAGACAAGCCCTGCCGCGAGCAGTGTGCGGTTGACGACACCGTTGGGCGCCAGCACCAGAAGCCAGGCGTAGGAGCGCACCACATAAGAGGTCCAGAACGGCAGCACCGCCAGCATCAGGCACAGACGCCGGTAGCGCGGTGCGACACGGAAGGCGATTGTTGCGGCCAACGGATAGGCCAGCAGGATCGACAGCACCGCGACGATGGCCGTCAGCTCAAGTGAATTGAACAGCGATTCCCGGAAATAGCCCTGGGAGACGAAGCGTTCGTAGTTGGCGAGCGTCATCTCGTCGCCAACCCGGCCGCCGGATTTCTTGAAAAGTGAAAGCCAGAAGATCGACAGGGTCGGTATCAGAAAGAACGCGAACGTCCATAGCGCTGCCGGCGCGACGAGAAGCAGGCCCTGCCTGCGCTCTCGCCGCGCCGCCATTGTCTCCGGAGATACGGTGACCGCAGTTTTCATTCCGGCCTACTGGATCTTCTCGGCCCAGAGGTCCTGCATGGCCTGATCCATCTCCTCGGTCGGAGAATAGTAAGGATAGGATTTTGCCAGGAAGCCGGGCTGTTCGTCCCAGCGCAGCCGGGTCTTCTGCTCGTCGGTCAGCGCAGCCTTGGAGTTGGCCGGCATGCCCCAGTAGCAGGACGATGTGGCAAGACGCGCCTGACCTTCGGGCGATAGAATGTACTGGATGAACTTCTTGGCATCGTCCTTGTTTTCCGAGTCTGCCATGACGCCAACGGCCTGCTGCCAGCGAATGCCGCCGATATCGGGGAGCACCCAATCGAGGTTCGGCTGCTCAGCCTGAAGTCCTGCCACCGCATATTCACCGCCGCCGACCAGAATGCCGGCCTGGCCCGTGGCAAGGGCCGTCTGCGAGGTCACCACGTCACCCAGCAGGGCGGAGTTTTCACGAATGGCTTCGAGCTTCTCGCCAATCGCGGGCAGATCTTCCACTGTCAGCTGCGAGGGTTCCTTGCCGATGGTTAGCGCAAGCTGCGAGATGATCGGAAGATAGTAATCATAAATGATCAGGTTGCCCTTCTGATCGGCGCTGAACAGCGTTTCGATGTCACGCGCCTGTTCAAGGCTGACTTTGCTGGAATCGAAGGCGATGGCGTTGTATCCGAACTTTTCCGGCACCGCGTAGGTCACGCCATCGATCTGGTGATAATCGGTAAGCTGCACTTCGGGGAACACGTCTGCCAGCGGATAGTCCGCCGGATCGAGCGGTGCGAGCAGGCCGCGCTCGGCGACGCGCTTGACGTCGGTGGTGTCGACCACGAAGACGTCCCAATCGCCCGCACTTGACTGCTCCAGCAGCGCCAGCGCCGTACCGGTGCCCTCATATTCGCGGATATTGACCTTGATGCCGGTGGACTCGGTGAACGGCTCGAGGAAGGCCGGGTCAGTGTGATCACACCAGACCAGCGCATTGATTTCCTGGGCATTGGCGCCAACGATGCCAAGCAGCGTCATGGCCACGATTGATACGGATGACTTCAGTTTGTTCATGTCAGAATATCCTTTCATGCAAGGGATCGGTCGGGACGTTCTCCCTGCGATGCCGGTCGACTTTTGGCAGCACGCAGAGCATTTCGTAGAGGATGTTGGAGGCCAGCAGCGCCGTGGTGCCGCCCGGATCATAGGGCGGAGAGACTTCCACCAGATCACAACCGATCAGGTTCAGCCCGGCGCAGCCGCGCACGATCTCCAGCGCCTGGATGGAGGTGAGTCCGCCCATCTCCTGGGTGCCTGTTCCGGGCGCAAGGCCCGGATCGAGGCTGTCGATGTCAAAGGTCAGGTAGACAGGTGCGTCGCCAATGCGCTCGCGCACAACGTCCATCAGCGGCGCCAGCGAGCGGTGCCAGCAATGCTCCGCGGGCACCACGGTGAAGCCCTTGTCGCGCGACCAGTTGAAGTCGTCGGCGGAATAGCCGGAGCCGCGCAGCCCGATCTGGAACACCTTGTCATTGATCAGCGCGCCGGCTTCATGCGCCCTGCGGAACGGAGTGCCATGGGCGATCTTCTCGCCAAACATGTCATCATTGATGTCGGCGTGGGCGTCAATGTGGATCAGCGCCACCGGCCCATGATGGTCACTGGCAGCCTTCAGGATCGGCCAGGTGATGGTGTGGTCGCCGCC
The DNA here is from genome assembly GCF_000154705.2 of Hoeflea phototrophica DFL-43. Classification (NCBI taxonomy): domain Bacteria; kingdom Pseudomonadati; phylum Pseudomonadota; class Alphaproteobacteria; order Hyphomicrobiales; family Rhizobiaceae; genus Parahoeflea; species Parahoeflea phototrophica. The sequence continues at coordinate 1,991,444 of NZ_CM002917.1, read as the reverse complement.
AAGTGTCAGCGGGATGCAACCGGTGGCAAAGATCCCGGCATAACGCGCGGCAATGATGTCGACCGAGGCTTGAAGATTGAAGGTGTTGATCGCCACATCGCCGATGTCCGCCACCTCGATGCAATCAAAGGGGGCTGCGCCAGTGGCCATGTTGTAGGGGCGGATCATGGCGCTTTCGGCGCGGATCTGGCGCGGCCCGAAACGGGTGCCCGGACGGTTGGAAGCGCCAATGTCCATCGGCACACCGATGAAGCAGGCATCAAGGCCTTCGCAGGTCTCAGCCGCAGGAAGCCGCATCATCGTCGACGGGCCGCCAAAGCGCGGCATTTCGTTTCCGCCAAGTGGTTGATTGAAGGTTTTGCTCACGCCCGTCCCGTCCCCTGAACCAAGATTGGGAGATATAAGCAGGCATTGAGAAACGCAGGGAGCCTTAAGTTCCCAAGTTCAGTTTTGGAAACTCAAATGTATCCTATTCGACCCCGTGGGCAGCGAGAACCTCTGCAGCAAAGCGTGATACCACTCGGGATTTAGGGGCTGACTGGCGCTGGATCAGATCGAATTCACAAGCGTAATGCAGCACATCGGGGCAGATCTGGCGCAACCTTCCGGTTTTTGTCCATTGTTCTGCATAGTGATTGGGCAAAAAGCCCAGATATCGCCCAGACAGAATCAGGATCAATTGCGGCTCGATCTGGTAGCTGGTCGCCGTGACATTGTTGAAGCCCAGCTGCAGCAGGATATCATCACGCCAGTAGCCGCGGCTGACCACCGGCCAGTTGCGCACTTCTTCGGGCGAAATATCCACGTCGTCACGCTCATAGAGCGGATGCAGGTCCGAGCAGAAGACGCCATGGGTTTCGCTGTAAAGCGGTTGGTATTTGATGCCGCCGGATTTGAAGGCGAAGCTGCCGATGCCCAGATGCAGATCGCCGGTGCGAACCCGTTCCTGCAGCACGTTCGGGGTGTCCTCGAAGATCTCGATGGTGACGGCGGCGGCGCTCGACTTGAACCGCGCCAGCGCATCGGGCAGCCGCATCACCGGGTCAGTGGAGATCGCATCGACAATGCCGATCCTCAGATTGCCGACCAGCTGATCGCGCAGATTGTCCATGGCCCCGGTGAATTCGTCCATCGAGGTGAACAATGTGCGCGCCGCATCAAGCACATATTGCCCCTTTTGGGTCAGCATGAAACCTGACCGGCCGCGATCGCAAAGCCGAACCCCCAGCCGTTCTTCCAGCGCTGCAATGTGATTGGAGATCGAGGACAGGCTCAGCCCGGTTTCGACCTGCGCCTGAGCAAAGCCGCGATTGCGCGCGACCGCATCGAACACCCGCAGCGCGGTCAAATCGGTCCGGGAGAGTTTCATGAGGCGGGCCCGTAGGGTTGGTTGCGTGGACGTCTCGAGGTCTCAAGCCAGCCATTGTGCAAAATCGGCAGCGAAACTCCATAGAGGTCATCAAACAGTGAGCGCTATTTTCCCGCGGGGTCAAATACCAAAAACGGCTGCCAATGTGATGGCAGCCGTAAAATGGCCATATCAGTGCAATGCCCGATCCGGCCTAACCGTCGTCCGAGACATCCGTCTGCGTTAGAGAGCTGCGACGCAGATGATTTCGACCTTGTAATCCAGCGTTGCCAGTTTGGATTCACCGGCAGCGCGGGCCGGCGCGTGGCCTGGGGCCACCCATGCATCCCAGACAGCATTCATCTCTGCAAAATCGTCCATGGATGCCATCCAGATGGTGGCCTGCAGGATCTTTTTCTTGTCCGAGCCGGCTTCGGCCAGCAGACGTTCGATATTGGCCAGGATGTCCTGGGTCTGCACTGTGACGCTGGCGCCGGCAGTGCCGACCTGACCAGCCAGATACACAACGCCGCCATGGACAACGGCCTGGCTCATGCGTGTGCCGGTTTCAATGCGTTTGATGTCACTCATGTGTCTTGTCCTTGTTGAAAATTCAGAGCTGGCCGCCCGGGGCTGAGCGCTTCTATTACGATCTTGCCCAACGGCGATAGACGCCCCAGACACAAATCAGCTGCCAGTTGCGACAGCGCCGGTGCGGTCTGCATGCCATAGCCGCCCTGCCCTGCAAGCCAGAAGAAACCCTCGGACTCCGGTGCAAAACCGACCACGGGAGTCCTGTCGGGGGCAAAGGTGCGCATGCCCGCCCAGGAATGCTCAACCCGGGCGACCGGAATGGTCACGGCCTGCTCGAAGCGGTGAAGGCCCTCAGCGACGACCATGTCATCGGCCCACACGTCATGCGGCTCGACGGGATCTTCATCGGCTGGCGAAATCATCAGCTTGCCAGCTTCGGGCTTGGCGTACCATTGGTCGCCCGCATTGGCGAACAGCGGCCAGCGGTCAATGACCTGCCCGTCGGGCGCCGGGATCAGCACCGCGGATCGACGCAAAGCGGACAAACCAAGAGCTCGAACGCCTGCCAGTTTCGCCACTGCGTCTGCCCAACCGCCCGCGGCATTGATCACCACCGGCGCAGCAAATTCGCCAGCCGGCGTGACCACCGACCAGAGACCATTGTCGCGGGAAATGGAGCTGACCGCCGCGCCGGTGACAATTTTGCCACCATGGCCGCGGACCTTGCGGGCAAAGCCCTGCAGCATGCGATCAACATCGATGTCCTGTGCATCCCATTCAATCGCTGCTGCGGCAATGGCCTCTTCGCGCAGGATCGGCACCAGCTCAAGCGCCTGTGCCGGGGACACTCGTTCCAGCCCGTCGCTGCCATTAAGATAGTCGTTGAATTTCGAAAGATCATCTTCCGTTGCCAGCAGAAGTTCGCCGCGTGGAGAGAGCAGGCTTGAATCACAAACCCCGTCGGGCTCTGCCAGAAACGGTGCGGATGCGGCATTGAGTGCGCGCAACGTCGCATTGCCGTAATTGCGGATGAAAATGGCTGCCGAGCGCCCGGAGGAATGATGACCGATCACCGGTTCGGCTTCCAGAACTGTTACGCTCGCATCAGAAGCCAGCCTTGCTCCTGCACTGATTCCGGCGATGCCGCCGCCAATCACCAGTATATCGGGCTTTATGCTCATCCGGCCTCATACCCTTTTACAAAGCTCGTCAGATTGTCGCCTAGATCGGCAAAGTGATAGCCCCTTCCTGCACGCTGGCAGCCGCCAGGTCCAGCGCCGCGATCGCCGCGCCGGAAAACTCCTCAATCCGGCCAACCAAGGTTGAGGTACCCGAGCAGGACATGTCTGGACCCGGAACAACAGGGGGAAAAGACATTGGGATCCGGCCTGTCCCGAGACGATAATCGCCTGACAGCCGGTCATCCCCAAAAGGTCTGGTCGTGCAGCGTTGAATCCGAAGTGCTTCCCGTCTTTGGATCGCTCCGATCCGGAACTTTCGGGAGTAACATCTCGTGCGGTTGCTGCCGCTGATGAGCCTTTCATGAGCGAAATCGGAATTGTGTATCAAGCCATCAGCTGTGACCGCAATCATTGCCGCACGTTGGGGCTATGATCATCCGGGCATGGCAGGAACGGCCAATGTCTGAATCCCCGAACCCGCCACGTCCTTGACGATCCGGCCGTCTTCCAGCGTCACCACGCGATCGGCCAGTTCGAGAATTCGGTTGTCGTGGGTGACCATGACCGTTGTTGCTCCCCGTTCCCTGCCAAGCGCCTTGAGCATTTCCACCACCGTCCGACCACTCTCCTTGTCGAGCGCCGCGGTCGGCTCGTCGGCGAAGATGATGTCGGGGTTCGAGACGAGAGCACGCGCGATGGCCACCCGCTGCTTCTGCCCGCCCGACAGGTTGCCTGGAAGATAGTCAAGACGCTCGCCCAACCCCAGGAGGTCCAGGATGTGATCCGCTGCAAGGGCATGTGTTTTGGGAGCGCCGCGACCGTGGACCTGCAAGCCCATCATCACGTTCTGCCGCGCCGTCAGGCTGTCATGCAAATTGCGGGCCTGGAAGATGAAGCCGAGACGCCGGCGCATGTCGATCCGGGTGATCTCGTCGGACTGAAACAGCTCCCGTTCCAACAACCGGATGCTCCCGCGATGAACCTCACGCAAACAACCCATGAGTGTCAGAAGCGTGGTTTTTCCGGAGCCTGACGGCCCCATCAGAATGGTCAGCGATCCGCGTCGAACCGACAGGTTTACATCGAACAAAGCCTGTTTTCGGGCTTCTCCCTCGCCGAAGTAGTGATCGAGACTTCTCACATCAATCGCAGTGTCGGTCATGGCGTCCTCAAAACAAATCGGCGGGTTCGGCGGCGGCAAGTTTGCGCATGGCCAGCATGCCTGAGACGGCGCAGGCGATGATGGTGCCGATGAAGACCGCGACCGCACGCTCTGTTGTCATGAAGATCGGAATGTTCGTGAGGTAAGCCAGTGTTTCGTAGAACAGCAACGAAAACGCCAGTCCCGGCCAGAAGCCGATCGCAGCGAGGAATATCGCCTCTTCGAGGATGATCCCGACAAAAAAGCCCTGCCGGAAACCCATGGCCTTGAAGGTGGCGTATTCGCGGATGTGATCGGCGACGTCGGCTGACAGCACTTGGTACGCAATGACAATCCCGACGACGATCCCGATCGCTACCCCGAAAGCAAAGATAAGGCCGGTCGGACGTTCCGTCATCTGATAGCGGACTTCCTGGTCCATGGCCCCGATGATCGGGCGGATCCGGACCGAATCGGGCGGATAGAGTTGTGCCAGTTCCGCAGCGACCCGCCCTGGATCAGCGCCCGGGGCCAGAGCGAGCAGGATGTGGCTCGGCGTTGCGGAACTGCGCTGCGGAAACAGATGGAAGAAGGTCTGGTCGGACATCAGAAAGACGCCGTCACCCCCAAATCCACCGCCAATGGACACGGTTCCGATCGCCCCAAGCTGGCGGTTCTGTATCTCGAAGGACACTGGCGCTTCGGGACGCGATTCGGCAAAGCTGCGCATGTCGACAAATCGTGTCAGCGTGTCGACAAGTGCCGTGTCAGACAGCGACAGACTTATCAGCGGTGCTGCCAGCGCCTCGTCAAAGAAAGCCGTCGCTTCGGGAGCAAGGCCGAAGAACTGGATCGACGAGGATGCATCATGTCCCGAGATCCAGGTCGAGCGGCCCATGTAAATCGGTGTGCCATCGGTTACATCCGGATGTACCAGCGCCTGAAACAGCCTTTGCCGGGGGAGTGTGGCCGCATCGGACAGCGTCTCGGAATCAGCCGGCGACAGAATGAGCAGATTTGGTTGAAACAGCCTGTATGGGATGGCGACGGATTCGGCCATCGATCCGGCCAGACCCAGCTGGACAAAGACCAGCACGTTGGCGAAGGCCACACCGGCCAATGCGGCAAGCAGACGGCCAGGATGATGCATGAGCTGAAGGTATCCGATCGGCAATCTTCCAAGCAGCCGGGTCAGGAAGGCAGTCATTGTTCCGGGCCTTCTGCCGGAGCGCCTTCGGCGACAGAGATCCGGGCCACGACTTCAAGGTTTATGAAACGCGCGGCCCGAATGCTCGACGCTTCGTCCAGCGTGACTTTGACGAGAACCACACGCGCATCGGTGTTTGCCGCCGGGTCTTCCGCTGTCACGCTCTGTCTTCCGACGAGCGTGCCGATACGTGCGACTTTTCCTGTGAGCGGTTCTGCCCCCAGCACCCCGGAGACAAGCGACACGTCCTGCCCGACGGCAATCCGGGGCGCCATGATCTGGAACACCTCGAGTTCGGCCTCCATCTGCGCGGTGTCGCCCATTTGCAGAAGACCGTCTGAGGGTGGACGTTCGCCGGTGCGCGCCGCCACCTCGACTATGGTCCCGTCCCGCGGTGCGAAAACCCGGGCACGGTCAAGATCACTGCGAGCCTGCTCCACCGCGGCTTTGGCCGCAGCGAGATCGGCGGACGCCAAGGCAATATCCACCTGTTCGCCGTCAGGCCCGGGTTGATAGCGCAGCTGCGATGCTTGCAAGCGGTCGAGATCGGCTTGGGCGTTATCGTTGGCTTGGATGGCGGCTTCGAGGGTCGCCTGGGTTGCAACGCCCCGTTCTATCAGGCTTCTCACACGCGCCAGTTCGCGTTCGGAAGCCGAGAGGGTCGCCTCTGCGCCACGGATTTGCGCGCGAAGCTCGGCTTGGGTTGCCGCGACCTGCACCCGGGTCTGGGCCAACGCTGCCCGCCGGATCGCGAGCGTGCTCTCGGCGCTTGTCAGTGCGGATTCATAGAGTTGGAGGCTGTCGAGCACCGCCAGGACATCCCCTTCCGCGACGATTTCGCCCTCGGTGACAAGAAGCTGATCGAGACGCGCGTCGCCTGCGCCCTGAGGAAGCGCCACCGAGACGACACCGCCGGAAGGCTGCAAGCGCCCCAGAGCGACGACATCGCCGGTTGCCATTGCTGCAACACGCTCGAGAGATGGCACGCGTTCAACGGGAAGCGCGATCGGCTGCCGGGCACCAGCGCCGGGTTCGAGTGCGGTCCAGTCAAATATCGTCCGCAAGGCTGGGCCCTGGAAATAGAGCCCGACGACCCCGCCAAACAACAGAACCAGAAGAAACACCAGAATCCTCAGCGGCCAACCTGTCTGCCGGCTGGGCGACCGCTTCGATGAAGACGGGTCCTTGCCATTGTCGAGCAGTGGCAAGGGATTGCTTTCAGCCGCTTGTCCGGCGTGTTGATCGTTTGTTTTCATTGTGCGAGTGCTTGCAACTCTTGCCGGGTCACAAGGCCGTTTCCGTCGCCGTCAATCCGAGTGAAGATCATGGCCTGGCGTCCAAGCCTGATGACCTGCGCTGCTCTGCCAAGGTTGTCCTGTGCGTTGAGCTGCAGAAGCAAGTCAAACTCGCCGCGCGTGAGCGCCGCGTCGCCATTGGCATCGGCCTGGACAACGTTATCAGCCATTTTCTGTTTGTCCGCATCAGACATGGATTGAGCCTGGGCGGCGGACAGCGGCAAGATAAAGGCAATGGAACAAGCCAGTGCCGCGATGGGGTTCTTTTTCATATCCGTATGATCCTTCTTGCGTGTGATGATGGAAAAGGCAGCAGGAACCGCCCTCAGGCTTGTCATTCCTGGTAAATGACTGATCTCAGTCCTGGTTTCTTGCAGCCTCCAATTCGGACCGGGTCAAAGCGTCATCGCCGTTGCGGTCGGCGCGTTGGAACAGCAACGGCGGTCCATTGAGGAATTCGCCCTGGCTGATCCGGCCGTCACTGTCGGTGTCGAGATAGGTGATCTTCGCCAATTGCGTCCGTACGCGGTGGGCGGCGAAGCGGGGGAAATCGTCTTCGCTCAGGAAGCCGTCCCCGTTGAGGTCGATCTGCGGCCATCGCACGATCTGAACGTTTTGGTACTCCCCGCGCGATATGATGCCGTCTGTATTGGCATCGATCCGGTCGAAATTGACCAGCAGCAGCCGGGCCAGGTGTTTTGCCGGTTCCTGCGCCGGTTCCTGCGCCTGTGCGAAGGCCGGACAGGCGCCAGCTGACAGCAGGAGGGCCGTGATGATGGGTCTGAACAAGGTCGTCTCCTTTACGGGAAAAAATCTTCGCCTTTGCGGCCGCTGATCGCAGCCGCATTGCAGATCAACGGCTGAAGCTGCGGGTACCGGTCGCCGTGCCACCGCGTGGGCCGGTCCGTGTCATGTTGCAACTGCGGTCGCCAGCGCTGCAGCTACGGACCCGGGAGGCAGAGTTGCCGTATGGCCCCACAGTCTGGCGTGTCGCGCTGCACTCACCGCCCGCGCAATTGCGGGTCTGGCTCGTCGATCCGCCGTAGATTCCGGTCGCCTGCCGCGTCCCCGTGCAGTTGCCATCAACACATGTCGCGCTGCGGCTGTGTGAAGTCACCCGCGGGGCTGCCACGGGAGCATAGGGCCGGTAATAGGTCGTCCAGGACCGGTACCAGGGCTGGGCTACATAGTAGGTGTCCCAATAGACGCGGCCATAGGTCACCACGGTTACGCCGACGGCTGGCGCGACAGCAGAAGACAGCACGACCGGGCCGCCCTTGTAGATCACCTGGATGTAGCTGGCGGACACCCAGCCCCGATAGATGCCGAAGGCCACATCGCACCACCTGTAGTCGGCAACGCAGCCATGGGTCACGATGCGGGCACCCTGCGGCACGACAGTAACCACCGGATAGCTCGTTGCGGGGCCCGCACGCAGGTTGACGTTTGCCGTCGACACCGCGACGGTGGAGGCTGAGGCGGTCGTTGCCCAGACCATCGCAAGGGCCAGAAATACAAATAGTCTTTTCAGCATGATTCACTCCATATCTGACGACCCGAATTGTTCGTCTCATGGGCAGCGATTTGCAGGAGCGGAATGTCACTGGTGTTACGAAATCCGAGTAAGATGTGACAAAGTGTTTCAAGGGATTAAGTCTGTCATGCTTTGAAACAAATTGATCTTGTGCAAGAAAATGGAACCGTGACACGGTCGATATCATGAACGTCAAATCAGACAGGGTAATCGTCGTGGACGACGATCCGGAACTCCGCACTCTGCTGCGCCGGTTCCTTTCCGAGCATGGATTCGAGACCCGGGCCGTCGACGGCGGCACAGCGCTTGATCGTGAACTGTCGCGGAGCCCCGCGGATGCTATCGTTCTTGATCTCATGATGTCGGGCGAAGACGGGCTGGCCATCTGCAGACGCCTTCGTGCGGCGGGGGATCAGACGCCGATCATCATGCTTACGGCACGGGGCGACCCCATCGACCGTATTGTCGGTCTCGAAACCGGCGCGGACGATTATCTGGCCAAGCCCTTTGAGCCCCGCGAACTGGTGGCGCGTCTGTCGGCAGTGCTGCGGCGCACCCGTGGCATGCGGGACGTGCCGACGGACGACACCGTGACGATCGGTCCTCTCGAGATCAATTTCTCGACCCGAATGGTCACGCGTGACGGCGCATCGCTAAAACTCTCCAGCCGCGAGTTTGCCCTGCTGGCTGCAATGGTGCGCAGCCGCGGACGCCCGCTCAGCCGGGCCCAGCTGATCGAACGCGCGCTGGGGCGCGACGCCGAGGTCACCGACCGCGCGGTGGATGTCCAGATCGCGCGGCTGCGGCGTGCGCTCGGCGACCGGGCCGATGACGCCGGGTTGATCAAGACGGTCTGGGGCGTGGGCTACGTTCTGGTGTCCGACGGTGCTTGATTCTCTTCTAAAGCAGAACATCGCGGTTCTCGCCGCGGCTATTCTCGGTGCGCTTCTGGTGTCGCTGGTTCTGATTTCCGGCCTCGTCCTGCGGCCCCAGATCGAACGCTCGGCCGCAGACACGGCACAGACGATCCGGAATCTCGAGCTTTCCTTTGCGCAGATGGACCCGTTTCAACAGATCCACTTCGCCGAGGCCCTGCGCGCGGATGAAGCGCCTGATGTTCTGGTCGCCGAGACCGCACCGGATGACGCAAACCAGCTGCGCAGTTTGTTCTCGCGCTACTTTCTGCGCGTTCTGTCGGACCAGCACGGAATCTCGGCGCCCAACGTTCTCGTCGATGCCGAGGGCCGTGTCTGGGCCCGCATGGTTACGGCAGATCAACCTTACTGGGTGTCGCTTAGAACCTTGCCTGCCGCTGATCCGGTTGCAGGTCTCATGGTCGCGTCCGGGATCGCCTTGCTTGCCGCACTTGCCGGCGGTATCGCGCTTCAAAGATGGATTGCCCTGCCGCTGAGGCGCCTGGAGGAAACGGTGGGTCGCATGCCCAATCCGTCCGGCGTCTATGGCAGCGCGATCGAGCGCCCCCGCGAAATCGCCGCGGTGTCCCGTGCCCTGACCGACATGTCGGAGCGGTTGCAGGCTGCAGAGGCCGACCGGGCCATGATGCTGGCCGGTGTCAGCCATGACCTGCGCACGCCTCTTACAAAGGTCCGGCTGACCCTGGCAATGGTGAAAGATGCCGACGCCGAGCTCATTGCCGGCGCGGAGCGCAATGTGATCCGGATTGAAAGCATGTTGGGGCAGTTTCTTGATTTAGCCCGCGGGTTTGAAGCCGAGGAGACGCGGGCGGTTCGGTTGCGGCCCCTGTTGCAGCAGGCCATTGCCGCATGCACCAGGCCCGGCACCATTGCGCTTGATGCACCGGCGGATGCCGTGGTTCATGTCAAGGAGGCGGCCATGCTTCGGGCTGTCGAGAACGTTCTGACAAATGCGTTGAGATACGGAAAAGCCCCGATCACCGTAAGCGCAAGAGTTCTAGACGGACAGCTCCTGATCGACGTGCTGGATTCAGGAAGCGGCTTCTCCCCGGAACAGGCCAGGTATCTCATGCGTCCGTTTGCCAGAGGCAGCTCCGCGCGCGCTGGCGAGGGTACGGGCCTCGGCCTTGCTATCGTCGATCAGGTGGCCAAGGCACATGACGGGGACATCGTGTTCGAGCAAGGCGCCGGAACGTTTACAGCAAGGCTTCGCATTGCGCAGGCGGGCATAGCTTCATCTGCCTGAAGCCGTTGGGTCCCCCAGATTGCAGGACTGCAAACGTCCGCAAAGCCTGCATCCTGCTCATTCTGCCACTTATCAATGCTTCGACCTGCATGAACGCCCGGTATGACCGCCTCATTGCGACACAGATTGTTTGGCCCCGGTCGCATCTCTTACGCTGCAAGCCCACGCAGCACGGCTCCATCACTTAAGGCATGGGCTCGGAGCTGGCTTGCGGCAGTGCAGATCTGGGCACGAATTTAGTCTTGCCTGTAGTCCAGCTGATCTGATGCATGGTGCACTCAATTGAGTGCGGCATGCATCAGATTAAAATGTTCGAGCAACCTTTGTGCGTCCAATTGGACGCACGGCGCTTGTCTTATGATTTTTCTGCCTTCCCTGCGAACATGGGGGCAATGCCGCCGTGTCAAACCCGCGGTCAGTGGCTCAATAAGCCTTGAAATCGAGATACCCTTCTTAAAGGATGGATTTCCTTGTGTGAGCAACCGGCTGCATGTTTGATGGGGCCGAAACAGTTCACATTTGATGGACGGCTATCCACAGCTTTTCCCTCGATTTGCGATCCATTTGCCATCCAATGCAACCCAAGCCCACGGGGCGCGACACCAGTAAATTCATAGCCTAATGGGATTAATCGAAATCATTGGAGCGGGTAGCGGGAATCGAACCCGCATATTCAGCTTGGAAGGCTGCTGCTCTACCATTGAGCTATACCCGCATTCACGACCCGCCGGCGGTGGTGGAGGAAGTTGGATTTGAACCAACGTAGGCGAAGCCAACGGATTTACAGTCCGTCCCCTTTAACCACTCGGGCATTCCTCCTGACCAGCCGCCAGGGTCGTGCATCCAAGTTGGACAACCCGAATTCTGTCGGGCAGCACGGCTTGGGCAATCGATACAATCGCCCCGTCCGCGGTCGGCGTTATGACGGGGCACGGACAACCTGTCAACACGGATCAGGATAAAATCGAACACCTCTGGCAAAGATCAGACACGGACCTGCCGGGTTGATAAGACTGTGCGATTGCGGACAACTGCAATGGCTTTAAAAGCAGACGCGGTGATCGCTTGAACAGCGCCAGATTGCGCAAGCGCACAATTGGCGTATAAGCGCGCCATGAGCAAAGATGATGACGCCGGCGCAACCGGCTCCAACCGCGACACCCACTATGCCAAATTGCGGCGGTCACACCGCGACGCGAAGCGCGAACGCGAAGGCCTGCCCCCGGTCCAGCCGCGCGGAAAACGCGATCTACCGGCACGCAAGGGCGCGCTTTATGCCGAGCGCGGAGCGGCTGAGAGCGTCTATCTCTATGGCCTGCACACGGTGCGCGCAGCCCTCGACAATCCCGCACGGCAGATCACATCGCTGAAAGCCACGCGCAACGCGCTGATGCGGCTCGAGATCGCGGAAGATGCGGAGCTGCCCTTCCCCGTCGAACTCGTTGCCCCGCAGGAGATCGACCGGCTTCTGGGCGACGATGCGGTGCATCAGGGTGTGCTGCTGGAGGCCAGGCCGCTGTCGGCACGCCCCCTCACCGATCTCGGCGACGCGACGCTAGTGGTGATTCTCGATCAGGTCACCGATCCGCACAATGTCGGCGCGATCATGCGCTCGGCGGTGGCCTTCGGTGCCGGTGCGCTTGTCACCACCCAACGCCACAGCCCTCAGGAATCGGGTGTACTGGCGAAAGCCGCCTCGGGTGCGCTGGAGATGATCGATCATATCGAGGTGCGAAACCTGGCAAGCGCCATCGAGGACATCAAGGCGCAGGGCTTTACCACCGTGGGGCTTGATTCGGAGGGCCCCTCGCCCATCGAAGCCGGTCTGAAGGGCGCGCGCATCGCGATGGTGCTGGGCGCGGAGGGCAAGGGTTTGCGGCAGAAGACCCGCGAAACGGTCGATGTTCTCACCCGGCTCGACATGCCCGGCGCGATCAAATCGCTCAATGTCTCCAACGCCACCGCAATTGCGCTCTATGCGGCGCAGCAATACCTCAACCGCCAGGATCAGGCCTGACCCAAAGGCGCAAGTGCAACGTTGAAGGCGTCTGCGCGGCGGCGCAGTTCACAATAATCCGCCGCGGACACATTTGGCGCGGTTTTCACTTTACAGCAGCGGAGAATGTGCTATCCGCATCCCGCTGCCCTTGTAGCTCAGTTGGTAGAGCACCTGATTTGTAATCAGGGGGTCGCGGGTTCGAATCCTGCCGGGGGCACCATTCTTTCATTGAAATCGCTGCGTTTTCTGGCTTCGGAAAATGCGGTATTTTTGATTCAGGGACACCCTGAGGGCACCATGAATCTTTCTTGCTCTTTCCACAGATTCTGTCGAAACACGCTTTTTCTGTTCGAAACCGCCAGGATCGGGCATCAGCTCCTTTAGAGATCAGGGACGTAGATTTGCTTTAGCGGCACAATGGCCCTGTAGCGTGGCGAGAGTTTGCCGTAGTTTTCGAGGATCATGTCCACGAAAGCCTCGCTGTCAGTGAGTCGCAACTTGGATCGATTACGTTCAAGACCTTTGGCTGCACGACTAATTGGTCCGAGCGATACGAATAGGCCGAATTCACCCTCCCCCAAAGTTCCAAGCAACTGATTGACCTCACCGATGCCATGCTGGCTGGTTGTGCGCTTGCGTTGGATTCTGATGATAGGAGGTTGAAAGCCGAGAGCATCGAGATGTGCGATCACATCCACGCCACCATCACCAGATTTCTGGGTTACCCTAGCGGTGTAGCCCATGCATTCCATAATGTGGGCGACAAGCGCCTCTAACTGGTAGCCGTCGAGCTGCCCATGATGCGGCGAACAATAAAGTCCTCAGTCGTCTCCTCCGCCTGACGTGAAACGGACACTGTTGCGGTATCGTCGTCTTCTGTCTCGTCTGCCATCTCAATTGCGCTTTCGATGGGCACGGCATCCTCGATGGTGCCTCGCTCTACCCCATTTTTGGAGAGGAACTCGGCCGTATGGCGCTTGACTCGAAACAACGTCAGAAATGATCCAATTTCATTGAGTGCGCTCTGGCTGAAATCATTCCGGGGGAAATGGCCCAGCCATTTCACTTTCTGGCGGTTGGCATATTCATCGGGGTCTTCAGGGACATAAACATGCTCCCCCATGAACTGACCAATGTTAATCATCCGATCCGACTTGGATGGATAAATCACATAATCCCCCGTCTTAATTTCGTGGATAAATTTGAAGACCGTGCCAGCGTCTACCGGGATCGCGCCCGGCTCGATCATGGCCGGTGCGCCGATGAACGCACTTTACAATGTGGTTCCCCTCGCCCTGGTAACAGGACCGTTGCTGCTCGGCCGCGATCCCCAAAGCCCGCCAATCGCGCGCTAAGTCCAACAACAGGCAGAGCCTCTGGCTTGAACTGTCTACCCGACAGGTGAGCGACACCGGCTGGCACATCCTCGCACCTCAACAGGACGGAGCACTTGCAACGGCCCGCCGCAATCGCCATTGTCTGACCCTGAGCGGGAGCAGGTCCAATTCATGGTACGGAAATACAGTTTTATCGCCTCCAACACACCGGACGCACAGGCAGCAGCCCAGCATCTTGCAGCGCTTTACGGCAATGCGCGCCACGACGAGGCCGACGTGATCGTGGCTCTGGGCGGCGATGGGTTCATGCTGCAGACTCTGCATGACGAGATGAACACCGGCCGCCTGGTCTACGGCATGAACCGAGGTTCCATTGGTTTCCTGATGAATGATTACTCCGATGTGGATCTCTCTGATCGTATTGATGCGGCAGTGGAAAACATCATTCGTCCACTCGAGATGACCGCCACGGATGCGCATGGGGCGACACATTCGGCACTGGCGATCAATGAAGTCTCTTTGCTCAGGCAAAGCTATCAGGCAGCCAAGCTGCGCCTTTCCATTGATGGCCAGGAACGGATGGAAGAATTGATCTGTGACGGGATCATGGTGGCGACACCGGCAGGCTCGACCGCCTACAATCTCTCGGCCCATGGCCCGATCCTGCCGCTTGATGCGCAATTGCTGGCGCTGACGCCGGTCAGCCCGTTCCGGCCGCGGCGCTGGCGCGGCGCGCTGCTGCCCAACAAGGTCACCGTGACAATGGATGTGCTGGAACCCGAGAAGCGGCCGGTCAACGCTGTTGCCGATCACAACGAAGTCAAATCGGTCACCCGGGTCGAGGTCGCTGAATCCAAGGAGCTGACGGCCCGGATCCTCACCGATTCCAGCCATTCATGGAACGACCGTATTCTGGCCGAACAATTCCTCTACTGAACGGTCTAACCTGTCCCGCGAGGTATCCATCATGCCCTTGCCTGCACCGAAAGTTCTGTTTGTCCTTACTGCCCTGCTTACTGGCGCGACGGCACCCGCCCTCGCCCAGGATACCGGCGGCATTGCCCAGGGCCTCAACGAGCGGGTTCTGTTCGTTACCAGCGGCGGCTTTTGGGAAGAGGCGGTGGCACCGCAAGGCGATGCCGGCGGAGAGGCATCCGGGCAAGCCGACAGCACCACCGAAACAGCGCCAACCACCACACGACGTGGCTACTACCGCCTGGTCGCCATTCGCGGCGAAGACAACCGTTCACTGGTTGAGCTTCAGCAGATCGAGCTGACGCCCGGCGGCCCGCAATTGGCGTTGTCGACCGGCCTTGAGGAGATCAACGCCTTGGGTGCCTATGTCACCGATATCCGGCCTGAAGATTCCACCGGGACTGCAAGGCAGCCGGGACTGTCCGCCTTCATCTATCTCAAAACCGATCCGACCATGGCAGAACCGGAGACCTGGGCCTTGTTCGTCGACGAATTCGGCGACATCGTGGTGGAGAGATCGAGTAACTAGACCACTTCAGGCCCTCAGCGTTCAGTCGATATCGGCAACCTCTTCACCGCCGCCATAGACGCGCTGGGCCAGCGCTGCTTCCATGAAGGGATCGAGCTTACCGTCCAGCACATCCTGCGGGCTGGTGCTTTCGGTGCCTGTGCGCAGATCCTTGACCAGCTGGTAGGGCTGCAGAACATAGGACCGGATCTGGTGTCCCCAGCCGATTTCGGTTTTTGAAGCCGCCTCGTCGTTGGCCGCCTCTTCGCGCTTTTTCAGCTCGGCCTCGTAGATACGGGCACGCAGCATGTCCCAGGCCTTGGCCCGGTTCTTGTGCTGTGAACGTTCCTGCTGGCACTGCACCACAATGCCTGTCGGTATATGGGTGATGCGGACTGCTGAATCGGTGGTGTTGACGTGCTGCCCGCCGGCGCCCGATGCGCGGTAGGTGTCGATGCGGCACTCGCTCTCGTTGATATCGACATCAATCGAATCGTCAATCACCGGATAGGTCCAGATGCTTGAAAACGAGGTGTGACGGCGCGCCTGGCTGTCATAGGGCGAGATCCGAACCAGACGGTGGACACCGGATTCGGTCTTGAGCCAGCCATAGGCGTTGTGGCCCTTTATCAGGAGCGTGGCGGATTTTATCCCGGCCTCTTCACCATCATGGATTTCGAGCAGCTCGACCTTCATGCCGCTTCGCTCGGCCCAGCGGGTGTACATGCGCAACAGCATGTTGGCCCAGTCCTGGCTTTCGGTGCCGCCGGCGCCGGAGTGTACTTCGAGATAGGTATCGTTGGCGTCGGCCTCGCCTGACAGCAGCGATTCGATCTGTTGCTTGGTCACATCTGCGCGCAATTCCTTAAGCGCAGCCTCGGCCTCGCGCACGATGTCGCTGTCACCCTCTTCCTCACCCATTTCAATGAGCTCGAGGTTGTCAGAGAGTTGTGCTTCCGTGCGCTTGAGGCCATTGATGGAATCCTCAAGCTGCTGGCGCTCGCGCATCAGTTTCTGAGCTTCCTGCGGATCATCCCAGATCGACGCGTCTTCAGCCTTGGCGTTGAGCCATTCGAGACGTTTTAGAGCAGGATCCCAGTCAAAGATGCCTCCTCAGCAGGCTTACGGCCTGCTTGATTTCGTCGACAACGACCTGGGTTTCTGCACGCATTGATCAAGTTTCCGTCTGATTGAATCGCCTGAGCGATGAGCCAAAGCGGGCGGACCATAAGGGTGGTATCCGGTGATGTAAAGCCGTCAGATTGGGTCTGATGGAGGCCTCGCCTGGGCTCAATAAAGCCCGCCGACGCCATTGACCACAGCCTGGTTGGCCTGTGGCGAAATGTTGGTGATGGCCTCGCCAATGGGGTAATCATCAAGCCCGATCACAGAATAGACATCCGACGGTCCGGTGCCCGGCTTGAATGCTTCCATGATCACGTCAGCCTCTCCGGGGAACGCCTGCATGCCTGTCTTGCGGTTGATCGCAATCAGCTTCATGCCTTCAGGCACGCGGAAATCAGCCGGGCGGGTGCCCTCAAGGGCAGCCTGCATAAACTCGTTGAACACCGGTGCTGCCAGCGCGCCGCCGGTCGAGCCACGGCCCATCGGGGTCGGCGTGTCGAAGCCGATGAAGACGCCGGCCACCAGATCAGCAGTGTAGCCGACGAACCAGGCATCCTTTTCCTCATTGGTGGTACCGGTCTTGCCAGCAGTCGGCCGGTCGAGATTGACCTTGCTCGCAGCCGTACCACGGGTCACCACGCCTTCCATCATCGAGGTGATCTGGTAGGAGGTCATGGGATCGAGCACCTGTTCCCGTGTATCGACAACCTCGGGCTCTTCCTGTGACAGCCAGGCCGTTGCCACACAGGCATCGCATGTCCGCTCTTCGTGTTTGAAAATGGTCTTGCCATAGCGATCCTGGATGCGGTCGATCAGCGACGGCTTGATCTGTTTGCCGCCGTTTGCCAGCACCGAGTAGGCCGACACCATCCGCATCACTGTGGTTTCACCCGAACCAAGCGACATCGCCAGCACCGGCAGCATATTGTTATAAATGCCGAACCGTTCGGCATATTCAGCGACCAGGTTCATACCCATGTCCTGCGCCAGGCGTACGGTCATCAGGTTGCGCGAGCGTTCAATGCCCAGGCGCAATGTCGATGGACCGGCGGAACCGCCGCCATAATTCTTGGGCCGCCACAATTCGCCGCCGGAGACGATCTCGACGGGTGCATCGAGAACCACCGAGGCCGGCGTATAGCCATTGTCGAGCGCCGCTGCATAGACGAACGGCTTGAAGGAAGAACCGGGCTGACGTTGGGCCTGGGTGGCGCGATTGAACTCGGACTGAGCGAAGGAAAAGCCGCCCACCATCGCCAGCACACGGCCGGTGTGCGGGTCCATGGCGACAAGCGCGCCTTGCACTTTAGGAGGCTGACGAAGGCGGAGACGCTGCTCGCCGTCGACCTCGATCGTTTCAACATACACCACATCGCCCGGGTTGAGCACCTCGGCGGCGGATTTCACATTGCGGCGGTCATCTCCGGCAATGTTGAGGCGGAACCCCCATTTCATGTCTTCGGCAAGAATGGTTCCGGTCGGGCGGTCGGCAGCAACTGCACCGCTGGCTTCCCGGCCAGGACGGAGGCCGACATCAACGGCACCATCAGTTGCGGAGAGAACCACGGCGACCGTCCATTCCGGTACGTCGCGCAAGCCATCGACTTCGGCAAGTTGTTCGCCCCAGTCCGTACTCATATCCAGCTTCGCCACCGGACCGCGGAAACCACGGCGCTCGTCATAATTGATCAGGCCCTTGTGCAAGGCCTTGCGTGCCAGCGCCTGAAGCTTCGGGTCAAGCGTGGTGCGGACAGACAACCCGCCCTCATACAGCGCGTCATTGCCATAGCGGTCGATCATTTCTCGACGCACTTCCTCGGCGAAATACTCCGAAGCAAAGAGATAGGAACCACCACGCCGCGGAGCCACATCAAGCGGCTGAGCCTTGGCCTCTGCACCGTCTTCGGAACTGACATAGCCGTTCTCGACCATCCGGTCGATCACCCAGTTGCGGCGCTCGATAGCGCGCTCGGTGTGGCGGAACGGATGATAATTGTTTGGCGCCTTAGGAAGGGCTGCAAGATAGGCTGTCTCTGCGATGGTCAGCTCGTTGACCGATTTGTTGAAATAGGTGAGCGCGGCTCCGGCGATGCCGTAGGAATTGAGACCGAAGAAGATTTCGTTGAGATAAAGCTCCAGAATCCGATCCTTGGAATAGGCCTGCTCGATCCGGAATGAGAGGATCGCCTCCTTGATCTTGCGCTCATAGGTCTGATCTGAGGAGAGCAAGAAGTTCTTGGCGACCTGCTGGGTGATCGTGGAAGCACCCTGACGGGCGCCGGTCCGGATGTTGTTGATGACTGCGCGCGTAAGGCCCACCGGATCAACGCCCGGGTGGCGATAGAAGTTCTTGTCTTCAGCCGACAAGAATGCCGCTTTCACCCGGTCGGGAATGGCCTGAATTGGCAGAAACAGCCGTCTTTCGCGCGCATACTCCGCCATAAGTTCACCAGAGGCGGCATGTACCCTCGTGGTCACCGGAGGCTCGTAGCTGTTGAGCACTTCGTAATCCGGCAGATCCTTCGAGACATCGCCGATGTACCAGGCGACACCTGCAGCCACGATGAGAAACATCACGGTCCCGATTCCAAAGAAGTATCCAATCAGTCGTATCATCAATCAGCTGCCGTTTGTGTTCTTGTTGGCCCGACAATTCGGGACTGCTGCGAAGTCAATGGGCGCGCCACTACGGCTTGCCCCACAAGCATATGGAAACCGGTTAGCCCGGACAATGTGCGGAGAATAGGGCCTAAATCGGGCTTCAGCACCGCCGCCTGATTTGCCAAGCCTATCGTGGCCAATCTACCACACTCCGTGAGCGCAGCCGACCGCGACTTTGACATTAAAGCGATCATTTCCGGCCCGCCAATATGGTCTGCCGGTATTTTACAACCGATTGGGCCAGAAGTTCTGCGGTCTTTTTCTGCCAATCCTCATCATTTAGCATTTCTTCGTCATCACGGTTGGAAAGATAGCCCAGTTCGACAAGCACTGATGGCACATCAGGCGCTTGCAGGACGCGAAAACCGGCATGGCGGTGGGGATTGTTGATAAGCCTGACCTGGCCTTCGAAGGAATTGATGACCTGTTGCGCCAGACCTGTGGAGAAAACCCGGGTTTCGGTTCTGGCCAGATCAACCAGAATTGCCGCGACGCCTTCAGCCGCACCGTCGAGCTTGGCACCGACGATTTCCTCTGCGGCATTCTCCTGATCCGCAAGCGCCTGGGCCATGGCGTCAGACGCCTTGTCGGAGAGTGTGTAGACCGTCGCGCCGCGCAGGCTCTTGATGCGAATGGAATCTGCATGCAACGACAAAAGAAGATCAGCATCGGCATCGCGGGCCATGCGCACCCGCGCCGACAGGGACAGAAACTTGTCTTCGGTTCGGGTCAAACTCGCACGGATTCCGCCTTCGGCCTCCAACGCCTCCTTGAAGGCTTCGGCAAAGGCCAGCGTGACGTTTTTCTCCATTGTGCCAGCCGGCCCTTCGGCCCCACCGTCAATGCCCCCATGACCGGGATCGATGACAATGTTGAGCGTGTCGGACGCATCGCCGGCCCTGACCTGCTCAATCTCGCCGCCATCAAGCGGTGTCCAGACTGTCTCTGCGACCTGGTCCTGAAACACGCCCTCATCAACCGTTACAGCATCAAAGACGAGACGGTGAAGCGCACCGGAGGCCTCCTCCGCGGTCTGCGCGAGTTCGAGACGGGCAGGTTTGCTCAGATCCAGCACAATGCGCGCCCTGCCCGCGCCCGCCGCGCCGTAGCGCACCTCGGACACCAGACCACGGCCTGTCAGGGCAGATTTTTCGAAGGCAAAAACGGTTTCAGGCAGCTCGATGACCGCCCGGTCAGGCGCCGTAAGATAGCGAATTGCAAAAACCGGTTCCTGCTGGAACTCCAGCACCACACGAACCCGGTTTTCATCACCAACGACCCGCGCGGCTACGGCAACCAGCACCTGATCGGTGGCCGGGCCCGCGGCCGGGTTGGACCGCGCGGCGGGCGCCAGCATCACAAGTATCAGGCATGCGCAACCGGCCGGCCGGGCGACTGCTGCAACCTTCCCTGCGATCTGCCTGATTCTTGCAGCACCTAGCACTTGTCTGACCTTGTTGTTCGACGGTTGCTTGGGTTTGGACAGCCTTGCCGCTGCCCGCAACCCCTAACCGGTGCGATTCGCGGCTTTATACCCCAGCAATCCTCACGCAACATGGTTAACATGCGTTTACCATGTGGGTTCCAGGCCGAAATTGATGCCGCTTCCCTAGCGGAACATGCATTTCGCCTTGCAAAAGCCCTCCCTAAGGGAAGAAACGTTTTGAGCTTGCCAGACAGGTCAGCACCTCATAAAAGCGTTAATCGGGAAAGTGTTTTGACGGGATAGATCCGTCACCCCTCCGGCTGCCGCCCTAGAACGGGTCCACGGCGCCAGAAGCGCGGATCATCCGTCGTCCTTTGAAACCCTTCCCGGGAGCCATCGACTCAGACTCCTTTGTTGGAATCCGTAGGTGCGCTCATCAAAGGCAATATGGCCGAAAATGCGGCGAGGCAGAAAAACCCTTCTTCGCGAAACGGCTGCGAAACTGATCAAACCCGGCGGAGATTGATTTTCCGCCACAACCTTTGCGGCAATTCAGCCGCTCGTCCCCAACGGGACTTCCATCGGTCCGCAAGGACTATACGAAAATGAATTTCCGGCCGGCTCTTATGGTGCAAAAACGGATTACCGACAGTGTGAACAGGCCCGAGGCGTCTTGCGCCCCGGATTTAGCCCCGCCATGCATCGACCAAGTCCAAGCTCCGGATTCTCTTTCATCCGGCACATGCCACGATCGCTCTCCCCTGCACCGATTTCCGGGGCTTAGGGGCTTGCTACTGCGTGCGTGCCGAGGAGCTCATACTCAATGGCAGAAAAAATGCTTATCGACGCCTCCCATCCCGAGGAGACTCGCGTCGTTGTCGTTCGTGGAAACCGCATAGAGGAATTCGACTTCGAATCGCAGCACAAGAAACAGCTGCGTGGCAACATTTACCTGGCCAAGGTCACCCGCGTGGAACCCTCGCTGCAGGCAGCCTTTGTCGATTACGGCGGCAACCGTCACGGATTTCTGGCTTTTTCCGAAATCCACCCCGATTATTACCAGATCCCTCTCGCAGACCGGCAGGCGCTGCTTCAGGCTGAAGCAGAAGACGCGGCCAATGACCCCGACTTCGACAACTCCGATGAGCCGGAAGTGGCCAAACCCAAGCCAAAGCGCCAGTCCAGATCCAAGTCGCAAGACAAGGACAAGGCGAAGGCCAAGGACGAATCAGAATCTGGTGACGACGCAGAAGGGTCGAAATCACGGCCACGGCGCAGCCGGCGCGGCAAGAAGAACACCGATGAGACGGCAAACACCGACACCGAAGAAACCACGGCTGTAGCTGGCGAAGCTGCGGCAAGCGAAGCAGATGCTTCGCCTGACGCCGAAACCGGTGGCACCGAAGCGGAGAGTGCCGCGGATGCTGTCGAGGCCGCCAGTGACGACAGCGGCGAAAGCGCCGGGGATCAGAGTTCCGGCAGCAAGGGCGACGACAAGCCGACCGAGATGGCCGCCGATGTCGAGGCCGACGAAATTTCGGAACCAGCGCCGCGCCGCCGCCGCAAGAGCCGCAACGACGATGACGGTTCGAGCTCGGACGACAATGGCGGCTCCGAGGATGACGACGTGGAGTCGGTTGGCTCCGAAGATGCTCAGGAAGAGCTGCCGGCACGTCCGCAGCGCAAGCCGCGCAAGCAGTATCGCATTCAGGAAGTCATCAAGCGGCGCCAGATCCTTCTTGTCCAGGTGGTCAAGGAAGAACGTGGCAACAAGGGTGCTGCGCTGACCACTTATCTGTCGCTCGCCGGTCGCTATTCGGTGCTGATGCCCAACACCGCACGCGGCGGCGGCATTTCGCGCAAAATCACCAACCTGCCCGACCGCAAGCGCCTCAAGGAAATCGCGCGCGAACTGGAAGTTCCGCAGGGCATGGGCGTGATCCTGCGCACCGCCGGTGCAAATCGCACCAAGGTCGAGGTCAAGCGTGACTTCGAATACCTGATGCGTCTTTGGGAGAACGTGCGCAATCTGACGCTGCAATCAACAGCGCCAAGCCTGGTCTATGAGGAAGGCAGCCTGATCAAGCGGTCGATCCGCGACCTCTACAACAAGGACATTTCCGAGATCGTTGTTTCCGGGGAAGAAGGCTACCGGGAAGCCAAGGATTTCATGAAAATGCTGATGCCGAGCCACGCCAAGGTGGTTCAGCCTTACCGCGATCTTCATCCGATCTTTGCCCGCTCCGGTATCGAGGCACAGCTTGACCGGATGCTGCAGCCGCAGGTGACGCTGAAATCCGGTGGCTACATCATCATCAACCAGACCGAAGCGCTGGTTGCGATCGATGTGAACTCCGGCCGCTCGACCCGTGAACACTCGATCGAAGACACGGCGCTGCAGACCAATCTGGAAGCCGCAGATGAGGTTGCACGCCAGCTTCGCCTGCGTGACCTGGCCGGTCTGATCGTGATCGACTTCATCGACATGGAAGAAAACCGCAACAATCGTGCGGTTGAAAAGCGGATGAAGGATTGCCTGAAAAACGATCGCGCCCGAATTCAGGTCGGCCGGATTTCTCATTTCGGGCTTCTGGAAATGTCGCGCCAGCGCATCCGGGCATCGGTGCTCGAAAGCACCATGCAGGTCTGTCCGACCTGCGGCGGCAACGGTCATATCCGGTCGCAGTCCTCGGTTGCTCTGCATGTGTTGCGCGGTGTCGAGGAACATCTGCTCAAGAACACCACGCATGACATTATCGTGCGCACCACCGGCGACACCGCGCTCTACATGCTCAATCACAAGCGTGACACGGTTGTCGGACTTGAGAACATGTTTGGCGTCTCGATCAGCTTCTCAGCCGACGAAACCGTGGGCGCCAACCATTTCGCCATCGATCGGGGGGCTGCGGTCGAAAAGCCGGTCAATATCGACCATATTACCGTCAGCTCTCCAGCCTACCCTGAAGACGACGACGATCCGGAAATCCCCGTGGATGATGCCGAGGAAGCCGAAGAGAACGGTGACGCCTCGGAAGCACAGGATGCACGTGGCGAGGAGCGCAATGAAGACGGTACGGGCCGCAAGCGCCGCCGCCGGCGCCGGCGTGGCGGACGCAAGTCCGAGGGTGAAAACGGCAATGGTGACGAGCGCGCCGCTTCTTCGGATGAAACAGCATCCGATGACGGTGATGACGACGATGAAAGCTCGAACAATGGCAATCAGGCTGACAGCGCGTCGGATGGCGATGGCGAGCGCCGCGGCAAACGCCGCCGCCGCGGCAAGCGCGGTGGCCGCCGCAACCGCGAGGATGAAACCCAGGCGGGCAGCGATGCTGCGACCGACGGTGACACAGCATCCGATGCAGATTCGGCGCCCGAGACAGATGCCCCTTCACCAGAGGCAACGGCTGCAATCGAGCACCCTGCCGAAACGTCATCTGATGCAGGCCCGGTCACCGAAGCGGTCCAGGCTGAGCCAGAGCCGGAAGCCGAAAAGAAACCGGCCCGCAAACGGCGGCGCACCAAGGCACAGATAGCAGCTGATGAAGCGGCAAAAGCCGCCGAAGCCGGTGATGACACTGCCGAGGCTGCCGGTGATGCCGCGCCTGTCGAAGCTGAAACCGCTGCCGCGGCGCCTGTGGTGACCGAGGCTGCAGTTGTGGCTGATGATGCGGAAACCGGAAAGCCGGAAGAAGACCGGCGCAACCGCACCGATCTTGGCGCAATCGCAAGCGAACCGGTTGTGACATCGTCATCCGAGAAGCCTGAAGAGGCTGAAAAGCCCAAGAAGGGCGGCTGGTGGCAAAAGCGCGGCTTCTTCTAAGCCCAGCACCATTTGAAATTGAAGCGGCCGCCGAAGGGCGGCCGTTTTCGTTTGGGGACTTAAAGAAAGGTGTTTTTGTTGTGGTCAGATTGCTGACTTCAACCGCTCCATGACCACAACAGGGCTGCCGCCAATCTCACCAGTGCAACGTTCAACGAAGCCGTTCTTGGCCGCAACGCGCAGCGATGCGGGGTGCTTGGGATCAATGATGCACACGGTTCGCTCTGCAGCCAGATTGGTGTCGCTCCACTCAAGCACAGCAGCAACGGCCTCGCTCGCAAGACCACGCCCATGCGCATGGGTGGCCAGCACCCATCCAATCTCGGGCCAAGGTTCGAGTGACGGCGTCATGTCGCGTTTGTAGTCCGCCAGACCGACCTCCCCCAGAAACTGCCCGGTTAGGCGGTCCTCGACCACCCAGTATCCGAAAGACAGTGCCTGCCAATGGCCAATGTAGCGCAACAGCCGCGACCAGGATTCGGCCCGCGTCGAGGGTTTTCCGGAGATGTAGCGGACCACATCCGGATCGCTCCAGAGCGCAGCAGAGTGATCAAAGTCGGCAATGGAATGGCGCCGCATGCGGGTTCGTTTGGTCAGGATTTCAAACTCGACCACGTCCCGCGAATCCGCGCTCTCCTGTGCCTTTTTGCCGTCCTTCACCGCTTTGCAAACCAGGTTTCGATGCGATCGAGCGCGGTTTCCATCTCGTCATGGCTTCCCGCATAGGAAAACCGCATGAACCGTGCACCATCGACAGGATCAAAATCGCGGCCGGGTGTCGCCGCCACATGGATCTCGGCAAGCATCTGGCGGGCAAAGGCCATGGAATCATTTGTGTGGGCCGAAACATCCACCCAGGCATAAAATGCACCGTCCATGGGAGCCGCGAAGGGCAGCCCCAGTTCCGGCAGGCGTTTGCCCAGAAGCGCGCGGTTGCGCTGGTAACCCCGGCACACCGCGTCCATCTCCTCAGTTGCCGACAGTGCCGCTTCGGCGGCGATCTGGGAGAGTTCCGGCGCACTGATATAGAGGCTCTGGGCCAGGCACTCGACTGGCCTGATCAGGTCTTCGGGCAGGATCATCCAGCCGATGCGCCAGCCGGTCATGCAGAAATACTTCGAGAATGAATTGATGATCACCGCGTTGTCGGACACGGACAACGCGGTTGTCTCCTCCCCGCTCCAGGTCAGCCCGTGGTAGATTTCGTCGGAGATGAAAGCCACGCTGCGGTCAGCGCACCAGGCATCAAGCCGGGCGATTGCGTCACGGCTGTGGACCGCTCCTGTGGGGTTGGCAGGACTTGCTATCAGCACGCCGGCTGCGCGGTCACCCGCCTCAGCCTCAGCGCGCTCGATGGCCTCTGGCGTCAACGCATGGCCGGTCTCGGGCCCGACCGGGATCTCCAGCACCTTGAGTCCCAAAGCCGAGAGAATGTTGCGATAGGCCGGGTAGCCCGGCCGGGTGATGGCCACCACGTCCCCGGGATTGAAGAGTTGCAGAAAAGCCAGGTTGAAGCCGGCCGACGAACCGGTGGTGACCGCGACCCGCGACGGATCGACATCGACACCATAGCTCCTGGCATAGCGCGCGGCGATCGCCTGCTTGAGGCTTTGAATGCCGAGCGCGTCTGTATAGCCAAGGCGGCCATGTTCGAGTGCCCGCGCTGCTGCTTGGCGCGCAGCGCGCGGTGCGGGATGCGCGGGCTGACCGACGGCCATGGAGATCACGTCCCTGCCCTGCGCCTTCAGGCGGGTCGCTTCCGCCAGGACATCCATGGCGTGGAAGGGTTCAACCGATGGCTTACGCGTCAGTGTCACTGTGGCTGCTCCGGGGCTTGCATTTGACTTTGGTGGCTTGGCCGCACAAATGCCTGAATGTCGTGGCCTTCACAAGTGCGGCACCATGGCCTTTTGACCGGATTGTGCGATTGCATTTCCGGGCTTTGCCATTACCTTTCACCCGCATGTGGAGAAAAATCTGATCAATGGCCAAGACCAGCCTGCAATTGTTCCAAACCGAAAACTCTGAACGGCAGCGCCGACCCGGCACGCTCAAGCGCGTTGCAAGCGGTTGTCTTGCTGCTCTCGTTGCGGTTTCTGTCTTGGTGCCCGCCAATGCACAGGGACGCGTGGCGGTGGTACGCGACGCAGAGATTGAAACATTGCTCAAGGACTACGCCAAGCCAGTGCTGCAGGCAGCCGGGCTCAAGGCGAGCCGGGTACAGATTGTGCTGGTCAATGACCGCAGCTTCAACGCCTTTGTCGACGGCCAGCGAATCTTCGTCAACACCGGCGCGCTGATGCAGGCGGTGGTTCCCAATGAGATCATCGGCGTGCTCGCCCACGAGGCTGGGCACCTGGCCGGGGGCCATCAGCAACGCCTGCGCGAACAGATCGCCGCAGCGCGGACAATGGCTATCGTTGGCGGCCTGCTTGGCGCCGGTGCGATCGCGGCGGGCAGCATCTCGGGAAATTCCGGCGGAGCGCGGGCTGGTGGAGCGCTGATCACCGCAACCCCGGGCCTGGCTCAACGCAGCCTGCTCAGCTACCGGCGCTCGGAAGAGATGAACGCCGACCAGGCCGCAGCGCGTTATCTTGACGCCACCGGCCAGTCGATCCGCGGAATGCTGACAACGTTCCAGCGTTTTTCGCAAAGCCTTTCATTGTCAGGCGTTCAGGTCGACCAATACCAGGTCAGCCACCCGCTGCCGCGTGAGCGCATTGCGCTGCTTGAGGAACTTGCACGCAAGAGCCGCCACTATGACGCAACGGACCCCATACCATTGCAAAGGCGCCACAATCTGATGCGCGCCAAGATCGCAGCCTATACCGGCGGCGCCCAGGCGGTCGCGCGCCTTTTCCCAAACGACCGCGTTTCGCTGGCCGCGCGTTATGGTGAAGCCATAGCCACGGACCTCGCCGGCAATTCGGCCGCGTCACTCCAAAAGATGGATGCGCTGATCCGCGAGCAACCAAACAACGCCTATTTTCATGAATTCCGCGGCGAAGTACTGCTGAAACTGCGCAAAAATGACGAGGCTATCAAGGCTTTCGGCACGGCGGCGAAGCTCGACCGCTCCAAATCGCCGTTGATCCGGGCGCGGCTCGGTTTCGCTCTGGTGAGCTCCGGTAAGCCGGGCAACATGAACCGTGCGATTGACGAGCTGCGCGCGGCGATCCAGGCTGAACCTGACAATTTCAATGCATACCGGCACCTGTCGCAGGCCTATGGCATCGCAGGCGACGTCGGCAATGCAGAGCTGGTGATGGCAGAAGGCAATTTCCGCGCAGGCAACACCCGTGACGCCCAGGTTTTTGCAGCCCGCGCGCTGCAGAGACTGCCCAAGGGGTCGCCCGGTGCAATTCGTGCCAGTGACATTTTAACCGTCGGCAAGTAGACAACATCTGCATGGGGCGGACGCACCGCACCAGACTTCGCAAAAGGAACCATCTTCATGGAAAATCGCAACCGCACCGGACTTTTCGCTCTCGTTGCAGTGGGCGTGGCGGCTGCTGCAGGCGCGGCTTTTTTTGCCGGCAAGGCGTCCAATGTCGTTGAACCTGTGCAGCAACAGGCCGGTCTTGCAAAGGAAGAAGTCGGGCCTTTGGTGCGCGAATATCTTCTCGCCAATCCGGAACTCATCGAGGAAGTGCAGCAGGTGCTGCAAGCCAAGCGTGACGAGGAAGCCCAGAAACTCGCCCTGGCGGCAATTGATGAAAACCGGGAAGCAATTTTCAACGCGCCGGAAGACATGACTATCGGCAATCCGAACGGCGACATCACCCTTGTCGAGTTCTTTGACTACAATTGCGGCTTCTGCAAACGCGCGATGGAGGATGTCGTCAAGATCCTGGAAGCAGACAACAACGTCCGGGTTGTGCTGAAGGAATTCCCGATCCTTGGGCCAGACTCACTTGCCGCCCATCAGGTCAGCATGGCATTCCGCAAACTCGCACCGGAACAGTATGGCGACTATCACATGGCACTTCTGGGTGCCGATGTGCGTGCGACCGAGGCGTTGGCCATTGAGCTGGCCCTGGAATACGGCGTCGAAGAGGAAGCGCTGCGGGCGGGCATTGCAGACCCTGCGATTGGGGACTCGATCCGCAAGGCCTACACGCTCGCCGATGCGCTTGGCATTTCCGGCACGCCTTCTTTCGTAATCGGCGATGAAACCGTGTTCGGCGCGGTTGGCTCGGACACGCTTTTGGCCAAGATCAACAATATGCGGCAATGCCAAAGCACCGTGTGCTAAGCTGAAAGATCACCATTCACAGCGATTGGCTTGTGGACAAGCAACGAGCCGCTGCAAAAGCCTTCCCCCGCCTCCACGCAGCGGTGTATGACTGCCGCAAAGGCAAAAATCACCCCATATTGGTGAAAAAGCAACGGCTTCGCCGCTCATGCGCCCCATGTCGGGCTTGTCATCGGGCCGCGTGGGGCTGTAAAGGGACCGTAAAACTGCGATACGCCATCCTGCGCTGTATCGCACCAACAACAAACGAGGCAAATGTCCGATGGCAACACGCAAACCGTCGATCGACCAGGATCTGATCCGGGATCTGGCCAACATTCTCAACGAGACCGATCTCACCGAGATCGAGATCGAGCAAGATGATCTTCGGGTCCGCGTAAGCCGGGCCGGAACACCCCAGACCATTCATGCGCCCATTGCCCAGGCACCTGCTCCACAAGCTGCAGCCCCCGCGCCTGTTGCTGCGGCACCGGCAGAAGCTGCGCCGGCAGCGCCATCAGTCAATGCTGTGACGGCTCCGATGGTGGGAACGGTCTATCTGGCACCCGCTCCGGACGCCAAGCCCTTCGTCGAGGTCGGCCAGACAGTGAAGGAAGGTCAGACCATTTTGATCATCGAAGCGATGAAGACCATGAACCAGATCCCCTCGCCGCGCAGCGGCAAGGTGACCAGTGTTCTGGTTGGCGATGGCCATCCGGTGGAATTCGCAGAACCGATGATCGTGATCGAGTAAGTGAGTGGGCCCATGTTCACCAAGGTTCTGATTGCAAATCGGGGCGAGATTGCACTTCGCGTGCTGCGCGCCTGCAAGGAACTCGGCATTCAGACTGTGGCAGTGCACTCCACCGCCGATCAGGACGCCATGCATGTGCGTCTTGCCGATGAGAGCGTGTGCATCGGACCGCCGCCCTCCCGTGACAGCTATCTTAACATTCATCAGATTGTTGCGGCTTGCGAGATCACCGGCGCGGACGCTGTACATCCAGGCTATGGTTTCCTGTCGGAAAACGCCAAATTCGCGGACATTCTTGACGCTCACGGCATTACGTTCATTGGCCCAACCGCCGATCACATCCGGATCATGGGCGACAAGATCACTGCGAAAAAGACCGCCGAAGAGCTTGGAATCCCGGTCGTGCCGGGCTCCGAGGGCGAAATCACCACCGATGAAGAAGCTGCCCGAGTTGCCAAGGACATCGGCTTTCCGGTGATCATCAAGGCAACAGCCGGCGGCGGTGGCCGTGGCATGAAGGTTGCCAACAACGAAGAAGAGCTTTCGCTCGCTCTGTCCACCGCCCGTTCGGAAGCCGGTGCCGCCTTCGGCAATGCGGCAGTCTATATCGAGAAATATCTCGGACGCCCGCGCCATATCGAAATCCAGGTGCTTGGCGATGGCGAAGGCAACGCGGTGCATCTTGGCGAGCGTGACTGTTCACTGCAGCGGCGTCACCAGAAGGTCTGGGAAGAGGCCAATTCACCCTCGCTGAATGAAGACCAGCGCATGGAAATCGGCGAAATCTGCGCCAGCGCCATGCGCAAGCTGCGGTACCGCGGCGCAGGCACCGTCGAATTCCTCTATGAGGACGGCAAGTTCTACTTCATCGAAATGAACACGCGGCTTCAGGTCGAGCACCCCGTGACGGAGGCGATCACCGGGATTGACCTGGTCAATGAACAGATCCGCGTCGCGTCCGGCGCCGGGCTTTCGGTGACCCAGGATGAAATCCGTTTCCATGGTCACGCCATCGAATGCCGGATCAATGCGGAAGACGCCAACACTTTTGTGCCCTCACCCGGCACCATCACCCACTACCACCCGCCAGGCGGCTTGGGTGTGCGAGTGGATTCGGGCGTGTATCAGGGCTACAGATCCCACCCTATTACGACAGCCTGATCGGAAAGCTGATCGTGCACGGGCGGACGCGTGTTGAATGCATGATGCGGCTTCGCCGTGCGCTTGATGAGTTTGTCGTCGACGGCATCAACACAACGATCCCGCTGTTTCGCGAGTTGCTCGCCAACCCGGACATCGCCAATGGGGACTACGACATTCACTGGCTGGAAAAATTCCTCGCTGCAAAAGCCGCAGGGAAGTAACGGCATCGGCATCAACGCCAGAGCGAAACGCTAAGCCATGGCGCGTGGCTCGCACCTTCATATCACGCCGGATCTGCTTCTGCGCGCCTATGCCTCAGGTCTGTTTCCGATGGCGGATTCAGCCGATGATCCGGAGTTGTTCTGGGTTGAGCCGGAGCTGCGCGGAGTGCTGCCGATTGACCAGTTCCACGTGCCCCGGCGGCTTCAGCGAACCATCCGCCAGTCACCCTACGAGATCCGGGTCAACACGGCCTTTGACGAGGTGATAGCGCGCTGCGCCGAAAGCGTGGCAAACCGGCCATCGACGTGGATCAACTCCACCATTACCGAGCTCTATGGCAGCCTGCACCGGCTCGGCCATGCCCATTCGGTGGAAGCCTGGCAGGGAGAAAAGCTCGTGGGCGGGCTTTACGGTGTCTCGCTGCGCCGGGCGTTCTTTGGCGAAAGCATGTTCAGCCGCGCCACGGATGCATCGAAAATCTGCCTCGTCCATCTGGTTGAGCGGCTCAGGATGCGTGGATTTGTTCTGCTTGATACACAGTTCACCACCGAGCATCTCCAGCGCTTCGGCGTCATCGATGTGCCGCGCGAAGAGTATGCTGTGATGCTGGCGAAGGCGCTCGAAGGCGAGGATATCGTTTTTGATTGTCAGCCGTGAAAACAACTATCGCAAAGCTCGCCACCCCTGCCACAGACCAAACAGCAACACCGCGCACTCACCTGAATGTGCAATGCAAGCTGTCAGTGTTTGAAGGGAGCCGACAATAGCTTAGTTGGTGGCTTCAGGCGCCGGAGGCGGCACATCGGATTGCAACTTGCATTCCTTGAGCCAGACATCATAGACGGCGTGATCGACCGCGTTGAGGCCAGGTGAGTCGGCGAACATCCAACCGGTGAACAGCCGCCTTATCTTGCGGTCGAGCGTGATTTCGTCGACCTCAACAAAGGTGGTGGTCTTTGGCGCTTCGCTCTCGTCGCGGCTGTAGCAAACCTTTGGCGTCACCTGAAGCGCGCCGAACTGAACGGTCTCTCCGACATAGACGTCGAATGTAGTGATCCGACCGGTGATCTTGTCGATCCCGGAAAACACCGCAACCGGGTTCTCGATCCGCGCCGCTGAAGCCTGCGCGAGGCCGACAACGCTGGCCGTTGCTACGATGACCAGCGCAAACGAAGCCCTGGCCAAACTCATCATTTTGAATGTCATCTGCTTCACTCGTCACATCGCCCGCGCCCCGGAAGGCCACGGCACATCTTGGGCAGCGAGACTAGTTCACCGCCGTCAATGAAGCGTTAACCATGCAATTGTGGCGCGGCTGGGCCGGAAAACTGACGAATGTCAGGATTTAGGGGTCCAGGCATCATAATCGCCGGTGACCGTCGGGCGGGCACCCTGATTGAGGATGGAGCCCTTTGGACGGTAGGCACGCCCGGTACCGGTCAGGTTCTCCTGATGCGGCTTTTCCCAGGGCTTTGCAGCATAGGTCTCGGACGGCGGCGCCACATCGGTGCGGTGATGCATCCAGCCATGCCAGCCGGGCGGAATCATCGATGGCTCGGAGGGACCGTTGTAGATCACCCAGCGCCGTGTGCGGCCTTCGGAATCCTTGCCGCCCTGATAGTAGACATTGCCCATCGCGTCTTCGCCGACGCGCTCGCCGTTCCGCCAGGTGTGGAATCGAACACCGATGGTCTGGCCGCTCCACCAGGTGAAAATCTGAAGCAGTAACGTCTTCATGAAAGCCTCTCGTGCCGGAACCCGCCGGCAGCCATGTGTGCCGGTGCTTGCCTGCTTATGGCCCGCAGAAGCCATGATGTCCAGTGGTGCGGGCACTCATGCTCAGCGCAATTTCATCTTGAAGCCCAGATGGCTCTGGCTGAAGCCGAGCCGCTGGTAAAACCGGTGCGCATCTGTGCGGCTTGCGTTCGACATCAATTGAACGAGCCGGACACCCTGCGCCCGCCCCTCTTCAACCGCGTGGCGGATCATCGCCTCGCCGATGCCCGCGCCGCGCATATCCATTCTGGTGTGCACGGCTTCCACCGTCAGATTGCTGGCGCCCTTGCCAGTCAGAGACGTGATCAGCGTTGTCTGGAAGGTGCCGACCACCTCGCCCTCCATGACCGCCACATAAAGCGTGTCATTTGGGCTTGCCGCAATACGATCAAACGCCTCGAGATAGAGTGGCAGATCAGCCGGATCGGCGCTGTCGCCATGGCCACCGAGCGCGTCCTGGGCGAACATGACCGCGATCGCGGCGACATCTTCGGGCTCGGCCTGACGGATCTGGATGTTGGTTGACATGAATTGAAACTCCTTACTCTGGCTGAACCGGGTGCTTGCGTGCGGTCCTCCACACAGCAGCCAGCGAACAGGCACAGGACATTGATCTCAACCGTCTATGGCAAAGGACTGTTCTGAGCAGCTGCTTATTGTCATGATGCCGTTTCTGATCGCAAATACATGGGGAAGACAATGATATCCTTGAGAACGGTTGCCATTGCGGCAAGTCTGACGTGCTTGGTTTCAACGCAGTTGGCCAGCCCGGCGTCGGCACAGGACGGGCCAATCGGCATCGCTTTTGCCGAGGCGCCCGAACAGTCCTCCGGTGTGTGCACCGGACAAAGCACTGACAAGACACTTGCCTGCGCGCGGGCCAAATGCGTCGAGGGCGGTGCCATGGAGCAAGATTGCCTGAGGGTGAAGTGGTGCTATCCGGCAGGATGGTCAGCGGACCTGTTCGTCCAGCACCGGGAAGGCCCGCATTGGCACGAATATCTTTGCGGGTGGGACAGCAAGGAGGCGCTGATGGCCGCCGTCGCTGTGGCCTGTGACCGGGAGCGCAGAGACTTTCTGATCGAATGCTCAGCCGTGCGGTTCTGGGATGACCGGGGCCAGGAGCTTGAAGCGAATTGAGCAGTCCGGATCACCCGGTGAGCGGCTTGGTCATGATCAGGGCCGGAATACCCGACTGATCCTTGCCGCAATTGCCGGTGCGGCCGGTCTCTTTCATCCCGTGCGCCTGATAAAACGCGATCGCCGGTTCGTTGCCGGGATCGACTTCGAGCGTGAGGCTTTGGGCGCCCGGGAAACAGGTCTCGATCTCGGCAAAGAGATCGCGGCCAATGCCCACCCCCTGGCATTCTGGCCGCACATAGAGCTGGTGCAGGGAGACGATGTGGGTGCCTGATGCATGGCTGGCAAAGGCCATGCCGCCAATCATCTTGCCATCATCGGCAACCAGGAACTCGCCATCAGGCCGCGCCAGATTGGCCTTGACCGCTGCTTCTGAATGCCAGTCGGCGATAATTTCCTCGACCTTCGCCGCCCCATAGAACGGCGCATAGGTCGCCCGCCAGGTTTCCGCCAGCACTTCACGGATGGCCGCGATGTCGCGTGCGGAGGCGGAGCGGACGAAGAACATCGGGTCCGGCCTACTCGTCCACGATGCCGAGCTTGGCCTTGACCAGGTCCTGCACGGCCTTCGGGTTGGCCTTGCCGCCGGTGGCCTTCATGACCTGGCCGACGAACCAGCCTGCGAGCGCGGGCTTGGCCTGGGCCTTGGCGACCTGATCGGGATTGGCGGCGATAACCTCGTCGACAGCCTTTTCGATGGCGCCGGTGTCGGTGACCTGCTTCATGCCGCGCTTTTCGACCACATCGGCCGGATCTCCGCCCTCTTCCCAGATGATCTCGAAGAGGTCCTTGGCGATCTTGCCGGAGATGGTCCCGTCCTTGATCATGTCAATGATTGCGCCAAGTTGGGCGGGGGAAACCGGAGTCTCTTCAATGGCTTTGCCGGATTTGTTCAAGGCGCCCAAGAGGTCGTTGATGACCCAGTTGGCTGCCATTTTGCCGTCGCGCCCCCTGGCCACTTCCTCGAAGTAGTCAGCGATCGCCTTCTCCGAGACAAGGATCGACGCGTCGTAGACGCTCAGGCCCATGTCGGCGACAAAGCGCGCTTTCTTGTCATCGGGCAGTTCCGGAAGATCGGCCTTCAAGCTCTCGACAAACGCGTCATCAAACTCGAGCGGCAACAGATCGGGATCAGGAAAGTAGCGGTAGTCATGCGCATCTTCCTTGGAGCGCATCGACCGGGTCTCACCCTTGGCCGGATCGAACAGACGGGTTTCCTGATCGATGGTTCCGCCGTCCTCGATGATGGCGATCTGGCGGCGGGCTTCGGACTCAATTGCCTGACCAACGAAGCGGATCGAGTTGACGTTCTTGATTTCGCAGCGTGTTCCAAATTCGCCGCCGGGCTTGCGGACAGACACGTTGACATCGGCGCGCATCGAGCCCTCGTCCATGTTGCCGTCGCAGGTGCCGAGATAACGCAGGATCGAGCGCAGCTTGGTGACATAGGCCTTGGCCTCGTCGGCCGAGCGCATGTCCGGCTTGGAGACGATCTCCATCAGGGCGACGCCCGAGCGGTTGAGATCGACATAGGACATCGACGGATGCTGGTCGTGCATCGACTTGCCGGCATCCTGCTCGAGATGCAGCCGCTCAATGCCGATCTCGATATCCTCGAACTGGCCCTGGCGGTCCGGTCCGACGGAGATGATGATCTTGCCCTCTCCGACAATCGGGTCCTTGAACTGGGAGATCTGGTAGCCCTGCGGCAGATCCGGGTAGAAATAGTTTTTGCGATCAAACACCGAACGGTTGTTGATCTGGGCCTTGAGACCAAGCCCGGTGCGCACGGCCTGGGCCACACATTCCTGGTTGATCACCGGCAGCATGCCGGGCATCGCCGCATCGACGAGGCTGACATTGGAATTGGCGGCATTGCCAAAATGGGTCGAGGCGCCCGAAAACAATTTCGAATTGCTTGTGACCTGGGCATGGACTTCCAGGCCTATGATGATTTCCCAATCACCAGTGGCGCCGGAAATCAGGCGCTTCGGGTCAGGAGTGCGGGTGTCGACGAGGCTCATGGCAGGCTCATTTTCTTACAAGGATCAGCTCACTGTCGGGTAGAACAAAGCCGTCCCGACTGCAAGGCTTTGAGCTCCTGTCTGACCATTGTGACGGTCAAATAGCGCAATTGACCCAGATCAAGGCAGGGTTGAGCGGCGCGTGCGATTCTTCCGTTGAGATCAAAAGGGAGTGGATCATGAGCGTTTTGAATATCTTCAGCCGTCTGACCAACCGGGCAGACTTGATGGACGACATGATGGACAAGTTGGGCGTGAGCGAAGAGATGCATCAGATGCCCGACCATGCCGGCGTGTTGCGCCGTGCCGCCAATCGCTGCCTGAGCTGCGAAAAACCCGATTCGTGCCAGCAATGGCTCAACACCGAGATCAGCCCCAGCGAAGCGCCCTATTTCTGCAAGAACCATGACCTTTTCGAGCGGGTGATCGAGAAAATCAACGCCAAGTCACCCGCAGCCTGACTTCAACCCTCCCTCCAGGCAAAGTGATCTTTGCCCAACTGACATTCCCGGGACGGCTTCGCCGTCACCGGGTTTTTTTGGCTCATATCACAGGCTGTAGGTGCCATCCTCTTCAGAGCCCTGTTCCGAAGCAATGGCGCCGGGCTCGAACTCCTTGATCATCTCGACCTTGTCGATGTCCTCATCGAGTGGTTCTGAATAGGTGACGAAATAGGATTTCACCCGATAGCCGAAGCGTTTGAACAGCTTGATGGCACCCGCGTTGCGGGCATGGGTGTCGAGGCGGGCTGTGGCAAAACCACGGTCTCTGATTCCCTCCTCAATCTTTTCCAGCAGTGCTGTGCCCATGCCATGCCCCTGAAACTCTGGCAGCACCCACAGATCGGTGATGAAATCATCGGCCTTTTCACAGGCGCCCCAACCGGCGAGATCCCCGTCCCATTCGGCAACCAGAATGTCGGGCCAGCATCGGGTGCAGAAATCGAAATAGGCCTCTTTGGCATTCTCGCGCAGCCGCTCGGCATCCTCGCCCCACAAGCGGATCGCCTTTTCCCAGGCAGCGAGGCCGATCCTGGCGAGATCCTGGGCTTCCGCGGAATTGGCAGGCCGAATTGAGAGCATTCAGACCGCTCCGTAAGTTCATCGTCACGCCAAAACGCGCGCTACATGGCCCAACTGTCGTGGTATTCTAGCTGGCGATCAAGTCTTTCCCGGAGCATTTTGTCCAAAAGGCACGTCACTTGCTGCCGCGCTTTTCCACCTCAGGTTATATTTTGTCTCCTATTTCCAATAGAAATGTGTATCTCTTTCTGAGCCAACAGAGGTGTAAATCACTATGACAAGCGAGAATGTCAGGGAATTCTCTGAACTAGGGCCTGTGGACATTCAGGATTCCCATCGGGTTTGATTTCTGATTCAAACTTTCCAAACGGAGGTTTGAATGAACGAGCAGCGCTTTGTGGTGACGGATGATGTATGGCAGCGACTTGAGCCGCATTTGCGTGGAAAGGCCAGCGATGCGGGAGCCACGGCAAGAGACAATCGGCTGTTTCTTGAATCAGTTTTTTGGCGCGTTCGGACCGGCTCACCATGGCGCGACCTGCCGCCAGCTTTCGGGAATTGGAACAGTCAGTTTCGGCGGTTTCGCCGCTGGGCGAAGGCGGGAGTATTCGAGGATCTTTTCAAAGCCATGAGCGGTGACCCGGTAATCCCCCCTCAAAATAACGGGCTTCAAAAGTAGAATTTTCTCGGCAATATGATCGAGGAGATTTCGATGAAGACGAGCAGATTTAGCGAACCACAAATCCTGGCGATCCTGCGCCAGGCAGAAGGCGGCGTCCCGGTGCCAGAGTTGTGCCGGGAGCATGGGATGAGCACGGCCTCATTTTACAAATGGCGGGCCAAGTACGGCGGCATGGACGCCTCGATGATCAGCCAGATGAAGGCTCTGGAAGACGAGAACCGCCGGCTGAAGAAAATGTATGCCGAGATGAGCATGCAGGCCGAACTTCTGAAAGAGGCTCTTGGAAAAAAATGACGCGGCCATCTCAACGCCGGGAGATGGCCGGGAAAGCAGTGGCGTTGCGAGGGGTGAGTATTGCGCTTGCCTGCCGCACCTTCGAGGTCAGCGAGACCTGTTATCGTTACAGTGCAAAGCTGAACGACGAGAATGAGCATATTGCCGATCTCCTGATCGGACTGACGAGGGCCAAGAAGACCTGGGGTTTTGGCCTGTGCTTCCTGTATCTGCGCAACGTCCAGGGACATCGTTGGAACCACAAGCGTGTCTATCGCATCTACCGCAAACTGGAACTGAACCTGCGGATCAAGCCGCGTAAGCGTTTGAAGCGGGACAAACCGGATGCACTGGCCGTCCCGGATCAGCCAAACCTGGTCTGGTCCATGGACTTCATGGCGGACCGTCTGGAGGATGGAAGGCAGTTCCGGCTGTTGAATGTCCTTGACGACTTCAACCGCGAAGGGCTCGGCATCGAAGTGGATTTCTCGCTTCCCGCCGAGCGCGTCATCCGCAGTCTGAACCAGATCATCGAATGGCGCGGCAAACCGATGTCGATACGAGTCGATAACGGCCCCGAATATGTCAGTGGTAAACTGATGGAGTGGGCCGAAACACAAGGCATCGCGTTGAGCCACATTCAGCCCGGCAAGCCGCAGCAAAATGCCTATGTCGAGCGCTACAACCGCACAGTCCGGCATGAATGGCTCGACCAATACATCATCGAAAGCATCGAGGAGGCACAGGAGTTCGCCACGCAATGGCTATGGACCTATAACAACGAACGGCCCAATATGGGCATCGGCGGCATAACTCCCGCACAGAAACTCAAAATGGCCGCGTGAATTCTACCGCCGAGCCCCGTTAAAAACGGGGGGATTACCACCCCGACCTCGAATATGCGCTCATCGACGGCACCATTGTTCAGGTTCACCAGAAGGCAGCTGGCGCAAAAGGGGGACTCAGGCTCAGGCCATCGGGCGCTCACGCGGCGGCCTGACGACCAAAATCGTTGCACTCGTCGATGCTCTTGGCAACTTGGTCCGCTTTCTGCTGCTGCCGGGTCATGCGCACGACATGAAAGGCGTTGCGCCGCTGATCCGGGATGTCTCCTTCGGCGCGCTAATGGCGGATAAAGCATTCGACGCGAACTGGCTTCTAGAGGAGTTGGATGAGCGTGGCGCAAGCGCCGTGATCCCACCGAAATCAAACCGAAAGCAACAGCGTGACTACGATGTCGAAGCCTACAAGTGGCGGCATCTGGTTGAAAACTACTTCGCGAAGATCAAGGAATTCAGAGGCATAGCAACACGCTATGACAAAACGGACTGTAGCTACACAGCCAGTTGGAACCTTGCCGCGACCCTGATTGCGTCAAGATGATTGTCCACAGGCCCTAGTTTTGAAATCATATTTTTATGAGTCTGGACCAACAAGAAGCAATCGCAACAGTGACCGCACAAGCCACTTCGCAAAAACCCCACCAATGAGATTTGAACTTCCAATTTACTCAGAACCATCGTCACTAATATTGGCCTCCCTATTTCTTCGTGAAAAGCAGAATCGAATATTCGACGCAGTGCCAATTTCAACGATTGACAGCTTCATAGACGAAGTATTTTGCAATGAAATCTACGATTTTGTTTCAAAAAGGCATCATCTTGAGAGAGATAATTGCTATTTTGATAGCTTCAATTCCGATGATCTTACGAAATTCGTCGGCTCAATAGGCTGTCGAATTTTCAACGGCCCGCCTCCGAAAACCTACTCTTTTCCAGTATCCTGCTTAAATGTCTCAAGCCCGTATCATGGTGATGAGTTCTACATCCTAAATGAAGAAGAGGTTGATCATGGTCGCGAAGACGGTGTTATTGCCAATTCGATAAACGATCAGACTGTTGACGGCTGGGTCGGCTTTAGCGCGCCATTTACTGAAGTAGCCCAGAAACACAAACGAATTGTCATGGCTGCGGTTTCTCTTCGTTTGGGACGAACTGAGCGAACGCAGAAAACAATCGCTCAGCCTCCGAACGGCTTCTTAACCCATGGAATTGCTGAAGATCTTAGCTGGTCGACATCCACTGAGCATGCACCTCAATTGGGATATCAAATAAACATCGAAACCGAAGATCATTACTGGCTGGGAAAAATCGACGGCTTAATATCCAGTGACACCAAACCCGACAGGCGAACAAGAAAATCTCTCGAATATTTCTACTATGGTTGGTTTAGGTCAGACAATGAAAGAGTTCCATTCAATTTCATGGCGATAGATGCTCTATTTGGGCAAGGATCAGGACCAACTGGATTTAAAATAAAAACCGGCATTATGAATAATATAGGACAAATAATTGACGAGAATCGCTTAGATCAAATAATTTTGATACGCAATCTATTTGTGCACGGAGCATGTCCGGACATATACGATTCTTCAATATACAAAGATTACATTAAAACCTATGGATTTGACCCTACTGTTGATATTGATTACATAACCGCCTCTTGCCTCCGCAGATTTATTTTTGGCGAAAATTTTAAAATTCAACCAAACCCCTACTACGACGACCTAGAAAAGCTGAAGACGCGCGGCATATTTCCAACAAAGTCTCTGCATAACCCCATCATTACAGAGATTTAATACATAGACTCATTCACCACCACCGCTTCGGCTCGAACCTTCCAGCCGCCTGTTCGATCACGTGGGCGGTCTTGAACAGGGTTTCTTCCTCGAAGGGGCGGCCGATCAGCTGCAGGCCGAGGGGCAGGCCCTTGGGGTCGAGGCCGGCAGGCACGGCGATGCCCGGGAGGCCTGCCATGTTGACGGTGACGGTGAAGACGTCATTGAGATACATCTTGACCGGATCTGCGGCCAGTTCCTCGTCGCCGATTGCGAAGGCCGAGGACGGCGTGGCGGGCGTCAGGATGGCATCGACACCGGCGTTGAAGGCCAGCTCGAAATCCCGTTTGATCAAGGTGCGGACCTTCTGGGCGCGCAGGTAATAGGCGTCATAATAGCCGGCCGAAAGCACATAGGTGCCGATCATGATGCGGCGCTTGACCTCCTGGCCAAAGCCTTCGGCGCGGGTTTTCTCATACATGTCGGCGATGTCCTTGCCGGGCACGCGCAGGCCGTAACGCACGCCATCATAGCGCGCCAGGTTCGACGAGGCTTCGGCGGGGGCAACGATGTAATAGGCGGGCAGCGCGTATTTGGTGTGCGGCAGCTCGATATCGACGATCTCGGCGCCCGCATCCTTAAGCCAGGCAATCCCCTGCTGCCAGAGCGCGTCGATCTCGGCGGGCATGCCGTCCATGCGGTATTCGCGCGGGATGCCGATCTTCAGGCCCCTGACGGAACCGCCGAGCGCGGCTTCGTAATCAGGCACCGGCAGATCAACCGAAGTGGTGTCCTTGTCGTCAACCGAGGCCATCGACTTGAGCAGGATCGCCGCATCGCGCACATCGCGGGCAATCGGGCCAGCCTGATCGAGCGAGGAGGCAAATGCAACCACGCCCCAACGCGAGCAGCGGCCATAGGTTGGCTTGATGCCGACTGTACCGGTGAAGGCTGCGGGCTGACGGATCGAGCCGCCGGTGTCGGTGGCAGTCGCGCCGGCACACAGCATCGCCGAGACAGCAGCAGCCGAACCGCCCGACGAACCGCCGGGAACCAGGTCGGAATTGGAGCCTTCTGCGCGCCACGGGTTGATCACCGGGCCGTAATAGGAAGTCTCATTCGACGAGCCCATGGCGAACTCGTCCATGTTCAACTTGCCCAGCATCACCGCGCCATCGGCCCAGAGATTGGCGGTGACTGTGGACTCGTAGCGCGGCTTGAAACCGTCAAGCACGTGAGAGCAAGCCTGGGTGTGCTCACCTTCGGTGCCGAACAGGTCCTTGATGCCAAGCGGAATGCCCTCGAGCGCGCCAACGGTTCCTGCAGCGCGGCGAGCGTCGGAGGCCTTCGCCATGTCGCGGGCCTTGTCGCCGGTCACCGTCACATAGGCATTGAGCGCCTTGTTGGCGGCTTCGATCGCGGCCAGGTAGGCGTCGGTCAGATCGGCGCTTGAAAGCGCGCCCTTGTTCATCTCGTCGCGGGCTTCGGCGATGGTCAGGCGGGTCAGGTCACTCATGCGGACAACTTCTTTTCAAAGAACCGGGAATAATCGGATTCGGGATAATCAAGCACGACACCACACTCGGTGAAGCCGTGGTTCTGATAAAGGCGGACGGCGGCGGCAAGTCCCTCGCCAACACCGGTCTCAAGCACAAGCCGCTCGATACCAAGCGCCCTGGCACGGGTTTCGATGGCGTCCAGCAGTTTCACACCGATGCGCTGCCCGCGCACGGCGGGATCGGTGTACATGCGCTTGATCTCGCCCAGGTGCTGACTTTGAAAAAGGCCAATGTCCTTGAGCGCACCAACGCCCACAGCAAGACCATCCCCATTGCGCGCAACAAAGACGGTGGTATCGCTGGCGGCCATCTCGTCAATATCGAGGCCGAAATTGAACTCAGCAGGTGCCAGCGGCGCCAGATGCGCATCCAGCGCTTCAACCAGCGTCTTCACCTCGTCCTGAAGCGGACTTTCAATGGCGATTGAGACAGCCATTTGCTTACTCGACCACCTTCGGCACCATGAAGAAACTGTCGGTCGTCTCGGGCGCATTGGCGACAATGTCCT
The DNA here is from genome assembly GCF_000154705.2 of Hoeflea phototrophica DFL-43. Taxonomy (NCBI): domain Bacteria; kingdom Pseudomonadati; phylum Pseudomonadota; class Alphaproteobacteria; order Hyphomicrobiales; family Rhizobiaceae; genus Parahoeflea; species Parahoeflea phototrophica. Next base: position 1,949,215 of record NZ_CM002917.1, on the reverse strand, counting down.
CAGCCTTGGAGCCGTCGGTGACGACGTCTTCGCGCTTCTTCATCGCCATGGGCATCACCGAGGTCATCGGCTCGACGCCATCGACATCGACTTCGGACAGTTGCTCGACAAAGCCGAGGATGACGTTGAGTTCGCCTTCCATGCGCGCGGCTTCCTCTTCGGAGACAGCAATGCGGGCCAGGTGCGCAACGCGTTTGACGGTGGCAAGATCTACGGACATCAGGTCCTCATCGGGTGGTTTGAACGATTGGCCCCGCTATAGCGGTGGGCGGCGGGCCACGCAACTGTGGAGCCGGGGTTTTGTCGCAAAGCCCGGCGGTCAGGCCTCGACGCTTTCCCCCGATTTGGGCACGGCAACATTTTGCGCATCCCCTTCCATCGCCTCGACAAAGGCATCCGCGGTCTGATCGATGATCGGGAACGTGCCGTAATGGCAGGGGATCACCTTGGCGAAGGAGAAGAACCTGCGGCAGGCGAGTGCCGCAACAGCGCCGCCCATGGTGAAGCGGTCGCCAATCGGAACCAGCCCGATTTCAGGGCGGTGCAACTCGTTGATCAGCGCCATGTCGGAGAAGATATCGGTGTCGCCCATGTGCAGCAACGATGGCTCATCCTCGAAATGCAGCATCAGCCCGTTGGCATTGCCCAGCGAATGCGACACGCCGTCCGAGGTGATGTGCGCCGAAGAATGGAGCGCGTTGACGAAGGTGGTGGAAAAGCCACCCAGTGAAATCGTGCCGCCGGTGTTGCCCGGCTCAAGCTTGTCGAGACCATGATGCTGGCCGAGCCAGGTCGCCAGATCGGCATTGGCAAGCACCACTGCGCCGGTTTCCTTGGCGATTTGCGCGGTGTCCCCCACATGGTCGCCATGGCCATGGGTGAGGAGAATATGGGTCACGCCCTTGGCCGCGTCCTTGAGGTCATTGCCGGCAAAGCCGGGATTTCCCGTGAAAAACGGGTCTATCAGAATGGTCGCCTTGGCGGTTTCCAACCGGAAGGCTGCATGGCCGAGCCAGGTGATCTTCATGCGCGTGTGCTCCCTCGCCTTTTACGGGTTTCTTGGCTAAACCCGGTTTGTGCGAACCTAACCCGGCAGAGGCTGTGGCGCAAAGGCGGAGTTGTTGAAAATGGCAGTCATGGAAGTCGAGGATCTGGAGGCGTTCCTAACGCCTGGTCAGACCATCGCCGGACTGGATCTGGGGACCAAGACCATCGGTCTCGCGGTTTCGGACCTGTCCCGGTCACTGGCCTCTCCAAGGCCGGTGATCAAGCGCCGGAAGTTCACGCTCGACGCCATTGACCTGCTCACAGCGCTCAAGCGCGACCAGGTGGGTGCAGTGGTGATCGGTCTGCCGGTCAACATGGATGGCAGCGAAGGGCCGAGGGTGCAGGCCACGCGCGCTTTCGTGCGCAACATGATCGAGAAAACCGATCTGCCCTTCGTCTTCTGGGACGAGCGGCTGTCGACGGTGGCTGCTGAACGGGCGCTGATTGAAATGGATGTGTCGCGCAAGAAGCGGGCCGAACGGATCGATTCGGCGGCGGCAAGCTTCATCCTGCAGGGGGCGCTTGACCGGCTCCAGGGGCTGCGCGCAGCCGCCCGGACCAGGTCATGACATCCGGGGGTATTCCTGGTCAGGCGCCTTGATGCCGTCAATCGGCACATCATGGCTCGCGTCACGCGTGAACCATCCCTTGATTGCCGACCAGATCTGCTTGCGGCGGCGCTTGATCACAATGAAGCCAAGCACCAGTAATGTGTCGAGGATGATGGCCTTGAGCACCAGCGGCGGGATCGATTCGGGTTTGATGCCGAGAAGATCACCGTAAATAATGAAAACCAGGTCATGCAGATCCCGGCTCAGGATCCTGTAGCCGAAGTTCATGTCGTAATAGGACAGGCCATACCAGCCGCCAAGCAGCGTGATCGGGGTCACCCAGAGGATCAGGAACGTTCTCACGACTGGACCTCCCGGCGCGACAGCGCGGCTATCTGGGCGCTGAAGGCTGCGTGCGTGGCCGCATGATCAGCGATCACATCATCGATACCGACTGCGGCTTCATCACGGCTGGGGGTGTCCACCACTTCGGAACGACCGACGGCCATGGCGATCAGCGCAACCCCGCCAAGCGCGAGCAGTTGCAGAAGAACAAGAACGCCCGCCTCGCCGCCTGCAAACGCAATGATGGCTGCACCGGCACCCGCTGCGGCCACACACGCCGCAGCACCTTCTGCAAGCGGCCTGGCATCGCGTTGTTCGGCTTCCTGACCGAACACGCAAAACAGCATGGAAAACAGAACAAGTCCGGCGGCACCGAGATTGAACCCGCCAAGCAGACCAAGCAGTACGCTCTGAGTTGTTGCAGAAAATCCGATTGCAGTCATCGCCACCAGCGCCGGTTCGATCAGGCCTGTATTGGCAAACAGGACAAGCCCGGCAAGCTGCAGCCCACCCTGCGGGGTGTAGGTATAAACCAGTGCCAGCATCGACAGGAAGACCATCCAGAAGGTCATCATAGACGCATAAAACAGTCGACTGGGCTTCATCTGGAATCCGTTTCCACACTGGAATGGCAAGACATACTCCGCCGGAGCATGCAGTCAGCGACACACAGGCGCAACGTAAACCATTTGTTAACCTTAACGCCGGAGCCATTGCCCAACCAGTGCGGCAGGCCTAAGAGAAAGCTCCTTTCATCCAGCTGTCCCCATGATTCCAATCTTCGAGAGCATTTTACCGATCTTTCTCATCGTGCTGCTTGGCGCGGCGCTCAGGCGTGCAAAAGTCATCGATCAGAGCGTCTGGCCCGGGCTTGAAATCCTGGGGTATTATGTGCTGTTCCCCGCACTCCTTTTCCTGACATTGGGACGGGCAGACTTTACCGGTCTTGAACTTGGAAAAGTCGCCATGGTTTCGCTGCTTGCGATGGCGGTGATGACGCTGTTGTTGATCCTGCTCTACCCGCTTGGGCGTCTGCGTGGACTGAGTGATCCGAGCTACACATCGGTGTTTCAGACCTCTTCACGCTGGAACGCGTTCATTGCGCTGGCAATTGCGCATAAAATCTCCGGGCCCGAGGGTCTGGCGCTTGTGGCGCTGGTGATGGCGGTGATCATTATCCCACTCAATCTCATCAATGTTGCCATGCTGGTCTGGTTCAGTCCCGGGGCGCGCAGCATGTCCGTGCTGGTCAAGCGGATTGTCGGCAATCCGTTGATCCTCGGCTGCCTGCTTGGACTTGCCGTCAATTTTGCGCCCTTCGGGATCTATCCTCCACTTGAACAGGCGGTCGACCTGATCGCCCGCTCCGCGCTCGGCCTCGGGCTCCTGATGGTTGGTGCGGGATTGAAGGTGTCGGACGCGCTCCGGCCCGGCCCGGCGGTGCTGTTGCCGACAGCGCTCAAGCTGGTGGTGTTTCCGATCATCATGATCGCGCTGGCGCTTGGCTTCGGTCTTGAAGGCGAGACAGTGACCGTTCTCGCACTATGCGCAGCAGTGCCCACGGCGATGAACGGCTATCTGCTGGCGCGGCAGATGGGCGGTGATGCACCGCTCTATGCCGCAGTAGCAACCTTGCAGACAGCCGGGTCTTTCCTCACCATCCCGGCGGCACTCTGGGCCGCAGCTCAGCTGGCCGGCGGGTAGAGAAGGTCCACGATCTGGCGCGCGTCAAAACGGGCATCGAGCATTCCATAGGTCGAGCGCCAGGCGCCACCGAGCCGGGTCTCGACAAAGGCTTCGGCCACATGGCCGGCCCCAAGCCGTGTCAATTCCGCTGCCGCAGCAGCCAAGGCCATCTGTTCTGTCAGGAGCCGCCCTGCCCCTTCGTCCCGCTCGGCCACTGCCATGCAGGCGCGCAACACATCAACAGTGCGCGGCCCCGCAGCCCCAAGGTCGGTGTTGATGCTGTCGAGCGCCACATCGCAGAGCTCGCGGCCACGGGTGAGCACCCTGAGCACATCGAGCGCCATCACATTGCCCGAGCCTTCCCAGATCGCATTGACGGGTGCTTCACGATAGTGCCGGGCGATGGCGCGGTCCTCGACATAGCCATTGCCACCCATGCACTCCATGATCTCGTAGAGCACCGATGGCGCGATCTTGCAGACCCAGTACTTGACCACCGGTGTCAGCAGCCGCGCGATTGCGGCTTCAGCGGGATTGTCACGGGCATTGTCGAAGGCGCGGGCCAGTCTCATTGAGAGCGCCGTGGCACCTGCCACCTCAAGTGCAAGATCGGCCAGCACACGGGCCATCAGTGGCTGATCGATCAGCAACTCGCCAAACACACGGCGGTGGCGGCAATGATGCACGGCTTCGGCCAGGCTGGCGCGCATCATGCCGGCGGAGGCCAGCGCGCAGTCGAGACGTGTCAGCGTCACCATGTCGAGGATGGTGCGGATGCCCTCCCCCTCGCCGCCAAGCAGAAACCCGTAGGTGTCGGAGAACTCAACTTCCGAAGAAGCGTTGGAGCGGTTTCCAAGCTTTTCCTTCAGGCGCTGCAGACGCAGGCCATTGAGCGTTCCATCCTCGAGGATGCGCGGCACCAGAAAGCAGCTCAGGCCTTCCTCCGACAGGGTATCGCCTGAAGCCGCACCACCGGTCCGTGCCAGCATCACGAAAGCATCCGACATCGGTGCCGAAAGGAACCATTTGTGGCCCTCAAGCCGGTAGACCCCTTCGCCCACGCGCACCGCACGGCTTTCATTGGCGCGGACATCGGTGCCGCCCTGTTTCTCGGTCATTCCCATGCCGATGGTGACGCCGGTCTTCTGCATCGCGGGGCGGTGGCTGGAATCATAACGGCGCGACACGATTTGCGGCGCCCAGCTTTTCTCGATCCGCGGCGCGGCCATGATCGCCGCAATCGAGGCGTTGGTCATGGTCAGAGGGCAAAGATGTCCGCACTCAAGCCCGGCGGTCAGATAGAAGCGGATGGCGCGGGCCTGGTGGGCGACGCCTTTTTCGTCGCGGCGGCCCTCCCAGACAGAGCCCTGCAGGCCGATCGAGACCGAACGGCGCATCAGCGCGTGCCAGCTGGGATGAAAATCCACCTGGTCGATGCGGTTGCCGGACGCGTCGTGGGTCCTGAGTTCGGGCACCGCGCGATTGGCGATACGGGCGAGATCCTGGGCTTCCGCGGAGCTTGTGTATTTGCCCACCGTCTCGAAATCTGCGCGCAATCCACGCGGCATGTCGGCGGCGATGTCCTTGAGCAACGGATCTGAACGAAACGCGTTGTGACCTGCAAAGGACGGGCTTTGGTTTTTGGCCTTGTGGGCTGATGACTGTGTCGGGCTCATTCAACCTCGCTTACAGGGATTCGCGCCTCATTGCATGGGGACATCGCGAAATTCGAGCGCCGCCATCCTTGCCCCTGCCCCAGAACCTTTCTATGAACGCCTGAGATTGTAAATCACAGGATGTCCGATGTCATTTCCGCACCGTCATCTGCTCGGCATCAAAGGGCTTTCGGAACACGACATCCACTATTTGCTGGATCACTCCGACGAAGCCGTGAAAATCTCCCGGCAACGCGAGAAAAAGACCACAACGCTTCGTGGTCTCACCCAGATCAATCTGTTCTTTGAGAGCTCGACCCGGACACAGGCCTCGTTCGAACTGGCGGGAAAACGCTTGGGCGCGGACGTGATGAACATGTCGGTCGCCAATTCGAGCGTCAAGAAGGGTGAAACGCTGGTCGACACCGCAATGACGCTAAACGCAATGCGGCCTGACGTTCTGGTGGTTCGCCATTCCTCCGCAGGTGCCGTGGCACTGCTGTCCCAGAAAGTCGGCTGTCCGGTGATCAATGCCGGCGACGGTGCGCATGAACACCCGACCCAGGCGCTGCTCGACGCGCTGACCATCCGCCGCGCCAAGGGCAAGGTCGGCCGGTTGATCGTGACCATTTGCGGCGATGTGCTGCATTCGCGCGTGGCGCGTTCCAATATTCTTCTGCTCAATGCACTGGGCGCGCGGGTGCGGGTCGTGGCACCGTCCACGCTGCTGCCTTCGGGCATCGCCGATATGGGCGTCGAGGTGTTCCAGAATATGCAGGAAGGCCTCAAGGACGCCGACGTGGTGATGATGCTGAGACTGCAGCGCGAGCGCATGGCAGGCTCCTTCGTGCCCTCGGTGCGTGAGTATTTCCGCTACTACGGGCTTGATGCCGACAAGCTCGCCTTCGCCAAGGATGATGCGCTGGTGATGCATCCAGGCCCGATGAACCGCGGCGTCGAGATTGCCTCCGACATTGCGGACGGCCCGCAAAGCGTAATCGAGCAACAGGTGGAGATGGGTGTGGCGGTGCGCATGGCCGTGATGGAAACGCTGATGCTCAAGGGGGAGTTGGCGCGATGACCACTCGTCTCCTTCAAAACCTGCGGATTGTCGACCCGTCACAAAGCATGGACGAAACCGGCTCGATCCTGATTGTCGACGGCAAGATCGCTGCGATAGGCGCTGCCGTTGGCAATAAGGACATTCCCGCAGGCTGTGAAACCGAAGACTACGTTGGGCTGATTGCCGTGCCGGGCCTCGTCGATGCCTGTGTGCATATCGGCGAACCAGGCGCCGAGCACCGCGAAACGATCGCCTCGGCAAGCCGCGCCGCGGCCAAGGGCGGGGTCACCTCGATCATCATGATGCCCGACACCGAACCGATGATCGACGATGTGGCACTGGTGGATTTCGTCCAGCGGCTGGCGCGCGACGAGGCGATCGTCCATGTCTACCCAGCCGCGGCTCTGACCAAGGGGCTCAAAGGCGAAGAGATGACCGAGTTCGGGCTGCTGCTTGAGGCCGGAGCCGTGTGGCTGTGCAATGGCCGCCATACGGTCGGCAATCCGGCGGTGATGCGTCGCGCCATGACCTATGCAAGGGATTTCGGCGCAGTGGTTGCAGTGGCTACACAGGACCGGCATTTGAGCGCCACTGGAGTGATGAACGAGGGCTTGTATGCAAGCTGGCTTGGCCTGTCGGGGATTCCGCGCGAGGCCGAGATCATTCCGCTTGAACGCGATCTAAGGCTCGCAGCTCTGACGCGCTCACGCTACCACGCGATGAGCATTTCGGTGCCTGAGTCCGCCGAGATCATTCGCGTCGCGAAAGCCAAGGGGCTGTCAGTCACAGCCGGGATCTCGATCAATCACCTGACGCTCAATGAAACCGATATCGGCGAATACCGCACCTTCTTCCGGCTGTCGCCACCGCTCCGGACGGAGGATGACCGGCGGGCCATGGTGGCTGCACTTGCAGACGGGGCAATCGACATCATCGTGTCAGCACATGATCCACAGGACGTGGACACCAAGCGGCTTCCATTCGGCGATGCAGAAAACGGCGCGATCGGGCTAGAAACGCTGCTTGCCGCCGCGCTCAGACTGTACCATTCAGGCGATGTTGAACTGATGCGGCTGGTCGATGCGATGTCGACACGACCAGCCCAGATCCTGGGGCTTGACGCCGGCACGCTCAAGGTGGGCGCGCGCGCCGACATCGCGCTTATTGATCCGGAATATCCTTGGGTGCTTTCCAAGGATGACATCGCATCAAAGTCCAAGAACAGCGCGTTTGAGGATGCACGGTTTACGGGCAAGGTGTTGCAAACCCTGGTTGCAGGTGCCACAGTTTACCACGCCTGAGGCTGTTTTTTCCGCTGGTGCCACAACGCTTGAAGCAAGGAAATCCCTGTCGTGCCTGAATTGATCAGCTGGACCCTGCCTCCCTCCATCATGCTCGGCGCCCTGCTTTTCGGCTATCTGTGCGGCTCAATCCCGTTTGGCCTGCTGCTGACCCGCATGGCGGGTCTGGGTGATGTGCGCAAGATCGGATCGGGCAATATCGGTGCAACCAATGTGCTCAGGACCGGAAACAAGAAGCTGGCCGCAGCCACACTGCTTGCCGATGCGCTCAAGGGCACGGTGGCGGTGGTTGCCGCACGGCAGTTCATCGGCTTGGAAGCCGCGCTGATTGCCGGGCTTGGTGCTTTTCTGGGTCATCTCTATCCGGTCTGGCTCAAGTTCAAGGGCGGCAAGGGCGTCGCCACCTATCTCGGCGTCCTGCTGGGCCTTGCGCCATTGATGGTGCTGGTGTTTGCCGCGGTCTGGCTTGGCATGGCAAAGATCTTCCGGTTCTCTTCGCTGGCAGCTCTTGCAGCAGCTTTGGCGGTGCCCGTTGCGCTTTATCTCTACGGGCTGCCAGAAATCGCGTCACTGTTTGTGGTGATGTCGCTGATCACCATTCTCAAGCACCATGAGAACATCCGACGTCTGATGGCCGGCACCGAAAGCCGCATCGGGGACAAGGGCTGATGTCTGCCGGCGGCGAGGGACGGCGCGGTGTCGTCCTTACCGACCGCCAGCGGCTCTCATGGCTCAGGCTGATCAGGTCTGACAATGTCGGACCTGCAACCTTTCGCGATCTGATCAACCATTTTGGCTCCGCAGATGCGGCGATCGAACAGTTGCCCGAACTGTCGCGCCGTGGCGGTTCGGCGCGTGCGATCCGGGTTGCAAGCATTGAGGAGGCGGAGCGCGAGCTTGAAACCGCAGAGCGGTTTGGCGCTGTGTTCGTCGGCATTGGCGAACCGGACTACCCGCCCGCGCTCAGACGTATCGATGGCGCACCACCGCTGATATCGGCGGTCGGTGATCTGGCGCTGGCGACACAGGTCGCGGTTGGCATCGTCGGCGCGCGCAATGCTTCGGTTTCAGGCGCGAAGATGGCGGCACGGATGGCGCGTGATCTGGGCGCCGCGGGTTATGTCGTGGTCTCAGGGCTGGCTCGCGGCATCGATGCGGCCGCACACCGGGCGAGTCTCGAGCACGGCACCATTGCGGCACTGGCTGGCGGACTGGATCAACCCTATCCACCGGAAAACCTCGACCTTTATGACGAGATCCGAGCTGGCAAGGGCCTGGCAATCAGCGAAATGCCGATGGGATGGGAGCCGCGGGCGCGTGACTTTCCGCGCCGAAACCGGTTGATCGCCGGCGTTGGACTTGGACTGGTCGTGGTGGAGGCCGCTCAACGCTCCGGTTCACTGATCAGTGCGCGCCGGGCTGCCGATTTCGGCAGGCTGGTGTTCGCCGTTCCCGGCTCCCCACTCGACCCGCGCGCCGCCGGCGCAAACGGATTGTTGAAGGATGGCGCCATCGTCACCACCTCCAGCCAGGATGTGATTGAAGCGCTTGCGCCCTCCAGCCGGCTGTTTTCCGATGATGAACCGGTGATGGAAGAGCCCGGCGATGACGAAACAGATCGGTTCGCTGAACCCGGGGACGATGACCGGGCCCGTGTGATCGAGGCGCTTGGCCCCTCGCCTTCGGAGGTCGACGACATCATCCGGCACACCGGTGTTGCCGCTGCCACGGTCTATCTGGTTCTCATCGAGCTCGATCTGGCAGGCCGGCTGCACCGCCACCCCGGCGGCATGGTGTCGCTAGCCTTTGACGATCCGTAAAGGCCGGTGCCCGGCGAGAACGTCACCGGCCTCAAGATAGGCCATTTCGATGAGATAGCACAGCATATCGGCGTTCTCATTGTCGGCGACCGTACGCAGTTCACCGAGCATTTGCCTGATATAGGTAATATTCTGCACTGTTTGGGCACTCTTCAGTGAATCTGGTGTTGGGCTGTTTGCCATTCCCGATCCCTTGGATTTGACGGTGCCCTGACTGCTTTACCTACAGCCAAATGCGATCAAAAAACAGGATAGAGCATTTATCTTTAATTGCAACACGGTTGCAATCGCGCATTGGTTGTATTCGGGTGTGAAATGGCCGCTTTTGTCAAGATGGGGTTGACCGAACCGGATTCCCTGTACATTTCGTGTGCCGGATCGGCATGGCGCGAATTCGCGCGACCTGCCGAAACCCCGGCCGAGTGCGAGCAACTTATGAATGTAGTGGTAGTGGAATCGCCTGCGAAGGCGAAAACAATCAACAAATATCTTGGCGCCGGTTTCAAGGTTCTGGCCTCCTTCGGCCATGTCCGGGATCTTCCGGCCAAGGACGGATCAGTGCTGCCCGATGAAGACTTCGCCATGTCGTGGGAAGTCGATACCGCGTCCAACAAACGCCTCAAGGACATCACGGAGGCCCTAAAGGGCGCAGACTCACTGATCCTCGCGACCGACCCCGACCGCGAGGGAGAAGCGATTTCCTGGCATGTGCTGGAAGTGCTCAACAAGAAAAAGGCGCTCAAGGACAAATCGGTCAAACGGGTGGTCTTCAACGCGATCACCAAGAAATCCGTACTCGACGCGATGGAGAACCCGCGCGAAATCGACACGCCGCTGGTCGACGCCTATCTGGCACGCCGTGCGCTTGACTATCTGGTGGGCTTCAACTTGTCCCCGGTGCTGTGGCGCAAACTCCCCGGCGCGCGCTCTGCCGGCCGGGTCCAATCCGTGGCGCTGCGACTCGTCTGTGACCGCGAAAGCGAAATCGAGCGGTTTGTCTCGGAGGAGTACTGGCAGATCTCCGCCGATCTGAAGACACCCCGCGGTGATGGTTTCACCGCAAGGCTCGTTTCTCACGATGGTGAGAAGCTCAACAAGATGTCGGTAACCAACGGTGACGTGGCCGGCGATATCCGCACCATGCTCGAGAGCGCCTCGTTCCAGGTCGACAGCGTCGAGGCGAAGCCGACCCGGCGCAACCCGTCGGCTCCCTTCACCACATCGACCCTGCAGCAGGCGGCGTCCTCCAAACTCGGGTTCAACGCCTCACGCACCATGCAGGTGGCGCAGAAACTCTACGAAGGCATCGACATCGGCGGGGAGACCGTCGGTCTGATCACCTATATGCGAACCGACGGCGTTCAGATGGCGCCCGAAGCGATCACCGAAGCGCGTGAAGCGATTTCAACCCGCTTTGGCAGCCGTTATGTGCCCGATCAACCGCGAATCTATTCCACCAAGGCAAAAAACGCGCAGGAAGCGCACGAAGCGATCCGTCCGACCGGGTTCGAGCGTGCGCCCGATGACCTTAAGCGTTATCTGGATGCCGATCAGTTGCGGCTTTATGACCTGATCTGGAAGCGGGCGACGGCGAGCCAGATGGCCTCGGCGGAAATCGAGCGCACCAGCGTCGAGATCACCGCATCGGGCAATGGCAAGACCGCGGGCCTGCGTGCCACCGGTTCGGTGATCCGGTTTGATGGCTTCATTGCCGCCTATACAGACACCAAGGAAGACGGCGAGCAGTCCGATGGGGATGATGAGGACGGCGCGCGGCTGCCCGAAATCAATGCCAAGGAAGCGGTGGACAAGGAAAAGATCAACGCCACGCAGCATTTCACAGAACCGCCGCCGCGCTTTTCGGAAGCCTCGCTGATCAAGAAGATGGAAGAGCTCGGCATTGGCCGTCCCTCGACCTATGCCTCGACGCTGGCCACGCTGAGGGACCGCGAATATGTGGTCATCGACAAGCGCCGATTGATCCCCGAGCCCAAGGGCCGGCTGGTGATCGCTTTCCTCGAGAACTTTTTCGAACGCTACGTTGAATTCGGTTTCACGGCCGATCTCGAAGAAAAGCTCGACCGGATCTCAGCAGGCGAACTTGCCTGGAAGGACGTCTTGCGTGAGTTCTGGGTGCAGTTCCATGCGCATATCGACGACACCAAGGAGCTTCGCGTCTCCCAAGTGTTGGACGCCCTCAACGAGGCGCTGGCGCCGCTGGTGTTTCCGGTCCGCGAGGATGGCTCCAACCCGCGCATCTGTCCGACCTGCGGAACCGGCAACCTGTCGCTCAAGCTCGGCAAATACGGGGCATTTGTCGGCTGTTCGAACTACCCTGATTGCAATTTCACCCGCCAGCTTTCGGCCGATCAGGATGCGTCCGGTGATGCTGCCCTTTCCAATGAACCCAAGGATCTGGGAAAGGACCCGCACACCGAAGAGCCGATCACGCTTCGCACGGGACGTTTCGGGCCTTATGTCCAGCGCGGCGAAGGCAAAGAAGCCAAACGCTCGAGCCTGCCCAAGGGCTGGGCGGTTGATTCCATCGATCACGAAAAGGCTTTGGCGCTTTTGAGCCTGCCGCGCGACATCGGTCAGCATCCGGAAACCGGCAAGATGATCTCGGCTGGCCTCGGCCGCTATGGCCCGTTCGTGCTGCATGAGAAGACCTACGCCAATCTCGAAAGCATCGAGGACGTGTTTTCCATCGGGCTCAATCGTGCGGTTTCGGTGATCGCCGAGAAAATCGCCAAGGGTCCCGGACGCGGACGGGGCACACCGGCTGCGCTGAAAACGCTTGACGATCACCCCGATGGCGGACCGATCACCGTCCGGGATGGCAAATACGGTCCCTACGTCAACTGGGGCAAGATCAATGCGACATTGCCCAAGGACAAGGACCCGGCCTCCGTCACCATGGAGGAAGCGCTGGAGCTGATCACGGCGAAAGCCGGGACATCAGGCAAGAAGAAGAAGCCCGCAGCCAAAAAACCGGCTGCCAAGAAGGCAGCCAAGCCAAAGGCGAAAAAGGCCACGACCGCAAAAGCCAAGACCGCCGCCGCCGAGAAGGAATGAGTTTGGGCTCCCCTCCCCGCAAGCCCCAGGCCGGCAAGCCCAAATCGTCAGGCAAACATCCCGCCCCCAAAGCGGATGGCAAGGATGCTCCGGCGTTTCGCCGGGGCGACCTGCCTGACCGTGAGACCATCTTGCGGTTTTTGAGCGAGAATCCCGACCGGGCCTCCAAACGCGATATCGCCAAGGCTTTCGGCCTCAAGGGCGACACGCGCAGCGAACTCAAGGCGCTTTTGCGCGAGCTTGAGGACGAAGGCCTGATCGAGCGGGACCGTAAGACACTCCGGCGGCCCGGCACGCTTCCCGCCGTGACGGTTCTCGAAATCACCATGCGCAGCGCCAATGGCGACCTGATCGCGCGTCCGGCAGAATGGCTTGAAGAGCACGGAACGGCTCCTGTGGTCACTGTTCGCCAGTCCAATGCCGGGCGTGACAAGGGCCGCAGCAAGTCACGCACGCCATCGACGGCAGCCGGAATCGGCGACCGGGTTCTGGCGCGCATTTTCGCTTCGACGCACGGCGCTTCCACTGCATATACGGCGCGGATCATGAAGGTGCTCGACCGCCGTGGCGGCGCTATCCTCGGTGTCTTCAAACAGACCCCTGGCGGCGGCGGGCGGCTGATGCCGATCGAACGGCGCGGCGAGGAATATCTAATTGATCCGGACTTCACCGGCGAGGCCAAGGATGGGGACCTGGTCGAGGTCGAAACCGCCCGGCTCGGTCGCATGGGCTTGCCCCGTGCCAAAGTCATGTCGGTGCTGGGTTCCGTAGAGGGTGAAAAGGCGATCTCGATGATCGCCATTCATGCCCACGGGATCCCGTACATTTTTCCTGACGATGTGCTCGCCGCCGCGGAGGCTGCAAAGCCCGCACCGCTGAAGGGCCGCGAGGACTGGCGTGACATCCCGCTGATCACCATCGATCCGGCTGATGCCAAGGACCACGATGACGCAGTCTATGCCGAGGACGACCCTGCGCCCGAGAACCCCGGCGGCGTGATCGTCACGGTCGCGATCGCGGATGTCTCCTGGTATGTGCGCTCAGGCACGGCGCTCGACCGGGAAGCGCTCAAGCGAGGCAATTCGGCCTATTTTCCCGACCGGGTGGTGCCGATGCTGCCCGAGCGGATCTCCAATGATCTGTGCTCGTTGCGCGAAGGCGAAGACCGCCCGGCGCTTGCGGTGCGGATGACCTTTTCAAGCGATGGCCGCAAGATCAGCCACCGGTTCCACCGGGTGATGATCAAGAGCGCGGCCAAACTCTCCTATCAGCAGGCACAGGCTGCGATCGATGGCAAGCCGGACGACAAGACCGGCCCTTTGCTGGAGCCCGTGCTCAAACCGCTGTGGCACGCCTATCAGGTCCTGAAACGTGGCCGTGACAGGCGTCAGCCGCTTGAACTCGACATGCCTGAACGCAAGATCCTGCTCACCCCCGAAGGCAGGGTCGACAAGGTGGTGGTTCCCGATCGCCTGGATGCCCACAAGCTGATTGAAGAATGCATGATCCAGGCCAATGTGGCAGCCGCGGAAACGCTCGAGAAGCGCCGGCAGCCGCTGATCTTCCGGGTGCATGACCAGCCCTCGCTGGCCAAGCAGGAGGTGCTGCGCGAGTTCCTGGGAACATTGGGAATGTCGCTGGCAAGAGGTGCTGCGGTGCGTGCCAGCGCCTTCAATGGCATTCTGGCGCGAGCCCAGGGCGAACCGCACCAGATCATGGTCAACGAGATGGTCCTCAGAAGCCAGAGCCAGGCCGTCTATTCGCCCGAAAATCTTGGCCATTTCGGCCTCAACCTTATGAAATACGCCCATTTCACCTCGCCGATTCGCCGTTATGCCGACTTGATCGTGCACCGCGCTCTGGTGGGCTCACTGGGACTTGGCGAAGGCGCGATCACGCCCGAGCAGGAAGCAACGCTCGAACCGATCGCAGCGGAAATCTCGACAACCGAGCGCCGGGCCATGGCGGCCGAACGCGAAACCGTAGACCGTCTGGTGGCGCACCATCTGGCGGGGCGCATTGGCGAGGCGTTTGACGGCCGGGTGTCGGGCGTTACCAAGTCCGGCCTGTTTATCAGCCTGCCGCAATTTGGCGCAGACGGGTTTATTCCGGTTTCAACGCTCGGACTCGACTACTATCATTATGATGAAGCGCATCAGGCGCTGACCGGTGAAAAGACAGGCTTGGGCTACCGGCTGGGCGACAGCGTCGAGGTCAAGGTCGTGGAAGTGATCCCCCTGGCGGGATCAATGCGTTTCGAGATGCTCAGCGAAGGGCGGAAAATGCCCACGGGGATACGATCATTCCACAAATCCGGCCGTGCCCGGCGTGGCGGACCGAAAAAGCCCGGCACAAGGCCGCCACGCGGTCGCCGGTGACACGATGTTATGATGGGCGGATGGCGGGCCGCGGAAACTGCGTACCCGCGCCAAACGAAGGAGATGGCTATGCTCGAAATTGGCGGCGAAGCAGCGGACAGGCGCGAGCCTGAGCAAGACCCCCGCAACACCAGCCAGGCCATCAAACGCGGTCTGCTTGGCCGATGCCCCAATTGTGGCGAAGGCAAGCTGTTCCGCGCCTATCTCAAATCGGTCGACAGCTGCGCGTCCTGCGGCGAAGAGATGCATCATCACCGCGCCGATGACCTTCCTGCCTATCTGGCGATCTTCATCGTCGGCCATGTGGTGGTTGCCGGCTTCATGGCCACTGACAGCTGGCTCGTTCTCGAGAGCTGGCAGCATCTGATGATCTGGATCCCGATAACGGTGATCCTGTCGCTGGCGCTTCTGCAGCCGATCAAGGGCGGCGTCATCGGATTGCAATGGGCTTTTCGTATGCACGGTTTCAGCGGAACGGATGATGACGCCATGCTTGAGCCGGTTGGTGAGGACGCAGGATGAATGCCGGTGGTTCGGTCAAGGCAGACCTTCTGACCGAAGACGTTGCAAAGCGTGGTGAGATGCGCCACCCGCCACGCAGGCCAAAGGATGCAGCTTCCCTGCTTCTTATCGACCGGCAGGAGAAAACACCCCGGGTTCTGGTTGGCAAACGCGGCAAAGGCCATGCGTTCATGCCCGCCATGTATGTCTTTCCCGGCGGCCGGCGCGACGCGGCTGACAACAAGACCACGCTGGCACAGCCACTTCATGGCGAGGTCACGGAACAGTTGCTGCGGCGGACCATTGCGCAGTTTGGCGAATCCGCTGCGCGTGGGCTGGCGGTCGCCGCTGCGCGCGAGATGATGGAGGAAGCGCATCTGTCGCTGACGCCAGCCGATCATACTGCGAATCTTTGCCCGGATGTCTCGCCGTTCCGCTTTCTTGCCCGCGCCATTACACCTCCGGGCATGCCGCGGCGGTTTGACACCCGGTTCTTTGCCTGTTTCACAGATGAGGTCGACGCCGATCCAACAACTGTGCAAGACAGCGATGAACTGCAGGACCTGACATGGCTTCCGATAGACCGGCATGACGGCTATCCGTTGCCCGGAATCACCAAAGTTGTGCTCACAGACCTTCAGGAAGCGCTTGACGCGGACAATTCTTTACCTTTTCAAAGAAAGATTCCGTTTTACTACTATCGCAATGGGCGATTCGTTCGGGAATTGATTTAGGCGCCTTACATGGATCACTCATCACCTGACGCGCCCGTTGTTCGCGACGACATCCACTGGCCGGCTCTTATTGCCGCAATCGCGTCGATTACCGCTGTCGGCATTGCCATTGGCCTTGGCTTGCCGCTCTTGTCGGTGATCCTTGAAAAACGAGGCATCTCCTCGAGCATGATCGGTCTCAACTCGGCAATGGCCGGGATTGCGGCCATGGCTGCGGCACCCGCGACCACCTGGCTTGCGCGGCGTCTGGGGGTGGTGACCACCATGGTGCTGGCCATTGTCGCGGCGGCAGCCAGTGCCCTTGGATTCTATTTCGCGGAAGCACTGTGGATGTGGTTTCCACTGCGCATCATTTTCCATGGCGCTATCACGATCCTGTTCGTCCTTTCGGAGTTCTGGATCAACACCGCTGCGCCTCCCTCGCGGCGCGGGCTGGTTCTGGGGATCTATGCCACGGTGCTTTCGCTGGGCTTTGCCGCGGGACCACTGATTTTCTCGATTGTCGGTTCAGAAGGCATCCTTCCATTCGCAATCGGCGCTGGCATCATCCTTCTCGCTGCGATTCCCGTTTTGATGGCACGGAAGGAAAACCCGGTCATCGGCTCATCAGCAACTGATCTCCCATTCATGCGCTATGTGTTTCTGGTGCCAACGGCGACTGCGGCGGTGTTTGTTTTCGGTGCGGTCGAATCAGGCGGACTGTCGCTGTTTCCCATCTATGCCAACCGCACCGGGTTCACCGAATCACAAGGCGCGCTGCTGCTGACCATGATCGGGCTGGGAAACGTCCTGTTTCAGATTCCCATCGGCATGATAGCCGACCGGATCGGGGACCGTCGCCGATTGCTGTCGCTGTTTGCCATTATCGGGCTCGTGGGTTCCCTGGCCCTGCCCTTCCTGATCCACAACTGGATGCTCACGGCAATCATCCTGCTGTTCTGGGGCGGCAGCGTCGCCGGGCTTTACACCGTCGGCCTGGCCCATCTGGGTGACAAGCTGCATGGTTCGGACCTGGCGTCTGCCAATGCCGCCTTCGTATTCTGTTATGCACTGGGCATGCTGGTGGGTCCTCAGACCATCGGAGTGGCCATGGATGTGACCGGCCACCACGGTTTTGCCTGGGCTCTGGCGTTCTTTTTCGCTCTCTATGTGGTTCTGACGCTGTTTCGTCTGGTGTTGAGCCCAAAACGGGCTTGACTTTCAGCGCGGCTTTTGTAGTTTCCGCGCAAGTTTCGCCGTGGAGCCATCTGTGCTGTCCGCGGCTTCATTTTTGAAGAAGGCAAGACACCATGGCCAAGGCGACCACCATCAAGATCAAGCTCCTGTCGACAGCAGACACCGGCTTTTTCTATGTGACCAAGAAGAACAGCCGTACATTCACCGACAAGATGGTGAAAACGAAGTACGATCCGATTGCCAAGAAGCATGTGGAATTCAAGGAAGCCAAGATTAAGTAATCTGCTTCCCGGCCCTTAGGGACCAATTTTCGAAGACAGCAAAAAACCCGCTTCCTCACGGAAGCGGGTTTTTTGTGTCGAGGGCCGGTCAAAACAAGAGCGTGGAACGAGGATGCCACTGTGCACTTAATCTTGACCGGCCACCCCACGACCCAGGAGATGCGGCGGACCTGAACATCATGGGGCATTCAAATTCACTGTGCCAATTAACTGCAACAACGTCAGGATGTTCACACAATTTTCACCATAAACTTTTGTACCAATCCCCCGAAAAATCAACAGTTTCTTAAGCCATGCGCCAAACTGTCCACGATTGTGGTTAATTTCGGGGCAAAAAAAGCCTTTTTTTATGGGCATTTAAGCTAAATGCTAGGCTTCGAACGGCAGCGACTCAGGCTGCTTCACCAACGACACGGTTGCGGCCGCTGCTCTTGGCCTGGTAGAGTGCCTGATCTGCACGGCGCAGCAGGGAGGCCGAATCCTCGCCGCTGGGCTCAAGCGCAGCGATGCCCACGGATGTTGTCAATGTGACATTGGCACCGCTGGCGGCTACCTTGAAAGGCGCCGCTGCCACCGCATCACGCAGACGCTCGGCAATCTGAGCTGCCACGTCCAGTGTGGTGTCGGGCATGATCACAACAAACTCCTCACCACCATAACGGCAGGCGAGATCCGCACCGCGCACCGCACCGCGCACCCGGCGGGCGAAGTCACGCAGAATGTCATCACCACCTTCATGGCCATGAACATCGTTGATCGACTTGAAGTGGTCGATGTCAGTGATCAAAACCGACAAGGGCCGGTCGCGTTTTGCGGAACGTTCGACCAGCGTGTTAAGATGGGTATCGAGATAACGCCGGTTGTTCAGCCCCGTGAGCGCATCGGTGACCGCAAACTCGACCGATTGTGTCAAGCTTGAGCGCAGGAAATCCGTATAGCGCTTGCGGCGGATCTGGGTAACGCTGCGCGCGACCAGTTCATTGGGATCGAGCGGCCGGACGAGGTAATCGTTCACGCCAAGTTCAAGCGCCCGGATCACCAGGTTCTCCTCGCCTTGCTCAGCCACCACCAGCACCGGAATGAAGCGTGTTCTTTCCAGTGACCGCAATTGCGAGCACAGCCGGAGCGGGTCGTAGTCTTCGAGCGCGGACGACACGATGATCAGTTCATAGGGTTTTTCGGCCGCCTCGAAGAGAGCAGCCTGTGGATCGCCGATGACGGTGATCTCAGCAACGCCGTTGAGCGCGCGGCCCATACGGTCCTGGGCGTTGGCGCGATTTTCCACCAGCAACACAAGGCCCGGCTCTTCAAGGCTTCCCTGGTGCGGCGCCAGCAGCGCCTCGAGGTCGAGACTGCGCGCGGATTCGGCTCGAAGCCGCAACTCGTCACTCAACGCCTTGAAGCGGACAAGGCTTTTCACCCGGGTCATCAACTGCAGATCATTGACAGGCTTGGTCAGGAAGTCGTCGGCACCCGCCTTGAGGCCTCTAACACGATCAGAGGGCTGGTCAAGCGCTGTGACCATCACAACCGGAATATGGGCGGTACGCGGATTTCGCTTGAGGCGTTCGCAGACTTCAAACCCGTCAATACCAGGCATCATGATGTCGAGAAGAATCAGATCAACCTGGGTCTGATCGCAGATCGACAGCGCGGTCATGCCATCAGCAGCAGTCAGCACCTCAAAATACTCAGCCATCAACCGGGCTTCGAGGAGCTTTACATTTGCCGGTATGTCATCAACCACCAGGATCCGCGCAGTCATAAAAATTCTCCGGGACTAGGCATCGCCAAGAAAGGACTTGATGGTTTCAATGAATTTGGGCACCGAAATTGGCTTCGAGATGTAGGCCTCACAACCGCCCTGGCGGATGCGCTCCTCATCTCCTTTCATGGCGAAAGCGGTGACGGCAATGACCGGGATCACATGAAGGTCATCGTCCTGCTTGAGCCATTTGGTGACTTCCAGCCCCGAAACTTCAGGCAACTGGATGTCCATCAAAATGAGATCGGGACGATGCTGACGCGCAAGATCCATCGCATCCATGCCGTTGCGGGTCTGGACAGTCTTGTAACCCGATGCTTCGATCAGGTCCCGGAAGAGCTTCATGTTGAGTTCATTGTCCTCAACAATCATCACCTGTTTTGTCATGTCCGTTCCCCATCCCCGGCCAGAACCGGCTGACTGCCCGTTTCTTCTGGTCTTGCGCAATACCAGACACAAACACCGGCATTGATATGAGCCAAAAGACAGACAAACGCCTGCCTGATGTCATGCCTGACAACAAGCTTAGTTTCATTAAGTTGAAAAAGTGGTAATCCGACGTCTGCAATTCGGCAGATAAACTTGGACAAGGTCAACAAGCCCATGGCAGACGCAGAAGATACCGCGATCGCAGTCCTTGTATGGCTTGCCGGAGAGCCCGAACTGATGGGCCGTTTCCTGGCTCTCACCGGGCTTGAGGCGAACAATCTGCGCGATGCCGCGCAGGAACCGGGATTTCTTGCAGGCGTTCTGGGGTTCTTGATGAGCCATGAACCGACGCTGATGGATTTCTGCGCCGCCACCGACACCAAGCCTGAAATCGTCACACGGGCTTTCCAGGCACTTGGCGGCGCGAGCGAGACACAATGATCACGATTCCGGATGCCGAACACGACACCCTGAGACTTGGTGAGCGGCCGTTGATTGTTTGCGATGTCGACGAAGTGGTGCTCGAGTTCATCACGCCGTTTCAGGCATTTCTGGTCGAGCACGGCCATGAATTGCAGCCCCGTTCGTTTCGACTCACCGGCAATGTAATTCGCCTTTCCGATGGAAGTGAAACCGCGGCGGAGGAAGTCGACCGTCTTCTCGAGGCATTCTTTGCCGAGCAGGATGGCTGGCAGACGCCTGTCGAGGCCGCCGCGGACAGTTTGGCAGAGCTTTCCGGCAAGGCGGACATCGTTTTCCTGACTGCCATGCCGCCGCGGCATCGGACAATCCGGCGCAGCCTTCTGAGCCGGCACGGCTTTGATTATCCGATGATCGCCACCGAGGCGGCAAAGGGCCCGGCTGTCAAGGCGCTGCACGGCGCGCGTGACCAGCCGCTGGTCTTCATTGACGACATCTTCGTCAATCTGCATTCGGTGAAGGCGCATGTGCCCGAGACGCTGCTGATCAATCTGATGGCCAATGACACCTTCCGCGCGCTGGCGCCGCATCCGGGCGACGGGGTGGATATCGCCTCGGACTGGATGCATGCGGTCGAACTGATAAGCGCGCACATAGGCAGCACCGGCGCCTGAACCATCAGACTGCCGCCTCGGCGAACTGCCCGCCCCGCTCTTCAAACCAACACCTTGCGCATTAACGGCCGCCCGGCCTTGCGCTCGGCCGCAACCGAAAATCCAGCCCTTTCAAAGGTCGAGGCGGCCCCCACAAACAGGCCAACCGATTTTGAATGCTTTGCCTGAACGATCGGGCAGGCTTCGACAACACGGGCTCCGTGAGCGGTTGCATGCGCCACCGCGGCCTCCAGCAAACCATGGCTCAGCCCCTCACCGCGTTTGCGCTTGGCGATGAAAAAACAAGAAATCGCCCAAATCCCCGGATCATGCGGATCATCGCCCTCCAGCGGACGCGACACGGTGCGGCGTGTGTTCCAGCGCGGAACGTGTGCGCGCGGCGTAACCTGAACCCAGCCCACCGGTTCGCCATTCTCAAACCCGATCAGGCCGGGTGGCAGCGGTTCGCCAGCCGCCTGCTTGAGCAGCGCCTCCTTCTCGTCCCGGCCGAGGGCCTCGCGCAGCTTCGGCTCCAGCCGGAAATAGCTGCACCAGCAGCCGTAGCAGGCGCCTTGGGGGCCGAAAAGCGCCTTGAGTGCGGGCCAGGTTTCACTTGTTGCGGGACGGACATCAAGGCTCATCGGTCACAGTCTCCAGCGCGGCAGGACAGGTTTTCCTGACTTGTGAGTCGCAAAGTTATTGCGTAATCTGCCGATGTTCAACCTTTGTTCTCAATTCACCGAGCCAATGACTCAAGCGCCGCCGCAGTCCGATCCGGTACCCGGCTTTTGCCGGGATTGCCTCGCGCATGCCCGCGCCGGGGTGCGGCGCTGTCATGCCTGCGGCAGTCCGCGACTGATCCGGCACATGGAAATTGACGCGCTGACGCTCGCCCATGTGGATTGCGACGCGTTTTATGCGACGGTCGAAAAACGCGACAACCCGGAGCTTGCGGACAAGCCGGTGATCATCGGCGGAGGCAAACGCGGCGTCGTCTCCACCTGTTGCTACATCGCCCGGATCCATGGCGTGCGTTCCGCCATGCCGATGTTCAAGGCGCTCGATGCCTGCCCGGATGCGGTGGTTATCAAGCCGGACATGGAAAAATACTCGCGGGTGGGACGTGAAGTCCGGCAGATGATGGAGGAACTGACGCCGCTGGTGCAGCCGATCTCGATAGACGAGGCATTTCTTGACCTTGCCGGCACCGAGCGGCTGCACAAGGACACCCCTGCCCGCACGCTTGCAAAGTTTGCCGTACGGGTGGAGGCGGAGATCGGCATCACGTTGTCGGTCGGGCTGTCCTATTGCAAGTTTCTCGCCAAGGTGGCCTCCGATCTCGACAAGCCACGCGGCTTTTCGGTGATCGGCAAGCAAGAAGCGCTCGACTTTCTCCGGCCACGGCCTGTCACCTTGATCTGGGGCGTCGGCAAGGCCTTTGCCGCAACACTGGAGCGCGACGGCATCCGCACCATCGGGCAGTTGCAGACCATGGAACAGGACGTGTTGATGCGTCGCTATGGCGTTATGGGCAAACGGTTGTTCCATCTGGCCCGCGGCGAGGATGAGCGCACGGTCCATGCCAATGAAGGGGCCAAAAGCGTATCGGCGGAGACCACCTTCAACACCGATCTTTCAGGCGCCGAGGAGCTTGTTCCGATCCTCAGACGCTTGTCGGAAAAGGTATCAGCGCGGCTCAAGGCCTCCGGCATCGCCGGTCACACCGTTGTGCTCAAGCTCAAGACCGCGGATTTCAAGAGCCGGACACGCAATTTCAAGCTCGAAGACCCCACGGTGCTTGCAGACAAGATCTTTCGCACCGGGCTGCACCTGCTTGAGCGCGAACTGGGCAGCGAGAAGTTTCGGCTGATCGGCATCGGGGTCTCGGAGCTCACCGATGCAGCGCTCGCAGACCCGCCCGATCTGGTTGACCCAGCCGCCGCCCGGCGCGCCGTGGCGGAAAGCGCGATCGACAAGGTAAGGCAGAAGTTCGGCCGTGACATCGTCGAAACCGGCTACACCTTCGGCACTTCGCGCAAGATGCGGCAGGCGGATCAGGATTGATCGCCGCAGGGCCGGCATGCGGGACAGACATTGCAAACATCGCGCTGATCATCCCGGATCCGCGGTGCCGGCAAAACGCCTACATGACCGGTTTCGCGGACTTCCTTTGTTGGCCGATAATCGCGCAAGAACTGTTCGCTCGGCTTCTCGCCCAATCAAGAGCATGTTCTCTGCGAGATCCGACGCACCGGTACTCGCGCGTTGCCATGGTGGAACGGTGCTGCGCTTTCATGGAGGAGCATATTGCTTCTTCCATATCTACGATCAGCGCAACGCCTTCTTCAAAGGCCCCTTTCCTGAAATCACAGGTTCGGCTCAAACCAGCTCCACATCCAGAACACCCGGCGCCGCCTTCAGAGCGGCAGCCATTTGCGGGGAAATTTTGTAGCGGTCGGCCAGCGTCACTTCGATTTCACGGCAGCCGCCATCCTTGATCATGATGAACGA
The DNA here is from genome assembly GCF_000154705.2 of Hoeflea phototrophica DFL-43. Taxonomy (NCBI): domain Bacteria; kingdom Pseudomonadati; phylum Pseudomonadota; class Alphaproteobacteria; order Hyphomicrobiales; family Rhizobiaceae; genus Parahoeflea; species Parahoeflea phototrophica. Next base: position 1,925,824 of record NZ_CM002917.1, on the reverse strand, counting down.
CACCTGACCCTCGCCGCGGGCCTTGAGGTGGGTGGAAACAGAATTTATCGGCTTGGCATCCCGCACAAACACCCGGAGTGCAGTTTGGCCGCGTGCGGCCCGGTCTTCGAGCGATTCCGCGGTCTGGATACGCAATCCAACACCCTCCGGGCGTTCTTCTGCGAGAACAGTGATGACGATCGACTTGCCGGGCTCCAGCAGATCCCTGTGCAGCGCCCATGTTTCGGAAAACAACACCGCCTCATACTGGCCGGAACTGTCTGAGAAGGCGACGATGCCCATCTTGTTGCCGGTTTTGGTCTTGCGCTCCTGCTTGCTGGTCACCGTTCCCGCCAACCGCCCGGCGGTTGCCCCGGCTTTGACGGAAACCTGAAAATCGGCCCAGTTTTGAACCCGCATCTTGTTGAGCAGATCCGCATAGGAATCGAGCGGATGCGCGGAGAGGTAAAAGCCGAGAGCCTGGTATTCCCGGTGGAGCTTTTCAGCCGGCAGCCAAGGCGTGGCATCGGGCAGATGAATGGTCTCGGCGCTTTCGCTGGCGCCTGCGCCAAACATGTCGCTTTGACCGCTGATGCGGTTTTCCTGAGCGCGTTGGGCAAAGCCCAGGATACGATCAAGCCCCGCAACCAGAGCCGCGCGGTCGAGGCCAAAGCAATCGAGCGCGCCGGCGGTGATCAAGCTTTCGAGAACTCTCCGGTTGACCTGACGCGGGTCGATGCGAACACAGAAATCCTCAAGCGAGGCAAACTCGGTGTCGCCGCGAACCTCGACAATATGCTCGACCGCCGCATCCCCTACGCCCTTGATCGCAGCAAGCGCATAATAGATCCGGTTCTCACCGGTTTCGAAATGGCGGAAGCTGGTCTGCACCGAAGGCGGTGCCACCTCGATACCCAGGCGCTTGGCGTCCTGGCGGAAATCATTGAGCTTGTCGGTGTTGGACATATCCAGCGTCATCGACGCTGCAAGGAACTCGACGGGATAATGCGCCTTGAGATAGGCGGTCTGGTAGGACACGATGCCATAGGCTGCGGCGTGGGACTTGTTGAAGCCGTAATTGGCGAACTTGGCCAGAAGATCAAAGATCATGTCGGCCTGGGGTTTGGAGACGTCCCGTTCAACAGCGCCTTCGACGAAGCGGGCCCGCTGCTTGTCCATCTCCTCCTTGATCTTCTTGCCCATGGCGCGGCGCAACAGGTCGGCTTCACCGAGCGAGTAGCCGGCGAGCACCTGGGCGATCTGCATCACCTGCTCCTGGTACACAATCACGCCCTGGGTTTCCGCCAGCAGGCCATCGATCTTGGGATGGATGGAAGCCAGTTCCTCCTCGCCGTGCTTGCGGGCGTTGTAGACCGGGATGTTTTCCATTGGCCCCGGACGATAGAGCGCCACAAGCGCGATGATGTCCTCGATCCGGTCCGGCCGCATGCCGATGAGCGCCTTGCGCATGCCCGCTGATTCCACCTGGAACACGCCGACGGTCTCACCGCGCGAGAGCATCTCATAGGTCGGCTGATCGTCCAGCGGCAGGCCTTCAAGATCAATGGTAATGCCGCGCTTGGCGATGAAGCCGACCGCCGTCTTGAGCACAGTCAGCGTCTTGAGGCCAAGAAAGTCGAACTTGACCAGGCCAGCCTGCTCGACCCATTTCATATTGAACTGGGTGACCGGCATGTCCGAACGCGGATCGCGGTACATCGGCACCAGCTGCGACAGCGGCCGGTCGCCGATCACGATGCCCGCAGCGTGGGTCGAGGCGTGACGATAGAGGCCTTCCAGCTTCTGCGCGATGTCGAGCAGCCGCTCGACGGCGGGCTCTTTTTCCATCTCCTCGGCAAAGCGCGGCTCTTCTTCGATGGCCTTGTTCAGCGGGGTTGGATTGGCAGGGTTGTTGGGAACCAGCTTGCAGATGCGATCGACCAGCCCATAAGGCATTTCCAGGACGCGCCCGACGTCGCGCAGCGCCGCGCGCGCCTGGAGGCTTCCGAAGGTGATGATCTGCCCGACCTGTTCACGGCCATATTTCTTCTGCACATAGCGGATTACCTCTTCACGGCGGTCCTGGCAGAAATCGATGTCGAAGTCAGGCATCGAGACACGGGCGGGATTGAGAAAGCGCTCGAACAGCAGGGAAAACCGCAACGGATCGACGTCGGTGATGGTGAGCGCATAGGCCACCAGCGAACCTGCACCAGAACCACGGCCCGGCCCCACCGGAATGTCGTGGTCCTTGGCCCATTTGATGAAGTCGGCCACGATGAGGAAGTAGCCGGGAAATTTCATGTTCTCGATGATGTCGAGTTCGGTCTTGAGCCGCTCCCGGTAGTCATCATGGGTATAGCCTTCGGCCAGACCAATCCGCTCAAGGCGGCGTTCAAGCCCCTCTTCCGATTGCCGGCGAAGCTCCGCCGCTTCGGCCGCGAGTGCTGCATCCGGATCCTCCTCTCCGCCGCCGGTGAAGCGCGGCAGGATGGGCGGGCGGGTTTCGACAATCGCCGAGCAGCGCTGGGCAATCTCAATTGTGTTGCGAAGTGCTTCAGGCACATCGGCAAACAGCGCGGTCATCTCCGCGCGGGATTTGAGACAATTGTCGACACTCAGACGTGGGCGGCGGTCGTCCGACATCACCGCATTGGCGGCGACGGCCATCAACGCATCATGGGCCTCGAAATCATCCGGAGTCGGAAAGAAGGCCTCATTGGTCGCCACGAGCGGGACATCCGCGGCATAGGCCAGCGCGATCATCTTGCTCTCGTGGGCCCGGTCGTAACCCTGCTGGCGTTGCAGTTCGATATAGACGCGATCTTCAAACACGGTCTTGAGGCGGTTGAGCCGCTCGGCAGCACGATCGGGATGGCTCTCGCGAATGCATTGATCCACCGGCCCCTTCACAGAACCGGTCAGGGCAATCAGCCCGTCCGCGCCCTCCTCCAGCCATGACATGAGAATGTGTGGACGCTCGACGCTGTCGCCTTCGAGATAGGCCCGGCTGACCAATGCCGTCAGTCTTTCATATCCCGTGGCCGTGGAAGCATAGAGAACGATGGACGGCAGTCTCTGCAGCTGGTCGCGATGCGAGCGGCGCTCACTGGCCGCCCCGTCTTCCATGTCGATATCAAGCTGGCAGCCGATCAACGGCTGAATGCCGGCTTCCATGGCCTTGATCGAAAACTCAAGTGCGCCGAACAGGTTGTTTGTGTCCGTGATCGCAAGCGCCGGCTGCTCATCGGCAAGCGCGCGCTTGATCAGCGTCTTGATCGGCAACGCCCCCTCGAGAAGAGAGTAGGAGGAATGCACGCGCAAATGTACAAAGCCCGGCCATTCACCGATGGACCCAGCCTGGCCATCTTCGCCCGAGGCCGATTGATCCTTGGCCTGAGACGCGGGTTCTGAGGCCAGATTGGCCAACATTGTGGCCGATTTGCTTTCCCGCGCCATGAATATCCCCTGCCAAATGATCCGGGTCTGTGCCGCGTTTGGGGCGGCACAAAGACTCACGGTTCAATTGTGGGGACATGAACCTGAAAGTCCAGTCCGTGACGATGCAAAATGGGGTGCTCCACACAGCTCAGGCTGGCGGAACGCTGCAGGGCCAGGCGCCCTGCTCCATTGCTGTTGAAGCTGACAACCCGCTTCACGAAATCCAGTCACCAAACCGGGACGGCTTCAAGCGGCAGCAGCGGCCCGGATGCTGCAAGTCTGAGACTTACCCGGGCAAGATGAGTTGTATTCTAGATCGCCATCGCGACGACGGCGAAACTGGCAACGAACAGCGACATGGAAACGAAAGCGGCGAGATCGCGGGCAAATGCAGTCATAGTCAACTCCCATAATTTCTGCTTATGTTTATTTTATGTTCTATTTTTGTTCTCATGTCAAGTCAGTTCTATAAATTCCGTGGTGTGCGCCCGGCCCGGCTGAGCCAGACATCGTTTTGCCGCTGTCAGCGCAAGCTGTGAGAGCAACAAAAAACCCGGAGGATCAGATCCCCCGGGCTCAATTCAGTCAGATACAAGATGCATCTGGCTTAGTTGCAGGCGTCCTTGAGACCCTTGCCGGCCGAGAATTTCGGCACGTTGCGGGCTGGGATATCAACTTCCTTGCCAGTCTGCGGGTTGCGGCCCTTGGAGGCTTCGCGACGCGAAACAGTGAAGTTGCCAAAACCGATAAGGCGCACGTCGCCACCGTTTTTCAGTTCACCGGTGATGGTCTCAAACACAGCTTCGACAGCCGAAGTTGCATCACCCTTGCTGATGCCGGATTTCTCGGCAACTGCGGCCACGAGTTCATTCTTGTTCATTTCCGTCCCTTTCCTGGCGTTAAGTCGACTCAGTTTGTTCGATGCCGTGATCCTACGCATCTGGCGATGCTTCGCAACCGAACACCTTGCAAACCAAAGGTTTTTGGGCAGTTTTCACAACTCAATTCAAAAAAACGGGCCGGATAACATCCCGCCCGTTCAATTTCTGTGCCTCAAAGCCAATTACGGTCAGTGCGCGATGGTTGCGCCGCCTTCTTCACCCACATCCGCGGCGATCGCAGCCTCGGGTTTTGCGTCCGGATCCCAAGTGATCGCCTCGGGCATACGGGTAAGCGCATGCTTGAGCACGTCGCTCATTCTGGCGACCGGAATGATATCCAGCCCGTTCTTGACGTTATCCGGGATCTCGGGGAGATCCTTGGCATTGTCCTCGGGGATCATCACCGTCTTGATGCCACCACGCAGTGCCGCAAGGAGTTTTTCCTTGAGGCCACCGATCGGAAGAACTCGGCCGCGAAGGGTGATTTCCCCGGTCATGGCAACATCACGGCGAACCGGAATGCCGGTCATGATCGAGACTATGGAAGTCGCCATGGCGACACCGGCGGACGGTCCATCCTTCGGCGTGGCCCCTTCGGGCACATGCACGTGGATATCACGCTTGTCGAACATCGGCGGTTCGATGCCGAAATCGACAGCGCGCGAGCGGACATAGGACGCCGCCGCCGAAATCGATTCCTTCATCACGTCGCGAAGGTTGCCGGTCACGGTCATCTTGCCCTTGCCCGGCATCATGACGCCTTCGATGGTCAGGAGCTCGCCACCCACCTCGGTCCAGGCAAGTCCGGTGACCACGCCAACCTGATCATCACTTTCGGCTTCGCCGAACCGGAAGCGCGGGACTCCGAGATAATCAGCCAAGTTGTCTTCCGTCACGCTCACGGCTTTCACACCGGTTTTGAGGATCTCGGTCACGGCCTTTCGTGCGAGCTTCATCAGTTCGCGCTCGAAATTACGCACGCCGGCTTCCCGCGTGTAGGTGCGGATGACCTGGAGCAGCGCTTCATCGGTGATCTCGAACTCGGCATCCTTGAGGGCATGATCCCGGATCGACTTCGGCAGCAGGTGCCTGCGGGCGATTTCGAGCTTCTCATCCTCGGTGTAGCCGGCAATCCGGATGATCTCCATCCGGTCCATCAGCGGTGCAGGAATGTTGAGTGTGTTGGCCGTGGTGATGAACATCACGTTGGACAAATCGTACTCAACTTCGAGATAGTGGTCCATGAAGGTCGAGTTCTGTTCCGGATCCAGCACCTCAAGAAGCGCCGAAGACGGATCGCCACGGAAGTCCTGGCCCATCTTGTCGATCTCATCGAGAAGGAACAGCGGATTGGACTTCTTGGCCTTTTTCATCGACTGGACGACCTTGCCGGGCATCGAACCGATGTAGGTACGGCGGTGACCGCGGATTTCCGCTTCATCACGCACGCCACCCAGGGCCATGCGCACATATTCCCGGCCCGTCGCCTTGGCGATGGACTTCGCAAGCGATGTCTTGCCGACGCCGGGAGGGCCAACGAGGCAGATGATCGGGCCCTTGATCTTCGAAGACCGCGCCTGAACGGCGAGATACTCTATGATCCGCTCCTTGACCTTCTCAAGTCCGAAATGATCGACCTCGAGCACCTTCTCAGCTGCGTTGAGATCAATCTTGACACGGGATTTCTTGCCCCAGGGCAGGCCCAGCAACCAGTCTAGATAGTTGCGCACAACCGTGGCTTCAGCCGACATCGGGCTCATCTGCTTGAGTTTCTTGAACTCAGCGTCGGCCTTTTCGCGCGCTTCCTTGGAAAGCTTGGTCTTGGCGATGCGCTGTTCAATCTCGGTCATCTCGTCACGGCCATCCTCGCCGTCGCCGAGTTCCTTCTGGATCGCCTTCATCTGCTCATTGAGGTAGTATTCGCGCTGGGTCTTCTCCATCTGCCGCTTGACGCGGGAACGGATGCGCTTTTCCACCTGCAGCACGGAAATCTCGCCTTCCATGAAGCCGAGCGCCTTTTCAAGACGGCCCTTCACCGACACGGTGGACAGCATGTCCTGCTTTTCGGGAATCTTGATCGACAGATGCGAAGCCACCGTATCGGCGAGCTTGGAGTAGTCGTCGATCTGACTTGCAGCGCCGACCACTTCGGGCGAAATCTTCTTGTTGAGTTTGACGTAGTTTTCAAACTCGGAGACCACGGAGCGCGACAGCGCCTCGATCTCGACCGCATCCTCATCGGGTTCGGCGAGTTCGACAGCGTGGGCTTCGTAATATTCTTCACGATCAGTGTAGCTGACGATTTCGGCACGGGTACGCCCTTCGACAAGCACTTTGACTGTGCCATCTGGCAGCTTGAGCAATTGCAGCACATTGGCGATTGCACCGATCTGGTAAATCCCGGATGGATCCGGATCGTCGTCGCCGGCGTTGATCTGTGTGGCCAGCATGATCTGCTTGTCCGACCCCATGACCTCTTCGAGCGCACGGATCGACTTCTCGCGCCCCACGAAGAGCGGCACGATCATGTGCGGAAACACAACAATGTCGCGCAATGGAAGAACGGGGTAGATACCTGCCTCTGCGGGCGACTGTGATGAACTCACGTTTTTATCCGGCATGTATTTTCCTTTCCTGGCCCTTTCGGCCCGGTCCGACAGGACCAATTGGCAACGCGAGCGGAGGTCCCGGCTGTCCAGCAACCATCCATGGCGTCCTTGACGAGGGACATGGCCCTCAGAAGTCTAAGTGGAGAACTCAGCACCCGTTTTCAAGTCAATTCTCAGCCTGCAACACTCTGTCACCGATTCGAAACGATATTAGAGATTGAAAGTGGCGGGAAGCTGGAATCACGGCAAACTTGCCAAGCCCGGCCGCTTGTCACAGGTCAATTCCCGATTGGCTGGGCGATAGCCTGTCTGGATCAAAAAATCAGGGGCAAGAATTCAGTTTGCTGAAAATGCTCTGCCAGCATGGCCGCCCCAATGCAAAACGGCGGCGCTTGCGCACCGCCGTTTTTCAAGAACCATCAGGTGGCGGTCAGGCTGAAGCCGAATCCTTGGTTTCGTCATCACGCTCAGCATAGATGTAGAGCGGGCGGGCGTTTCCATTGACCACCTCATCGGAGATGACCACTTCACGCACGCCTTCCAGAGCCGGCAGCTCGAACATTGTGTCGAGCAGGATCTTTTCCATGATCGAGCGAAGCCCGCGCGCTCCGGTCGCACGAATGATGCCGCGCTTGGCGATTTCCTGAAGCGCGCTTTCGTGAAATGTGAGTTCCACATCTTCCATTTCAAACAGGCGCTGATACTGCTTGACCAAGGCGTTCTTGGGCTCGGTCAGGATCTGAATCAGAGCAGATTCATCGAGGTCTTCCAGCGTCGCAAGCACTGGCAAGCGGCCGATAAATTCCGGAATCAGACCGAACTTGACCAGATCTTCCGGCTCGAGCGCGCGCAATACTTCGCCCACGCGGCGTTCATCCTGAGCGCGGACGCTTGCCGAGAAACCGATTGATGTCTTTTCGCCGCGGTCCGAGATGATCTTGTCGAGGCCGGCAAAAGCGCCGCCACAGACAAACAGGATGTTGGTGGTGTCGACCTGCAGGAATTCCTGCTGCGGATGCTTGCGGCCGCCCTGCGGCGGCACAGAGGCAACCGTGCCTTCCATGATCTTGAGCAGCGCCTGCTGGACACCCTCGCCCGACACGTCGCGGGTGATCGAAGGATTGTCCGACTTGCGCGAGATCTTGTCGACTTCATCGATATAAACGATGCCGCGCTGAGCACGCTCGACATTGTAATCGGCCGACTGGAGCAGCTTGAGGATGATGTTCTCGACATCCTCACCGACATATCCGGCTTCGGTCAGTGTTGTCGCATCGGCCATGGTGAAGGGCACATCGATGATGCGCGCCAGCGTCTGGGCCAGATAGGTCTTGCCGCAACCGGTCGGGCCGACGAGCAAGATGTTGGACTTGGCCAGTTCCACTTCACCCGACTTCGACGAGTGATTGAGGCGCTTGTAATGGTTATGCACCGCCACAGACAGGATCTTCTTGGCCTGATGCTGGCCGATCACATATTCATCGAGGGTGGCGATTATTTCCTGTGGAGTGGGAACGCCGTCCCGCGACTTCACCATCGAGGATTTGTTTTCCTCGCGGATGATGTCCATGCACAATTCCACGCATTCATCGCAGATGAACACGGTTGGACCGGCGATGAGTTTGCGCACTTCATGCTGGCTCTTGCCGCAGAAAGAGCAATAAAGGGTATTCTTGGAGTCGCCGCCGTTGCTGCCGCTAACCTTGCTCATTTCACTTTCCTTCCCGCGATCCGGACGATTCCGCCCGGATGTGTGGAGCCTGCCCGCCCTTGACGCCTGGGCATCTGAGCGGAAAGGCAATTTCGGGGTACAAATCCGGCCATCAGGTAATCAACACCTGGCGCCTTTGGCAACGAATCCCCATCACTTTTGACGATGCTACGCCCGAGAAATTGAATATAGACTTAACGCTGAATAGTAGCGCGGTCCAGCCAGAGCGCCAACCCAGACACACAGAATCGTGTTGCAAGGACGGCGCAGTGGCTAAAATTCGTTGCCTCATGAAGCCCTGGTCAGCCTTCTGCCGGGGCTTCGATGTTCTCGCGCTTGTCGAACACCCGGTCGATGAGACCGAACTCCAGCGCTTCCTCAGCGGTCATGAAGTGGTCTCGGTCAAGCGTCTTTTCAACAGTCTCGTAGTCCTGACCGGTGTGCTTGACGTAGACCTCATTGAGCCGGCGCTTCATCTTGATGATGTCCTGGGCGTGGCGCTCAATGTCGGAGGCCTGGCCCTGGAAGCCGCCTGATGGCTGATGCACCATCACCCGTGCGTTGGGGGTTGCAAAGCGCATGCCCTTCTCACCGGCACACAGCAGCAGCGATCCCATTGACGCGGCCTGGCCGACGCAAAGCGTCGAGATCGCCGGCTTGATGAACTGCATGGTGTCGTAAATCGCCATGCCTGCCGTCACCACGCCACCGGGCGAGTTGATGTAGAGTGCGATTTCCTTCTTCGGATTCTCGGCTTCGAGAAACAGAAGCTGGGCGCAGACAAGCGTCGCCATGTGGTCTTCCACCGGACCGGTGATGAAGATGATGCGTTCCTTGAGCAGGCGCGAGAAAATGTCGTAGGACCGTTCGCCGCGGTTGGTCTGCTCGACGACCATCGGCACCAGTGCCATGGCGGTATCGACTGGATTTGTCATGAAGCTTCCCTTGTCATAAGGCCCCGCGGACGCCTTGGCCCGCCGGGAATCAGTCATATTGAACACTCTACATAGAGTGTGCCCCCCCGGCCCTTCAAGACGCAAGATGGCGAAAGAACCGCCCACCGTTGTTAACCAGCAGCGTTAACGACAGGTTAAGCTTTCTCTTTCCTGCCCAATCAATATGCGTCAAAGTGAAAGGAGGATTAGCGGAAACGGCACATTGAGCTCCGTTGCCGCAAGAGTTTGGGAGTGTGTCATGAGTGCAATCAAGCCGATACTGCGAGGGGTTGTTGCAGGCCTTCTGGCAACATCGATCGCCTCGCCGGCATTTGCCGGCGGCAAGTCGCTGGCTTGCTACCAGCAGGTTCATCAGCCGGCGGTCCACAAGACCGTGCACCAGCAGGTGGTGGTTCGTCCGGCAGGTGTCGTGCATGAAACCATTCCGGCGCGCTACGGCAAGGTGACGGAGAAGGTTCTGGTTCAGCCCGAGCAGGTCATCGCCCGGCACGTTCCGGCCGTGACCAAGACCGTTCACCGGAAAGTGCTGGTTCGGCACAAGTCGGTGGGATGGGAATGGCGTTATGTCAACGGTGCCAAGACCTTGTGCAAGGTGGTGCATCCGGCGCAATATGCCACCCAGGCACATACGGTGGTAGTCCATCCGGCGCGCACCGTGCATGAGCGGATCCCGGCACGCTATGCCCACCGCACCCGCACGGTGGTGATCGAGCCTGCCCGCTCAGTCGCCCGGCATGTGCCGGCCGTGGTCAAAACCGTGGCCCGCACAGTCGAGGTCCGCCCCGCCTCATCCGCCTGGGTGCAAGTGTCAGGCAAGAGACGCTGCCACTAGAGACAATCAGTGCAAAAGCAAATCACACAAGCCGTCCGGGACGACCTGGGCGGCTTTTGCTGTTGTGAGGAAGTCAGATGAATTTGAAAACGCAGATTTAACCGCGCCTCAAACCGCGCTAAACCGCAATCATGACACCACACGCGCTTTCCATCTCCCAGAACCCCAAAGATCCTGATTTCGTTCAGGATCCCTACCGCTTCTATGCCGAGATGCATCGCGCATCTCCTGTCTTTTACTGGCAGGAATACGGCATGTGGTGCGCAGCCGGCTATGATCAGGTCAATGCGCTGTTGCGCGACCGGCGGCTCGGCCGTGAGAACCGCTGGGGCGCGCCGTTGAACCCGGTCCAAGGCCGCGACCACCTTACCGATTTCGACCGGATCGAGAGCGGGTCGCTGCTCGAGCGCGAACCTCCGGTCCATACGCGGCTGAGGACGCTGGTCAACCGCGCCTTCGTCTCCCGCTCGGTTGAACGGCTGCGGCCGCGGATCAGCCAACTGGCTCAAGAGCTGGTTGACGCCCTGCCCTCGGGCCAGCCTGTCGACCTGTTGCCCGGGTTCGCCACACCGATCCCGCTCACGGTGATCTGCGAATTGCTGGGCGTACCGGTCGAGCGTGGCAATGAACTTCTGGCCTGGTCGCACGCCATGTGCGAGATGTATGTGCCGCATCGCGCCCATGAGACCGAGGAGCGCGCCAACCGCGCATCCGCCGAGTTCGGTGCCTTTCTGACAGCCCATATCGAGGAGCATCGGCACAATGGCGCTGACGACCTTCTCTCAGCGCTGATTGCGGTGCGCGACACCGGTGAAAAGCTCTCGGACGACGAGCTGATTTCCACATGCGTGCTGCTGCTCAATGCCGGGCATGAGGCGACCGTTCACCAGACCGGCAATGCGGTGAAAACCATATTGGAACAAGGCGGCGATCCGCGCCGGTTTTTCGAGACGCCGGACCTCGCCGCAGCCACCATTGAGGAAGCCCTGCGCTACGATGCGCCGCTGCACATGTTCACCCGCTATGCCTATGAGGAAATTGATCTGGGTCCGGTAACGCTCAAGCCCGGCGAGCAAGTGGCATTGCTTCTGGGTGCCGCCAACCGTGATCCGTCCGCCTTTGAAGCGCCGCATGAGTTCCGGCCGGGCCGCCCGGACCAGAAAAATGTGAGCTTCGGCGCCGGTCTGCACTTTTGCATCGGCGCGCCGCTGGCCCGGCTTGAGCTGCAGCAGTCGCTTGCCGTGCTGTTCGACCGGCGGCCCGATTTGGCTCTGCAGGCACCGCCGCGCTACCGGGACAGCTATCATTTCCATGGGCTGGAAAGCCTGATTGTGTAGACTGTCAGTTCAGCGCTGCTAGGGTACCGTCTTGAGGCCTTGGAGGAGGACATCATGACCGTGATTGATCAGCGCCGCAGCGGCTATTTCAGTGAGGACGACTGCGATCTTGCGCATTTCCGGGCGCTTGTGGAGCAAAGCCTCGACCGCAGCATGACGCCTCATGCAGATGATGCCCAGCGCAATGTTCCGATTTACGACGTGCAGCGGCTTGCCGCCGTGCTCGGCGATCCCGGCAGCCGGCGCGGATTGATGGCGGAATGGGCAGAAGTCCTGCTGTCGAGTTCAGGCGTGCTGGTTCTCAAGCACGCCTGCACGTATCTTGAGGCCATTGATACGGCGACCAGCCTGTTTGACGGCATCATCGCGAGCGAGAAAGAGCACAATGGCGGCGGGGCGGATCATTTCGCCACCGCGGGCGCAAATGACCGCATCTGGAACTCGCTGCAAAAGCTCTGCGAAGCGTCGCCCGGAATTTTCCTGCGCTATTTCGCCAATCCCGCCATTGATGCGGTCTGCGAGGCTTGGCTGGGGCCGAACTACCAGATGACCGCGCAGGTCAATCTGGTGCATCCGGGTGGCCAGGCACAACAGGCCCACCGGGATTATCATTTGGGTTTCCAGACCGCGGAGATCAGCGCCACTTATCCCGCGCATGTGCATGACCTGTCGCCGGCGCTGACACTTCAGGGCGCGATTGCCCATTGCGACATGCCAATCGAGAGCGGCCCGACCAAGCTGTTGCCGTTTTCGCAGCTCTACCGGCCGGGTTATGTTGCCTGGCGCCGGCCCGAGTTCCGGGCCTATTTCGAAGAGAATTGCATCCAGCTGCCGCTCGAAAAGGGCGATGCCGTGTTCTTCAATCCGGCCCTGTTTCATGCCGCCGGGGCCAATCTGACCACGGATATCCACCGCATGGTCAATCTGCTGCAGGTCTCTTCGGCCTTTGGCCGGGCGATGGAAAGCATTGACCGGGCGAAAATGTGCCGGTTGCTCTATCCGCACGTAAATGCGGCGAAGGCGAATGGGGCGATTGCTTCCGACGGATTGAAAGCCGCGATCTGCAGTGCGGCGGAGGGCTATTCATTCCCGACCAATCTCGACCGCGATCCCCCATCCGGAGGCCTGGCACCGGAAACGCAGGCGCAACTGTTCTTGCGGGCACTGTCGGAGGCGATGCCGCCCGCTCAGTTTGAAGCGGCACTGGATGCGCAGATGGAAAGACGGCTGGCCTGAGTTTCAAGCCGCCACTTCTCATCGCAAATTCTGGGCGTCAGAACACCGCGTGGTCGCCGCGCTCGACCGAGGCTCCGCCGCGGAGCATCTGCTCGTAATAGTCAAACAGCGTGTCGGAACCGAAGGATGGTGTTGCATCCGCATCGTAGCGGTTTGTTGCCGGATCAAGAACCAGCATGGATTCCGTGGCGTAGTAGCGGCCGATCCGCGCCAGTTCGGCCTTGTCCGCAAGCCGTGGCGACACATGCCCGGCAACGGACAGCAGCTTGATGATGACATCCATCATCGCCACCGGGACATGTTTGAATTTCGGTTCTTTGCCGAGCAGCGCAAACAGCTTATCGCCCTGCTCACGCGGGGTGATGGCCGGCCCCGGACCGCCGACCGGCAAGATCCGGTTCCAGCGGGATTCGTCCTTCAGGCAAGTTGCGATGAACTGTCCCAGATCGCGGTCGCTGATCGGCTTGCAGGCGGTGAGCTCACCGTCGCCAAACAACAAAAACGGCTTGCCTTTGCGGACCCGTTCGATCTGTCCTGAGAGGGATTTGAAAAAGGCTGTGGGACGCACGATTGAATAGGTCAGCCCCGAAGCCATCAATTCGGCTTCGAAGGCGAGTTTGGCCTTCTGGAATTCGAGCAGCGGCTTCTGCACACAGATCGCCGAGAGCAGCACCATCTGCCCGATCCCCGCCTCTGTTGCGACCTTCAGGGCCTTCGAATGGGCCTGGCAATCGATCGCCCAGGCGTCCTTCGGGGCACCGGTGCGCGAGGCCAGGCAAGAGACCAATGCGTCAAACGTCTCGCCACAGATTCCATCACGCGCAAAGCTCAGCGGATCGGTGATATCACCATGGCGGACACTGACGCCGACCGGCCAATCGCCGCGTGCTGACTGTGCGGGAGCGGGTTCGCCGCCAGGCTTGCCCCTGACGAAACACACGACCTCATGGCCTTGATCAACAAGCGCGCGGACCGTTGCGCGGCCAATGGTTCCGGTGCCTCCCAGGACCAGAACACGGTGCCCGCGAGGTGCGTCTGCGGCGCTTTTGCTCATACCCCGGCCTCACAAGCGAATGACATAGTCTTTTCGAGTCGTTTCAATCACTTCCCAGCTTCCCTTGAAGCCCGGCCGCAAGACAAAACTGTCCCCGGCCCTGACCGTGACAGCGTCACCATCATCCTGGGAAATCACCGACACGCCTTCGAGAATCCGGCAATATTCCCACTCGTCATAGGAGATCGTCCACTTGCCCGGCGTCGACTGCCAGATGCCGCAATAGAGCCCGTCTCGTTCCTCCAGGTTCCATGTGGTGTGGACGGGATTGCCGGCTATGACCTTTTGCGGATCGGGGCTCGACACCTCCGGCTCGACGGTAGGGACAACGGGGACTATTTTCTCTAGGCTCATGGCAAATCACCAAATCATTTCAACATCTCGATAATGGACCCATGCGACTCGACAAAGCAATTGAACAATCGATGATGATGAGTGACGCGACCTGGGCGCGTCATGCCAATCCCTTGAGTTTCTGGACCCGGGTTCCGATCCTGCTTCTGTTGACGCTCGCCATCTGGTCACGCGTCTGGATAGGCTGGTGGTGCCTGGCTCCTGTGGCCGGGCTGATTGCGTGGACGCTTGTCAATCCACGTGCCTTTCCGCCACCGACCGATCTTAAGAGCTGGGCGTCGAAAGCGGTGCTAGGAGAACGCCACTGGCTGGCGCGCAAGACGATGCCGATTCCGCAACACCATGCGCGTGGGGCACTTGTCCTTTCGCTGCTTTCAGGGCTCTCGTTGATCCCGGTCGCCTACGGCCTATGGGTGCTCAACCCCTGGTCCGCATTTCTCGGCGCGATGCTCGCCTCAATGTTCAAGCTGTGGTTCTGCGACCGGATGGCGTGGCTGGCTGAAGATATGTCGCATCCCTCGCCAAGCGACGGTTCTCAACAGACCTGAACGCCGCATTCACTGATGGTGAATTCTTCCGCAGGCTCGGTCAGCGATCCGTCGAACTGACGGCCATCGGCGCATTGCGCGCGTGCCTCGAACGTCAGCCGTCCCGCGAGCTCGCCTTCCCGCATGTTGAGAAAATAGTCGACGGCGCAGTCCTTCTCGATCGCCAGTTGTTCGGACAGCTGGTCTAGCCAGGCAGGATTGGCCGATTGGGCCTGGATAGCGGGTGCGGAGCCCAGCAGGAATACGGAAAACAGAATTGCGCAGGATGCAGCTTTGCAGAACATCGGGGACCTCCATTATTTGGAAACCCAACCTAGCCGCTCTTGCACCACGGGGCGTTGAGAGAGATCAAACGGACGCGGCTCAATTGCCGAGCGCCGCCTCAAGGTCGGGCGGTGTGAGGTACTTCAAGTCGCTTTCCGAGAACTGCACCCGGACCGTTGCCGGTGCGCCGCGCTTGGAGCTTTCAAGCTTGCGGGCGATCAGATCGCCAAACCGGGCGTCTGATACAGTTGGATCGTTCAGAATCTCATAGCTGTACTTGTAGCAGACACCCAATCCGTCGCCACAGGTTCCTCTATTGTCGGAATGGGTCGATATGAAACCCAGATCGAGCACCCTGTCGCCGATCGCACCAAAGACCCCGACGCCTCCCTCGGTGTAACCCTGCCCGGTGTAATAGAACTCCATCAGCCAGCCGTGATTGTTCTTCCCGAGTTCGACAACACGGAAGGCCTCCTCCGGCGGCACTTGCCCCCAGGAGCCGGCATCGGTGGTGAGATCGTTGCTGGCTACCAGGGCCAGCCTGTCTCCCCGCGGCCTGAGAATGACGAGGCCAAGCTTGCCCGAACAGGCATGGCAGTCTGCATGCCCACCCTCGGGGGTGATCGCGTAGCCGGCCATGGCGGCATAAAGCGTCGGAACGCCGTCTTCGATCACGGTGGACAACAGGTGTGGGCGCATGCACAGCGGTTCGGCTGCGCGCGCGGCAACCCAGCATTTGCGGCGATTGTCATAAGGGCCGTAAAACTCTTCCATAGCCGCCCGCCAGAAGGATTTTGGGTCATCAATGCTGGCGGACGGGATCGAGGTGAGTGTCTCCGACCGGGCGGGACTGAAGACCATCAGACACAAGATCAGGACAGAAAAACTCAGGCGCATTGTGAAAAGCTCCGGCTCGGTCATTTGCCTGCGCAATAGAACCAGCTGAAGCCTTGGCGGGCAAGACCTTGGAACACGGCCCAGAACGCAAAACGGCCCGGCTTTTGAGGCCGGGCCATTCAATCTCAACCTTCACATCCGCGATCAGGCCTTGGCGAGCGCCTGCTCCAGATCGGCAATGATGTCCTTGACGTCTTCGATGCCGACCGAGAGACGCACCACGTCGGGACCGGCGCCGGCAGCCACCTGCTGCTCGGGCGTGAGCTGGCGGTGGGTGGTCGAGGCCGGGTGGATGACCAGCGAGCGGGTGTCGCCGATATTGGCCAGATGCGAGAACATCTCAAGGCCCTCGACGAACTTGACGCCGGAGTCGTAGCCGCCCTTCAGGCCAAAGGTGAACACCGCGCCACCGCCCTTGGGCGAATAGCGCTGCTGCAGCGCGTGGTTCTCATGCTCGGAACGGCCGGCATAGGACACCCAGGCCACCTTGTCGTGCTTGGCCAGCCAGTTTGCCACTTCCAGCGCGTTGTCCGAGTGGCGCTGCATGCGCAGCGCCAGGGTCTCGATGCCGGTCAGGATCATGAAGGCGTTGAACGGCGAGATGGCGGGGCCGAAATCGCGCAAGCCCAGCACCCGGCAGGCAATCGCAAAGGCAAAATTGCCGAAGGTTTCATGCAGCACCATGCCGCCATATTCAGGCCGCGGCTCGCTGAGCATCGGGTATTTGCCGGATTTCGACCAATCGAAGGAGCCACCGTCGACAATCACGCCGCCCATCGAGTTGCCGTGGCCGCCGATGAACTTGGTCAGCGAATGCACCACGATGTCGGCGCCATGCTCGATCGGCTGGATGAGATAAGGTGAGGCCATGGTGTTGTCGACGATCAGTGGCAGGCCGTGCTTGCGCGCGACTTCGGCTATGGCGTTGATGTCAACAAAGGTGCCGCCCGGGTTGGCAAGGCTCTCGATGAAGATCGCCTTGGTGCGATCATCGATCTGGGCCTCGATGCTGGCCATATCGGCCGGATCGGCCCAGCGCACATGCCAGTCGAAGGATTTGAAGGACTGGCCGAACTGGTTGATCGAACCACCGTAAAGCCGGTTGGCGGCGATGAAGTTGTCGCCGGGGCTCATGATGGTGTGGAACACCAGCAGTTGCGCAGCGTGGCCAGAAGCCACGGCAAGGGCTGCGGTGCCGCCCTCAAGCGCCGCCAGACGCTCTTCAAGCACGGCCTGTGTCGGGTTCATGATGCGGGTGTAGATGTTGCCGAAGGCTTTCAGGCCGAACAGCGAGGCAGCATGATCGGCATCCTCGAAAACAAAGCTGGTGGTCTGGTAGATCGGCGTGGCGCGCGCGCCTGTGGCCGGATCTGGCTGCGCACCGGCATGGATGGCAAGCGTGTTGAAACCTGGTTGATTGTTCGACATGGACCTCTCCCCTTGTGCCCTGTGGGGCCGGTTGCGGCCCGTGTTGGGTGTCGCGGCGTTTATCCCGCATGTCCGCGCGCTGGTCAAAGAAGAATTTTGCGCCGACAGGCCTAGGGACATGCTTGAGGCGCAATTTCAGCACCGATCGGGGAAAATCATGCTGCGAAAGATCCAAGCTGTGAAAGCGAAGACTGCAAAAGCGGCGGGGCCAGGGCCGCGCCTCACAGCTGCGCAGCGGGATCCGCACATTCGGGCAGGCGCGAGAGCAGCCAGTCGCGCGAGGGGCGAACTTGTTCGGGAAGATCCTGCAGCACGTCATCGACAACCTCGGCCGACACCGCGCTCACCTCGCAGCCATAAGTTTCAAGATCGCCGTCTGGATTGTCCTGCTTCCATTCAAGATAGTCCTCGCGCTCGAAGGCAATGGCCGCGGCGATGCCTGCCACCGGCACCACTACCAGGGCCCGCCGGAGCCGCGCCTTGGCCTTGGTGCGCAGCACCGCTGCGGCAATCGCCTTGCGATGGGCAATGGCTGCGGCAGCGGCGCTCGCGGTCATGGTGGTGACCTGTGCCGTCAGCGACACTGCCCAGACCCCGAGACTTAAAGATGTGGTGGCGAGCGACACGCACAGAACTGCGAGAAACGCGGTGGTGCGCATCAGTTTGAAGATCCGGATCATCGGCGGCTCCTGAACAATTTCACATCGCGAGATCACGCAATTGAAGCACAGCACGCAGCTGCGTCCCCGCGATGGACTGAAACTGTGGCGTCAAATCGGCAGAGTCCCCCTGCGCTCAGGCCCGTCAGCCGTTGTCGCGGCCGTCCGGTTTGATCCGCAGCCCATAACTCTGGAAGCCGGACCGCATCACCGGCTTGCGCGACGAGATCACGCCCGAATTAACGCCGTTCCAGCCGATTTCGCCCGACAGGCGCGCATATTCGATCTTGGGGCAGCGGTTCATCACCACCTGAAGGCCGGCAGCTTCGGCGCGAGCTGCGGCTTCGTCATGGCGAACGGTCAATTGCATCCAGATCACCTTGGGCAAGGGATCGAGCGACAGGGTTTCCTCGACAATGCCGGGTACCGCGCCGGAGGCGCGGAAGATGTCGACCATGTCGACTGGTCCGGGGATTTCGCCGAGCCGCGCATAGCTCAGCTGCCCCAATATTTCCTTGCCCGCCTGCCCCGGATTGACCGGGATCACCCGGTATCCCTTGTCGAGCATGTATTTCATCACGAAATAGCTCGGGCGCACGTCATTGGCGGACGCGCCGACAACCGCAATGGTCCTCACCGACTGCAGGATTCCGGAGATGTAGGCATTGTCATAAGTCTCGTGATTCATGGGACATGTTCCGGCTCGGTCTGTCGAGGTTGTCGCAACCGGCTCCTGCCGCGTCAAGGCATCAGGTCTTCGCAGAGTATCGCCGCTTGCCCGTAATGCGTTCTGCCAGCCCGGCTTGCGCGGATCACGCAATTGTCAGACGCAGTCCCTGTGCCGGCACCACAGCAGCGCCACATTGAGTGCTTAATCCCCAGTCAGCTAACCAAGGAGCTTGAGATGCAACGGAGACTCGGAATTGCCCTATTCTCGGTCGTCGCAACAGTGGCGCTCGCCGGTCCGGCCTCGGCCATCAGCCGCATACAGACCACCGGACAGAGTTGTGCCGCGATCAAGCAGGTACTTGCCAATGAAGGAGCTGCCATTCTGCGCTATCCCTCCAAGCGAACGCCCGGGATCACCCTGTATGATCGCTACGTGGCCAACGCCAATTCCTGCCTGCAGGGCGAGGTGACCCAGCGGGCAACTGTTCCGGCCAAGGACACGAATTCCTGCGCGGTGTTGCGGTGTTTCCGGCCCGACTATGACGACAACGAGTTTTTTAGACGCCGGTAGAGCGCCCTCGTGTCCTGATCAGCGGTCAGTCTGGCAAGCCCATATGGCCGTTTTCGTCCAATGGCGCGAAGGGATTGTGGGCCAGTTCCCACAGGTGTCCGTCCGGGTCTGCGAAATAGCCCGAATAGCCACCCCAGAAGACTTTTTCCGGCCTTTTTACGGGTGTAGCCCCACATTCGACAGCAAAATCCCAGGCGGCATCCACGGCTTCGGGTGACGCCAGGTTGTGCGCCAGCGAAACAGCTTCAAAACCCTGCTTCGCCGTTGGCTCGATCCCGGCGTCTTGAGCCAGCGCATCGCGGCCGAACAGGCCCAGCACGGTGCCATTGGTGTGAAAGAAGGTCACATTATCGTTGGAGGCAGATGAGCGCCTGAACCCGAGGCGCTGGTAAAAAGCGGTCGAGGCGGCGATATCGGCGACACCGAGCGTGATCATTGTGATGTGGGGTTCAAACATTGATCTTTACGCGCTTTGGTTGAATAATCGTCCCACAGTTCCTACCAACCCGGCAAGACTGGATTGCACCGAATGATGATGGATGTAATTTCATGGCTAGGGATCAGCGATGCGAAACACATACCAGCAACCATAACCGGTGTGCTTGGGTTCGCAAGCGTGGCGCTCACCGGATTTGCTGCAATCTTTGCTTGGCTGACCAAACAATACCTGCTTCGCCGGGAAAAACGCAACGACCTGCGGGCCGCCATTCGGGCAGAGATTGAAGTCCAATGGTTGATGCTCAAAAAGGCACCAAATCAGGAAGAAACGATCCCGATCATCGAAAATAAGCTAAGAACCAAAGGGAATAAAGACTACTCTCCCCATTTCAGCAGGTATCCCGGCCCTGAGATATTCGGATCAATCAAAGCAGAGATTGCCGCGCTCGGGCGCGAGGAAATCCCCCTGGTCGTCCAATTTTACCACCACCTGGCTGTTATGGACAATTTCGTTATCGAATTGCGGAGCGCCGAGTTCAAATCTTACGACAGGGACCGGAAATTGTTGATGATAAAGGATATGTTCCGAATGGTGGAACAAGCCACAATTCTGGCCGAGAAATCAATGATTGTGTTGGAGGACCTTATGAACATTTCTCAAGACAGGCGTCTTTGCGCCCGCAAGGCAGAGCTTGAACGCGACAACCAGATGGCAACCTGACCAATGTAAGCGGGATTAATGCTTACCTGTTAGCTGCGCAGGTGTCTAAAGATATACTGGGGACGGGCCGTACTGTCCCGGCTTGGGTTGATTAGGCTTGTTGCTGTCAGGCTGCCCGTCTTTGATCACAAATCGATGCATGTTCCTAAAGCTCCATTCGAAACCTGAGATAATGTAGCCATAGTTTCCTTTCAAGTCCATCAACGTCGCGCAGTCACTCCCCCGTCCATTCCGGCATGCGTTTGGTGATGAAGGCGTTGATGCCTTCTTCGGCATCACGGATCATCATGTTTTCGACCATCACGCCTGCGGTGTATTCATAAGCCTCCTCAAGCGACATTTCGGCCTGACGGTAGAAGGCTTCCTTGCCGATCTTGACCGTCAAAGGTGATTTCGAAGCAATGATTTCGGCGTATTTCATGACAACCTGATTGAGGTACTGGCGCGGCACGATGCGGTTGATCAGACCGAACTCGCGCGCGGTCGAGGCATCAATGGTTTCGCCGGTCAGCAGCATTTCCATGGCCTGCTTGCGGTTCACATTGCGCGACAGCGCCACCATCGGCGTGGAGCAGAACAGGCCGATGTTGACGCCCGGCGTACAGAAGGCCGCGGTGTCGGTACAGATCGCCAGATCGCAGGATGCCACCAGCTGACAGCCCGCGGCCGTGGCCAGACCATCGACCTCGGCAATCACCGGTTTGGGAAGGTGGACGATTGCCTGCATCAGCTCGGCGCAGAGCTTCATGGTTTTCGCAAAAAACGCCCTGCCCCTGTCTTGATCAGCGCGATGCAGGGTGAGTTCCTTGAGGTCATGACCAGCCGAGAACAGCTTGCCCGGGGTTGCCGAGGCCAGCACAATCACCCGAACCGCCCCGTCATCGCGGGCCGCTTCAAACGCATCCATCAGCGCCTGCATCATGGCAATCGAGAGCGCATTTGCAGGCGGGTTGTTCATCTCGAGGCGCAGCACGCTTCCATGCATTTGCGACGTAACCAGGCCTGTGGGCGGGGTCTGTTTCAACTCTACGACTGTCATGCGCGGGAATCCTTGTTGATTGCGCCCAATTTAACCCGGCTATCGCGTGGCGTGAAGCCTCGCCGCGGCGTTGACCAGCAACAAAATTTCCGCGACGTATGATGGAAAGATCGAATCCAATGTAAGGTTTGGGTCTATTGGTGGAGGTGCTTGCTGAAGGCCTTGAACTGATTGCCGAGCGCGATCGGCGGACGCCAATGCCCGGACCCGCTTGCTGTCGGCCCGGCCCGCCAACCTGAACGACAGAACAACAGGACCACGCCCATGCCCGCACCGGCCACACCCGTGATGACCGCCCCGACTGTTTCCGCCTATCTCGATGAAGTGTTTCCGCAGATCAAGTCCAATGGCGACGATATCTCGGTGATTGAAGTCTCACCCGGATCGGCGCTTGTTCGGCTCAATGCCGATGACAAACATTTGCGGCCCGGCGGCACCGTCAGCGGGCCAACCCTGTTCATGCTGGCCGACCTTGCCGCCTATGCCGTGATCCTGGCCCATATCGGCAAGGTGGCGCTGGCCGTCACGACCAATCTCAACATCAATTTCCTGATGAAGCCCGCGCCCGGCGCGCTTGATGCAACCGCAACCATTCTCAAACTCGGAAAGCGGCTGGTGGTCACCGACATCGCGATTTCGGACCATGAGGGCGCTTTGGTCGCGCATGCGACGGCCACGTACTCCATTCCACCTCAGATTTGATGGGGTATTTTAATACCGTATTTGTATTGCATTGTTTTTATTGACTTATTTCTACTCCAGGTCAATTTCACTCGCTTGACGGCCAAACCCGCCTCGCCTATAAGCACGCAGCGTCCGGATCCATTCAGATCTGGCGCGATTGTTGTCGCAGGTGTTGGCGTTCCAGGCCCGCGACAACGCAAGCAACAAGAAACGTCCGTTCCGGCCTGCCGGCTTCGGATCCTGAACAAGAGAGAACTCAAATGAAAACCTTCTCGCAGAAGCCTGCAGAGGTGGAAAAGAAGTGGGTGATCATCGACGCAACGGACATCGTCGTCGGTCGTCTCGCCACTATCGTTGCCAACCGCCTGCGCGGCAAGCACAAAGCCACCTTCACCCCGCATGTCGATGATGGCGACAACATCATCGTCATCAATGCCGAAAAGGCAGTCCTGACGGGCAAGAAGTACACTGACAAAAAGTATTACTGGCACACCGGCTACCCCGGCGGCATCAAGGAGCGCACCGCGCGCCAGATTTTCGAAGGCCGCTTTCCCGAGCGGATCATCGAAAAGGCCGTCGAACGCATGGTTCCCCGCGGACCGCTTGGCCGCCGCCAGATGAAGAACCTGCGAGTCTATGCCGGTTCCGTGCACCCGCATGAAGCACAGCAGCCGACCGTTCTCGACGTCGCTTCGCTGAACACCAAGAACAAAAGGAGCGCCTGATCATGGCTGAACTCAATTCGCTTGAGGAGCTCGGCGCATCCGTGACCGCTGCTGAAGCTGCCCCGGAAGCCCCGGTGCATGTGCGCAAGGTTGACGAGCAGGGCCGCTCGTACGCCACCGGCAAGCGCAAGAACGCAATCGCCCGCGTCTGGGTCAAGCCGGGCACCGGCAAGATCACCGTCAACGGCCGCGATTTCGTCAGCTATTTCGCCCGTCCCGTGCTGCAGATGGTTGTTCAGCAGCCTGTCGTCGCAGCTGCCCGTCAGGGCCAGTTCGACGTCGTCTGCACCGTTGTCGGCGGCGGCCTCTCCGGCCAGGCCGGTGCGGTTCGTCACGGCATCTCCAAGGCACTCACCTATTATGAGCCGGCCCTGCGCGCGGTTCTCAAGAAGGGTGGCTTCCTGACCCGCGACAGCCGCGTGGTCGAGCGTAAGAAATACGGCAAGGCCAAGGCTCGCCGCTCGTTCCAGTTCTCCAAGCGCTAATCAGCCGCTTCGAAACTGCAAGACATTGGACGGGGCCTCGGCCCCGTTTTTTGTTGCCTCGGGCTTCGACCCCGGTTCCTGTTGCCTTGAAGCGCGCTGCGTGGCCGCTATCTTTCAGTGCTCAAACCACTGCGCACTTTCCGGGAGGCCGCATTGTATTGGAAACAGACACGACGCCAGTTTCTCGGCGCAGCCGCAATGCTGATGATCACCCCTCACCCGGCCGCCGCATCCGGACTGCGCGATGTGACACCGCGCGACGCATATGAGGCACTTGAAACCGATCCGTCGATCGTTGTTCTCGACATCCGCACCCCGTTCGAGTTCAAGCGCGGTCACATTGAGGGTGCAATCAACATCGACTTTTACGCCAAGGACTTCGCTGACAGGATCATGGCACTCGAGCCGGGCCGGACCTATGTGATGTATTGCCATGCCGGTGGCCGCAGTCACGCATTGATGCGCGCCTTCACGCGGACAGATTTCAAGGACGTGATGCACATTCCGGCAGGATTTTCCGGCTGGCGGCGCGAACGGCTTCCCTACGTTCGATAGAGTGGTCCGGCGGATCTGTTCCACAGTGAGTGCGGACAGAGCTAGCGATTGATCTGAGCGCTTGCGCTTTATCGTTTCATTTGATTGGGCTAAGCAGGTGGCGATCCAAAATCCGCCGGGAGCCACCCATGGCCAACAAATCCATCGACCACGCCTTCACCGCACGTTCACTGACATCGGCAGCCACGGACCCGACCTATGCAGGCGCCTTGTCGTTCATGCGGCGGAAATACACCAAGACGCTGAAGGGTGCGGATGCGGTGGTCTGGGGCATTCCGTTTGATGCGGCGGTGTCGAACCGGCCTGGCGCGCGCTTTGGCCCGCAGGCAATCCGCCGCGCCTCGGCGATCTTCGACAATGACCCGCAATATCCGTTTGCGCGTGACCTGTTCGAAGCCATGGCAGTGATCGACTATGGTGACTGCCTTCTCGACTATGGCAATCACCAGAAGACACCGGCAACCATCGAGCGCGAGGCCGCCAAGATCCTCAAATCGGGCGCGTTCCTGCTCAGCCTCGGCGGCGATCATTTCGTTACCTGGCCGCTGCTCAAAGCCCACGCGGCGATCCATGGCCCGCTCGCTCTTGTGCAGTTCGACGCCCACCAGGATACCTGGTTCGACGATGGCAGACGCATCGACCACGGTTCCTTTGTCGGCCGCGCGGTGCGCGACGGGGTGATCGACCCGAGCCGGTCGATCCAGGTCGGCATCCGGACCCATGCGCCCGAAGACTGTGGCATCCGCATCGTCTATGGTCACGAGGTCGAGGACATGAGTGCAGCGGACATCGCGTCCACCATTCTCGACCATGTGGGCGACATGGCCTGCTATGTGACCTTTGACATCGACTGCCTGGACCCGGCCTTCGCGCCTGGAACCGGGACACCCGTCGCCGGTGGCCCCTCCAGCGCCAAGATGCTCTCGGTGCTGCAGAAGCTCGGGGGGCTTGATATCAAGGGCGCAGACATTGTAGAAGTTGCTCCAGCCTATGACCACGCGGACATCACCGCGATAGCCGGAGCCTCTGTTGCCATGCACTATCTGGGACTGCTTGCAGAACGCCGATCACGACGATAAGCCTCGCGAAGCGATTCAAGTGCTTCGGAAAATGAGTCCGCAGTGCTGCACAAGCCCCTGATTTTATTAGCATGAACGGAGAAGCCCGATGGCTCCCAAGATCTTCATTGACGGCGAACACGGCACCACTGGCCTGCAGATCGTGAACAGGCTGACAGGCCGGACAGACATCGAACTGATGTCGATGCCGGCCGATCAGCGGCGCGATCCCGAGGTTCGGAAAGCATTCCTGCGGGACGCTGATATCGCAATCCTTTGCCTGCCCGATGATGCAGCGCGCGAATCCGTGGCGCTGGCGGCCGATGCTGGAACGCGGTTTATCGATGCATCCACCGCGCACCGGTCACACCCGGATTGGGCCTATGGTTTCGCCGAGCTTTCGAAAGACCAGGCCGCGCGGATCGCAAGCGCCCAGTTCGTCTCCAACCCAGGCTGCTACTCCACTGGCGCGATCGCCTTGCTTGCGCCGCTTGTCGCACAGGGCCTGCTCCCGGCGGATTATCCGGTCACGATCAATGCCGTGTCCGGTTACACCGGCGGCGGCAAGCAGATGATTGCGCAAATGGAAGATGCTTCGCGGGACGATGCGATCACTGCGCCCCATTTCGCCTATGCGCTGACTCTGGCCCACAAACATGTTCCGGAAATCATCGCACGCACCGGGATCTCCCGGCGGCCGATCTTCACGCCGGCGGTCGGGCGGTTTGCGCAAGGCATGCTGGTCAATGTGCCGCTGCATCTCGATCTGATGACTGGCAACGTCACGCTGTCCGGGATCCACGCTGCGCTGTCGAACCATTATGAGGGCAGCGGCATTGTCGAGGTGGCATCCCTGGAGGAAGCGAGCAAGGCCGGTCGGCTCGATCCGGAAGAACTCAAGGGGACGGACCGGATAAAGCTCTATGTCTGCGGAACCGAGGGCACAGACCAGGCCAACCTGATCGCTTCGCTCGACAATCTGGGCAAAGGTGCCTCAGGTGCCGCGGTGCAGAACCTCAACCTGATGATTGGCGGTTAAGATGACAGGAAAGCTCAGTCGTCCCGTACGACTTAGCTTTCGTTTTCGAACCGCTTTGCGAGATCTTCGTAGTCATTGTCGCGGATGTAGCGCAGCTCGCGAATGATGCGCAGAACAGGCTTGAAAGCAAAGCAAATCGACCCGACGAGAAAGCACCATGTGCCGGTAGTTAGCCAGTCTTCCGAGAAAAACATAATCGAGCCAATCACGAACAGCAGCGCAGCCGTCACATCGACCAGGGTGTAGGCCAATTCAAACCGGGCATAGTAGTGGGCATCGGAGAAGTACCGGTGATGCCGGGATGGTTGGAAAAGAGCCATGGTTTTTCCTTCCTGTCTCTCAGCGCAGACCTGCCTGAAGCAGACGAGACCTGGCACTGACGCTCAATTGCGCACGAGGATCTCCGTTTGGAGCAGATAAGCGCCGTAAAAGCCGCGCCAGTGGGCGACGGCGAATCCGAGAACGACAACCGCCCAGCCCTGATGCGCCAGCGCCCAACCCATTGGCACCTGGGTGACGATTGTAACAATGCCGATTAGCGCCTGGATGGTGATGAGCGCGAACAGCAGCACCGCGCGGCGGCAATGGGTCGTTCCACGGCCATGACGGATGGATGCCACCATGTGCCAAAGGGCTGCGGCAAACACCAGATAGCCGCCCAAACGATGGATGAACTGCACGGTCAGCTCGTTTTCGAAGACATTGCGCCAAAGCGGCGCAAGCTCCCACAGGCCTGCAGGCACCATCGCGCCATTCATCAGCGGCCATGTGGACGAGGCAAGCCCCGCATCCAGACCCGCAACCAGCCCGCCAAGATAGATCTGCACCAGAATGAGAGCACTGAGCGCCCCTGCCCCGCGCTTGAGCCCTACGCTTGGAACCGGATCAGAGGAGTGGGAAGCCAGCCCGCGCATCACCCAGACGATGGCCGCGAAAATCAGGCAGGCAAGCGTGAGATGGGTGGCGAGCCGGTACTGGCTCACATCAACCCGGTCAACAAGCCCGGATGCCACCATCCACCAGCCCACTGCGCCTTGCAATCCGCCCAGAACCAGAAGACCGAAAAGCGGCCAGCGCAGCCTTTTTTCCACTCGGCCGGTCACAAGAAAGAAGATGAACGGAACCGCAAACAGCACACCGACGCCACGCGCCAGAAACCGGTGCGCCCATTCCCACCAATAGATCACCTTGAACTCGTCAAGGCTCATGCCCTTGTTGATCAACTGGTACTCCGGAATCTGGCGATAAAGCTCCAGCTCTTCCTGCCATTCCGCCTCGCTCAACGGCGGAACCACACCGTGGATCGGCTTCCATTCAGTGATCGAAAGCCCGGAATCGGTCAGCCGCGTCGCACCTCCGACCAGTACCAGCGCGAAAATCGCGACCAGCACCAGCCCAAGCCACACCCGTTGCGCCGTCCGGTTGCGGCTGACGCGCGCTTGCGCATCAATCACCGATTGGGCGTCGGGCAAATGGGTATCCGGTTGACCCGGATGCAGGGAAACGGAGCTTGCAGTCATCGGCATGATCTTTCCTTGAATACAGCGGGACATGTGCATCACAGCGCCGCGCAAGGCAAGTCCGGTGGCTTTGCGGCATGCGGTCGCGGCAGCGCTGCACAAACGCCATAGACTTGCGTTCACAGTGAAAGCCGCTATGTCCTGCGGTGTAGGGTGGACCGCAAACATGGGCGGTCGATCAACCCGCCCAGAAGCCACGAGCCCAGGATACCGGAACCATGCCTGTCCGCCTCAAGAAACTTATTGGAACCGTGATCATCGTCGCGCTGGTGGTGATCTACGCGCTTGTGGCCACAACCGTTGCCACATACCGGCTCGCTGAGTCTGCATGGTACATACATCTGATGTATTTCCTGTTCACCGGAGTGTTGTGGGTGGTGCCAGCCATGTTCGTGATCCGCTGGATGGAACAGCCACCCAAGAGCCGGCAGCAGTGATCAGCCGCGACCGATACCGAAATGCCGCATCACTTCCTCACAAGAAACGGTTTTCGGGCTGATTAACCGTCCATTAGCCTTGAGGTCCGGTTTTTATCTCCTGACCTGCCGACTTTATGAATTTGTTGAAGCCGCGAAGCGATGCTGACTGCGTGAAAAACCAAACCACGCGAGCATTGCGACCATGGTGAACGCCCACGACATTTCTGCAAACCCGATCGTTGGTGCGGCGACCGCCCGGCGCCGTCCGCACGTGACCGCCTACCTGAACACCGATGTCAACGGCGCCGCGAGGGTCTGGACACAGTTGGAGGGCAACCCGGACGTCAGCTTTCATCAGAGCCGTGCCTGGGTAAAAGCCTGGGCCGGCGGCACCGGAACTTCCATTTCAATCATCACACTTGAGCAGGATGGCCAAACAGTTGCGGTCCTGCCGCTGGAAATCATCCGGATTGGCGGGCTAAAACTGGCGCGATTTGCAGGCACTGCGTTTTCCAACGCAAACACCGGGCTTGTAGGCGAGCATCCGCTCAGGGACGAAAAGATCACGCCCGGAGAACTTGCCGCGGCACTGAGACAGGCAGGCCTCGCCGCTGACGTGGTGCTTTTTGACAAGATGCCGCCGGAGGCTGCGGAACGTGCGCCCTTCAATGCACTGCCGCGCGTGCTGCATCAGAACCCGAGCTTTCAGTTGCCGCTGTTCCCGGATTTCGATGAAGTGCTGGCACAGATC
Source organism: Hoeflea phototrophica DFL-43 (assembly GCF_000154705.2). Taxonomy (NCBI): domain Bacteria; kingdom Pseudomonadati; phylum Pseudomonadota; class Alphaproteobacteria; order Hyphomicrobiales; family Rhizobiaceae; genus Parahoeflea; species Parahoeflea phototrophica. Next base: position 1,896,964 of record NZ_CM002917.1, on the reverse strand, counting down.
AATCGCAAGCGCCGAAAGAAGAAGTTCCGGCTGTCCGAACGGCGTCTCGAAGCCATTGGCGGATACCGCCATATCACCGCGGACGATGACGATCAGTCGCTGCGGCTCCTGGAAACCTTTCTCAAACAAAAGCCGGCGAGGCTTGCTGCGCAGGGCCTGCCAAATGTGTTCGCCGACGCCGGTGTTCGCGCCTTTCTCGCCCGGCTTGCCATGACCCGCTCGGGCGACCGAAAAGCGGCACTGGAGCTGCATGGCATCGAGCTTGCCGGCGGCGCGCATGAAGGCACCATTATCGCTGTGGCCGGGCTCACCCGCAAAGATCAGCATGTCACCTGCCAGTTCGGCTCGATCGACGAAACCGTGGCGGCGGATGCAAGCGTGGGGGAGCTGCTGTTCTACCGGATGATCGAGCAGGCCGCGAAAGGTGGCGATCAGGTGTTCGACTTCGGCGTTGGCGATCAGCTTTACAAACGATCCTGGTGTCCGGTGCGCACCGATCTGGTCGACTGCTACCTGCCACTCAGCCTCAGGGGCCGCATTGCGGCTCCGCTGTTTGCCGCCGGGATCACCGCCAAACGCGTGGTCAAGACCTCGCCTGCCCTCGGCAGTGCCGCTGCCTGGCTGCGGGGACAGCTAGTGCGGCGCACGTCAAGCTCCGCAAAAAGCTACGAACAGCACGACTGATTTCAGATCCAAACAACTGTTCGCAGCATTCTCTGCATATATGGTTCAAGCAGCCGAACTGCGCGATCCCAGGGGCCTTCTGGGCTCTTTAGGGGTCATGAGCATTACATTCTCAAAACCCTGCTCGTGGAAATCGCTGAGCAACTGAGAAACAGTTTCCTCATCTGCACGCAGGAGCGAGAGAATGACTTCGCCGGCATCAGCCCTTGCCACCCGTGCCACGGAAGCCGCATCCGCAGCGCCACATTCGACGATCACAAGATCATAGGCTTCTGTCAAAGCGTCGATGATCATCGGCAGACGGTCGATGGCGCGCATGGCACGGCGCGCATTTGCATTACCGCGCGGAATGATATGCGCCGACGACAACCGGTCGGGGTGGATTGAACTGGAGATGTTGATTTCACCGCACATGAGATCAGTCAGACCCGGAAGCCTGATTGATTCCGCCATCAGCTCAGTGGGGCAAGCCGAGCCTGTCAGGTCGACCAGCAGGGCCTGAAGCCCCTCACCCGCCACCGTGCGCGCCAGCATCACCGCCGCGGCCGATCCTTCGTCACCCTCCGGCGCGACGCATACGGCCACCGACACATGTTCTCCGATCAGTTGCTCGGCAACCGCTTCCACGCTGAAGTCATCAGCATCATTGGCAATGAGTGGCAGCTCGGCGGAAGCTTCGGCTGTCTGGTGTGGCAAATCGCCTGAAACAGTCGCCGCAGCGGCCGCCGTCTGACCGGTCTTCATCTGAGCTGGCATCATCGCAGACGAAGGACGAAGAGCCCGACCCGAGAACAGTTCGGCCAGCATGATCCCGATTGCTGCGAGAAGGAACGTTGCCAGGGACGCAACAATGATGATCGCACCCTTTTTTGGGAAATAGGATTCGGAGGCCGGAACCGCGCGGGAAATCACCCGGGCATCAGCCGGAAGTGCCTTTGGCTCGGAGCGGGAAGCTGCCTCACGATAACGACCGAGATAGGTCTCAAGCAGATCGCGCTGGGCGGCGGCTTCGCGCTCCAGGGAACGCAGTTCGACAGACTCCTCGCCCTCGCGCGCTGAGCTCGCTTTCAGCGCATTGAGCTGAGACACCAGCTCATCCTCCCGGATGCGGCCAACCCGTGCATTGCTCTCCAGGCTGTCGAGCACTTTCCGGGTTTCGCTGAGAATCTGGCGATCGACGTCCTGAAGCTGCGCGCGCAGCCCCTTCATGCGCGGATGCGCCTCAAGCAGAGTTGTCGAAAGATCTGCAATCTGGGCACGGATCGTGCCCTCGCTTTCGCGCAACCGCTGAACCACGGGGGAGTCGAGAACATCGGAAATGGCGTCAATCGACTGACCGCTTTCGAGCGCGTTGCGGACCGATTGTGCGCGGGCTTCCGAATCTGCCCGCTCTGCGCGCACGCGGCTCAGCTCGGTGGAGATATCGGAGAGCTGCTTGGCGGCGATCGTGTCCTGTTGATTGACCAGCAGCAAGCCTCTTTCGGCCCGGTATTGGGCAACCTTCTCCTCGGATTCGCGCACTTTCTCACGCAAACGCATGATTTCAGGCTCGAGCCAGGCACTGGCATCGGTGTTGGTTTCAAGCTTGGCGCCCGATTGAAAGGCAAGATAGGCATCAATCAGCGCATTTGGCACCGCGGCCGCCAGCGCGGCATCCTCGGAGGAGAATTCAACGCCGATGACCCGGGAGCCGGGAACTGCATAGACTTCAAGCTTCTTGTAGAATTCCTTCAGGATCCGCTCGTCGGCGGGGATCTCGTGAGGGTCTTTCTTGAGCCCGAGCATAATCATGACAGCGCCCACGGACGACGTGTTGGCCGCTGGGTCGAATTCCTCACGCGAGGAGAGGTCCAACTCACGGGCGACCTGTTTGACAAGATCTGTCGACCTTAAAATTTCGACCTGGCTGGTTACCGCCCGCTCGTCAAGCAGCACCGCATCCGTCTGCGGCTGTGTTTGATCGGACGAATAGACCGGCTCACGGGTTTCGATCAGCACCCGTGTCTCGGACTTGTAGAGCGGATTGATCATGCCAGTGACGACAAAAGCAAGCGCAGCGGCACCAATGGTCAGCGCGGCGACAAGCGCTTTCTTGTCCCATACCGCCCTGAACAGGCGACCGATATCAATATCAACATCCGGTTGAGTTGCTGGTCCGACAGACATGCGCGGTTACTCCGTACTAAAACAGAACCGGAAGGGTAAATGAACATGGTAACGCAAGGGTTAAGGGCACGGTTACGGTTCATTTACTTCCGGCACGCCCCTTTCCGCAAAGATGGAAACAGACTTGAGAAGCGGATTTATTCGCTGAGGTTTTACCGCCCGTTAACCTTAATGGATCGATAACGGAGTTCGAAATGCACACGTTTCGCGTGGAGAACCCTGCAGCATGATACCGGTGAAGACACCTGCCCAGCCCAGTGGCACGCTCCCTGGCAAGCCCAAGGACGCACCCGGTTGCGCACAAACGAACAAGGCCGGTGGCCGTTCCAGAGCCGCGGCGTTTCTTGCTGCAGCAATGACGTCCTTGGTGCTTGCCGGTTGTTCCGGTTACCATCCTGCCCCCAAGGCGTTTCACGAGGCCGTCATCCAGCCCTATCGGCTCGATTCAGGCGACCGGCTGCGCATCACCGTTTTTGAGCAACCCGGCCTGACCGGAACCTATGCGATCGACCAGGCCGGTTACATCGCCTATCCACTGGTTGGCGCAGTTGCCGCACGTGGCCGGACCTTGCAGGAACTGGAAAGCTCAATAGCCGCAAGCCTGCGCCAGGGCTACCTTCGCGATCCCGACGTCACCATCGAGGTTGACCGGTATCGATCCTTCTTCATCATGGGTGAAGTGGGACAGGCCGGGCAGTATTCCTATGTTGCCGGCATGACCGTTCAGAATGCCATTGCGATTGCCGGAGGCTATTCAGCGCGCGCCAACCAGCGCAATGTCGATATCACCCGCAAAATCAACGGGGAGATCATGACCGGGCGGGTGTCGATCTCCGATCCGATCCTTGCCGGCGACACCATCTACGTACGTGAGCGGTTGTTCTGACAAGATGACAGCGGCTTACCCCTTGCGGATCTTGCATTGTTTCCGATCCCCCGTTGGTGGTATTTTCAGGCATGTCCGCGATCTCGCCGAAGAGCATGCGCGTGCCGGCCATCAGGTGGGAATCCTGTGCGATTCCTCCACCGGCGGCCCCTATGAAGACCAGTTGTTCGACACCATCATGCCGCATCTGAGCCTTGGCCTCACCCGAATGCCGATCAGGCGTTCGCTGGGGCCGTCGGACATCGGTGCAGCAATTAGAACATACAAGCAAATCAAGGAATTGCAGCCAGATGTCCTGCACGGACACGGCGCCAAAGGTGGCGCATTCGTGCGGTTGATCGGCTCACGTCTACGGGTATCAAGGTCTTGCGTTGCCCGTTTGTATTCACCCCATGGCGGCAGCTTGCATTATGACAGCGACAGGCTGCGTGGCCGTGTCTATTTCGCTATCGAACGGTTGCTCGAACGCTGGACCGACAGTCTGGTGTTCGTGTCCGACTATGAACGGCGAACCTACGACGCCAAGATCGGCCCGCCCCGGGCTCCATGGCGGCTAATCCACAATGGGCTGCGCGCGCATGAGTTCGAGCCCGTCGAAACGGCGCCCGATGCAGCTGATTTCCTCTACATAGGCATGATGCGGGACCTCAAGGGGCCGGATGTGTTCATCGAGGCACTGCGCCGTGCCGAACAGCTCAGTGGCCGCCCGCTGCGTGGTGTCATGGTGGGGGATGGCGACGATCAGCCACGCTACCAGTCACGGATCGACACGATGGGCATGGGCGCGCGGCTGACCATGCGGCCTGCCATGCCTGCACGCGAGGCATTCGCCCTTGCGCGCACAGTGGTGATCCCCTCGCGTGCGGAATCCATGCCCTACATCGTGCTTGAGGCCGTGGCGGCTGGAAAACCGGTGATATCGACCCGCGTTGGCGGCATTCCGGAGATACTCGGCAAGGATTTCGAAGCCTTCGTCGAACCGGGGGATGCGGAAGCACTGGCCAATATGATGGTGCGCAACATCAAGGATCCAAACTGGCCAAGCCTCGCCATGCCCGATCCCGCAGCCTTCAGAAGCCAGTTTTCGGCGGTTTCGATGGCCGACCAGATGCTCATGCTGTATCGGGATTGCCTCGCTGGCGAGACTAAGGCCGCTAAAGCCGATATCGCGTCAAGCCTTTCTTAGGGGGGTATGTGCTAACGGAAAGGCAAGAAGCGTCCCGGGAGAGTTCCGCCGTGAACAAGATTGAGCGTAGAAGCGCCCTTGATTCGAAGTCCGTTCGCGAGGCAATGGACGAGATCGAGGCCAAGCCTGGCAAGCCAGCCGAGGGCGGTGAAAACATGAGCCGCCTTGCCCGTCAGACGGCCAGCCGGCTGTCGCAGGAAAACTACTCGCCAACCATGATCATCGGGACGTTGCGGCTCACCGAGTTTGCAATGCTCGCCGCCAGCGGCTTTTTCGTCTACGCGCTCTATGTCGGGTTCAGCCCCGAATCCATACTGCTCTATTATGGCCCGGCAATCGTGGCAGGATCAGCGTTCGCGGTCTTGTTGTTTCAGATTGCCGACTGCTATCAGATCCCCGCTTTGCGCAGCGCATTGCGGACTTTGCCACGGGTGCTGACCGCTTGGGCGAGCGCGTTCGCGCTGATCGCCCTGGTCACCTTCTTCCTGCAGTTCGGCCTGGTGTTTTCACGCGTCTGGTTTCTGACCTGGTTTGCAACCGGCGTCCTGGCCCTGGTTATCAGCCGAAACATCGTGGCCTATGGCATTCGCCGCTGGGCACGAAATGGCGTTATGGAACGCCGCGCAGTGATTGTCGGCGGCGGCAACACGGCCAGGGATCTGATACGTTCGATCGAGATGGATGCCGACAATGACATCCGCATCTGTGGTATTTTCGATGACCGGGACGAGCGCCGCTCACCGCCGATAGTCGCGGGATACCCCAAGCTTGGAAACATCGACAGCCTGGTGGATTTTGCCCGGCTGGCGCGCATCGACATGCTGATCATTGCGTTGCCGCTCAATGCGGAATCACGGGTGCTGGAGCTGCTCAAGAAGCTCTGGATCCTGCCGCTCGACATCCGTCTCGCCGCCCATGCAAACAAGCTCCGGTTCCGGCCCCGCTCCTACTCCTATATCGGAGCGGTGCCGATGCTGGACATTTTTGACCGGCCGATCACCGATTGGGATTCAGTGGCAAAACGGGCTTTTGACATCTTCTTCTCGCTGCTTGCGATCCTTGTCTTGTGGCCGGTCATGGTCGCAACCGCCTTTGCCATAAAGCTCAACTCAAAGGGACCGGTGCTGTTCATGCAGCAGCGCCATGGCTTCAACAATGAAGTCATCAACGTGTTCAAATTCCGCTCGATGTACACTGACCAATGCGACCCGACTGCCCGCGCCGCGGTGACAAAGGGCGATCCGCGCGTTACCCGGGTGGGTCGGTTCATCCGCAAGACCTCGATTGATGAGTTGCCGCAATTTTTCAACGTGCTGCGTGGAGACCTCTCGCTTGTCGGACCACGCCCACATGCGGTCGTTGCGGCGGCGCATGACCGGCTGTTCGCAGAGGTGGTGGATGGCTATTTCGCCCGCCACCGGGTCAAGCCCGGCGTGACCGGCTGGGCCCAGATCAATGGCTGGCGCGGCGAGATCGACAATGACGAGAAGATCAAGCAGCGCACGGCTTGCGACCTTTACTACATCGAGAACTGGTCGCTGCTGTTCGACCTGAAGATCCTGTTTCTCACACCCTTCCGGCTTCTCAATACGGAAAACGCCTATTGACCAGCGCCGCCCTCCCGGTTTCCGCAGCCTTCCAGCCACAGCGTGCGGCAATGTCCATGCTGGCGTCGCTTTGCGTTGCCTTCGGGGTATTCCTTTCCGGATTCGTCATCAACGAGCCGGCACCCTATGAACTCTTCCTGGTGGTGTTGATTGCGATCTGGGCGCTGTTCGGGCTCAAGCTTTCACGCCATATCGCGCCGCTGATCGTGCTTTATGTGGTGTTCAACATCGGCGGCATGTTTTCGATCCTGACGATGGACGCGGTCAAGCAGACGCCGATGTACATTGCCGTGTCGCTGTTTCTGGCATTTACGGCAATGTTCTTTGCCGCGATCATCGAGGCGGACCAGCGCCGGTTGCTGCTGATCTTCAGGGCCTATGTGGTGGCGGCAATCATCACCGCCATGCTGGGCATTCTGGGCTATTTCGGCGCGATTCCCGGCGGCGAGGTGTTTACCCGATACGACCGCGCGATGGGCGCATTTCAGGACCCCAACGTGTTTGGCCCCTATCTGGTGCTGCCCGCGCTCTTCCTGATGCATGGACTGCTGACGGGAACCCTGAAGGCGGCACCATTCAGGGTGCTGGGTCTCATGATCCTGGTTCTGGGCGTCTTCCTGTCCTTTTCCCGTGCAGCCTGGGGTTTGCTGGCCATCAGCATGGCCATGCTGGTTGTCATCATGCTGATCAAGCAACGAACCGGCGTCTTCCGCCTCAGGATCCTGATCATGTCGATGCTGGGCTTTGTGCTGTTGATCGCCGCGATCATCGTGGCATTGCAGTTCGATCAGGTTTCAGACTTGTTTTCCGACCGGGCCAAGCTGGTGCAGGCCTATGACGGCGCACGCCACGGCCGGTTCGAACGCCACGCCATCGGCTTTCTGATGGCGATGGAGCATCCGCTGGGGATCGGACCGCTGGAATTCGGTCTGATGTGGGGCGAAGACACCCACAACATCTGGCTCAAGGCGCTGATGGATTATGGCTGGCTCGGATTTGTCAGCTATGTTGCGCTGATGGTGTGGACCTTCACACTGGGCTTTCGCTATCTGCTGCGGGAGCGGCCCTGGCAACCCTACCTGATGTTGGCGCTGATCGTGTTGTTCGGCCACACCATCATCGGCAATGTGATCGACACCGACCACTGGCGGCATTTCTATCTGTTGATGGGTGTGGTCTGGGGCTGCATCGCACTGGAAATGCGCTGGCAGGCAGCACGGCACAATCAGAGGCCGCCCCAACCTACTACCCCTGCCCCTCAACGGCTTGAGAACCGGGCACGCGGATCAGCAAGGGTATGGACCGGCAACCACTCCGCGCCAACACACTGAGCAGAAATCCAACAACAGGCTGTTGACAGGAAATGGTCGGAGCGGCGGGATTCGAACCCACGACCCCTTGTCCCCCAGACAAGTGCGCTACCGGGCTGCGCTACGCTCCGACTGGAGACAGGCCTTAGAACATCAGGGTTTTGCGGGCAAGGGCAAAATTACCAGCCAGGCGGAAAAACCGGAAGAAGCCGGTATAGTGGGGAAATGAAGGTTAAAAGGCCCACGAAAATCCCCACACGATGTTCACGCGTTGTTCTCGGGGCGGCGGACCAAATGGAGTTGTCTGGGTTCACCGCTCCCGCCATTTGTCGAGCGCCGGGGTGGCGTCGCTGTTGCTGGTCGCGATCGGGCTGAGGGTGATCTCCACCGCGCCGTTGCACGCCTTGCATCGGAATGTTGCGCCGACATAGACCCGATTCGGCCGCACCGCTGCCAGGTCTATAACCTTGTGCACGCCGCACCGCCGGCAGAAGCCGGTGAGCTTGTATCCATGCAGGATGAGATCGCCGAAGGTGCGAAGAGTGACGGATTCTTCTGGCGCGGGCATGTCGCCAACTCTCCAACCGATGCCCCGCCCGACTGATCACCGATTCATTCGGCCATGGCAAGCCTGGCCTGCCCGATCGCATGGCTGGTGCGCCAGTTCTCGATCTCGGCCTCTTCGAGATTGGCGACGAGCGAGCGCAACACCGGCCATATGGCAGATGGCTCCCAGCCTGCATCCCGCGCGTGCCCGATCATACCGATCAAGAACGGCTCCACCGCCTCCTCGCACTCAAGGCAATAGTCTGGGTGATCGGCGGCAAAGCGCGGCGCCGCCACGCGTCCGATGACCTCATGTCCGGCATCAGGTCCTGCCATTTGCTGCTCCTTGAACGCCAGTGTGACACTGCCACAAGCCGCCAGGCCGGGAAAAGTTCCGCGCGGGGATTAGGCCGCGTCGACCTCGAGCAGCTGATCGTCCGGCAGCGGCCGCTGCAGCGCCTTCGCTTCCTCCCAGGGGGCCGACAGCCATGTGTCGATTTCCTCCTGAGTGGTCAGGATCACCGGCATCGCCTTGGGATGGATCGGCGCCACGATGGCGTTGGGCTCGGTCGTGAGGAAAGCAAAGATGTCGGCTTCGACCTCGCCTTCCTTGACCTTGCGGACGCTGGTCCATCGCGTCCATATGCCGGCGAAGACAAAGAGTGGCCGATCTTCGTTCAGGGCAAACCAGTGCAGCGGCAACCGCTTGGTGGCGGGATCGCGGAGCTTGCCATATTCCGAGAACTCGGTTGCCGGCACCACGCAGCGGTTCTCGACGCCGAGCCAGCGCCGCCAGTGGGGCGACGACACGTTGCGGACATTGGTCACGCCGCTGTCGGCCTTGCCCTTGATGAATTTGGGCGGTGTCGGCATGCCCCAGCGCGCGCGCGCCATCTCGCGGCGGACGCCCTCGCCGTTGCGCACAATCGGCGCATCGTAATCCGGGTAGACCTTCCCCGGCTCCAGATTGCCCGCGTGGTTGACCACCGACCGGGTGAATTCGAGGATCGCCTGCGGGCCTATGGTGATGTTGTAGAGGTTGCACACTGCCAATCTCCTTTTGGATCACCGAAGCCCAAATGCGGCAGAAACGCAACCACTGCCCCTGCTTTCGACCGATGGAGAGGAAAGCCAGCCTAGGCTTGGAGGATGACAATCACAAAATGGCGAGGCTCTGATGCTAGAAATCCACAAGAATTTTCTAAACATGACGAATCCGGCGAGCAGGAGCGAAACGTCTATGCTACCTTAGAGCGATGAACGCAGAGTTTGCAACGTTAATCAGCGGTTTTGGCGGCGCACTACTCGGTGCGGTGGTCGGAGGTGTAATCTCTTGGATACTGGCTAGGCAGTCAGCAGCAAACACCGCTGAAAGGGACAAAGCAGTCAGAGACCAAGAACAGAAAGGACAGGCTCTAAAACTGATGATGAAAGCGTCCTTAGTGCTGTCCGATGTGGTCGCGATTAAAAACTCAATTGATCAATCTCTCTCCGAGGCCAACGAAAGAGGCTTGTCCCATTATCCCTTCTGGCGTCGCGTGCTGCCGATCGTATCCAGCAACCAGATTTACCAAATAGAGGCATCAGAACTAGCCCCATTAATGGAGGCTAAGGCGAATGAAATTGTCTATGCCGCCACTGACATGCTCATGCAGCACAGTGTTCTAATTGCTGCTCTCCAAAGTTATTCCGAGAAGCGGGGAGAGCTGAAAAAAATAATAAAACGCCATACGGCAACCGAGGACGGCGTGCTTACTTCTGGACTCACCGAAAGTGAAGTTGCCGAGATGGCACCTTACGAGATTGAGCTTGAAAGCTTGATAAAGGAAGTTCGTTCTCGTTTACACCCCGTCCAAGAGCTTGCTGAGAAAGTCACCTTCGGAATTGGCCCTGCAATACAAAAGCATTATGGAGACAACGACTTCCCGGTATTTGTAGCCGCTCAAATTGGGCAAGAAGCCGCGACTGAGTCTTGATCGAATTTCTGGTCCGCGTATTTAATTCGTAAAGGGATTCACGCTGGACCAATCGTCTCAATTGTGCGTCAGGATAGCACGAGAGCCAGAAAAGCAGAATATGCACCACGGGTTGAGTGTCACCCCCTTGGCATGTTCGCCGGCGAAGGCTCCTTGTTGTCGAAAATGATGACCTCGCCCACCTTGCTCCCCTCGCCGCCGTGCAGCGTGTATGTCAGGCCGACGTCGGCGAAACGGAACCCGGAGAACACAGCCCGCACCTCCGGACGATCGTTGAGCGAGAGTATGAACCGGCCCTGGATGCCGACCAGCACTTTTGCCAACCTTGCAAAATCTGACCGACTGAAGACTCCAGGGCCGTAGTCGTCCTCGTTGCCGTAGTAGGGCGGGTCGAGATAGAAGAGTGTTTCTGGCCGGTCATAGCGATCGATGAATGCCTGCCAGTCCAGGTTCTCGATCGTCACTCCGGCAAGACGCTCGTGAATTTCCGCCAGCAGCGGCCCGAGGAGATTGACGTTGAAGCGAGCTCCGCCGGTGTAATCCACACCGAAACTGCGGCCACTCACCTTGCCGCCAAACGCCAGCCGCTGCAGATACAGGAACCGAGCCGCCCGCTCGAGGTCGGTGAGTGTGGTCGGATCCGCCTTGCTGAGCCGGTCGAAGTCGGACCGGCTGGTGATCTGGAATTTGAGCGCATCCATGAACTGCGGATAGTGCCGCTGCAGGATCCGGAACAACGTCGTCACGTCGCCCGAGCGATCGTTGATCACCTCTGACCGGGCCGCTTGCCGGCGCCGGAAAAAGACGCCGCCCATGCCGACGAACGGTTCTGCATAAATCCCGTGCGGGATCTGCTCGACGATGGATGCGACACGCTGCGCAAGCTGTTTCTTGCCGCCGATATAGGCTGCCGGTGGCGAGACGGGGCGGACTTCTGTGAAGGGAAAGAGATCGGTCATTGTGGTGAGACCCGTTTTCTGACACACCGCTAACGCCCGCGAGGGCCCGGGTGCGACGGTATCTCTGGTGCTGTCGGGCGGGATTCCCTATGCCAATAGGCCCGCTGTCTGAAGCCCCTGCAAGGGCTTTTGGCCACCCGGGGACGGCGGTAGACTACGGAGGCGGCTTTCCGGTGAGATAAGTATAGGCGGACACCAGCCAACCCGCGACGGCAAGGACCGCAATTCCGATCTTGATGAGCCAGTGACCGAGCGTGCCTGCCCCTTGCGCCTGCTGGCGCATCGCCTTCACGTCATCCGTAACCTTCTGAACATCTGAGACGGAGGCCTTGAGCCCTTCAAGGGCGGATGCCTGGCCGGAGGTTTCCAGCCGAAGATCATGAATTTCCTTCTGCACGCCGTCGATACGGTTGTGCATATGCCCTCGGCTCTTGTCTGACTTTTCTTCGGACTCCTTCAAATCGACGCGGGTTTCATCGAGCTTTGTGTTCAGGTTTCTGACCTGCTCGGCAATAGTCGCCAGTAGTTCGCGCGTCGTGTCCGTCACTGCGCCACCCCTTTTCTCACTTCGTCATACCAGCCGGCACATTCCCGGATCTGTCCGTTGGCGCGCGCCAGCGCCCGGTCCGTCCTGATCAGCGCCGCATCGAGCCTGTCGCCGGCGGCAACGCCGGAGCGGTGTTGTCGGCGGCAGTCATCCGGATAGGCCGGCAGGGTGCGGCCGATGCGGCGTTCCTCGTCGGCGACTGCGAGTGCAGCCGGCACCTGCCCGGCCTCGGCCGTAATGCTGCCGGCGCGGGCGAACCTATCGGGATTGCAGCCGGCCAAGAACATCAGCATCAACAGCGCAGTCCCGATCAACAGGGCGCGAAAGCAGATCTGCCAGGTCGTCATTGAGGATCTCGTTTTCTGTCTGGATGGCCATGAGGCGCATCGAAAGGTTGGTCCGGGCTGTCGCCTCCACCGTGAGCCGCCGCTGCGCCTCACGCGCAGCCTCGGCGGAACGGGCCGCTATCTGGCGCTGGGCGGCGATCTGCGCTTCAAGCGCTTCGATCTCCGCACCCGCCACCATCTCCTTCACCCGCTCGTTGACCGCGCTGCGGATGGCGGACGACTTGTCGAACTGCACCCATGCCAGCGCGGCGAGGATCAGCGTCACCGGAACCGGAATGGTGAAGCCGAGGATGCGCAGCGCGGCCTTGCCCACAAGAGCCAGCGTCATGGCCCCGGCGCCCGGTCGTCATAGGCGGCCGGGCCCATGTGCTTCATCACGTTGTTGTCGTCTATCGTGGCCGCTCCGGTGTAGACCGAGAGCAGGATCACGCAGACGCCGAAGGCCGTGGTGATGGCTGCCTGGTCGACGGCGCTGCCGGTGTTGCGCCACAACAGCCAGACAATCAGGCCGGCGCAGAAGATCAGCGCGAGATCGATGCGCCGGCGACGTTCTTTCCAGGGCGGGCGGTTCATGGTCAGGCCTCGTTCGTGGTTTCGACCAGGCGTCCGCCATCGGCGATGACGCGTCCGCCGGCGGGCAGCGGGAAGCCCGCGGGCCAGCGAATGCCGCCGTCGCGCAGCCGCCCCTTCTGTATCTTGGTGATGGTGATGGCGTTGGACTGGTTGCCGCCCAGCACATGGTAGTGGGTGGCGTCCTCGCCGACATAGAAGCCGACATGGCCCTGCCACCCGGATTTCGAGCCGCGCCAGAAGACGAGCACCGCGCCGAAGGCCGGGGTCTTCATCTCGCGCCCGAATTTCAGCCAGTTGATCGAGGCCATCGGGTTGGCCGGCACCGGCTCATCGGGCAGCGCGCGCAGGATGGCGGTTTCCACCGCGTCGCCGCACCAGGGCGTGCGCGCCGGGTCGACGGCAGATCCGGCCGAGCGGAGCCAGGCCGAGAGCGACGCGTGGTCCCTGCCCTCGTGCAGCCCCTTGCGCCGCATCATCTCGTCAACCCATGGAGGCGTCGGCCGCGCGGTGCCGGCCGGCGCGCCCTTCCTGGTCAGCGCCCTGTCGAGCGCCGACCAGGTGCGCGGCCCCGCCACCCCATCGATGCCCAGCCCGTGGTCGGCCTGGAACTCCCGCACGGCCTTGCGCGTGTTCGGCCCCATGGCGCCGTCGACAATGCCCGGATTATAGCCGAGCGCCTTCAAGCGCTCCTGAAGATCGCGTATCGTCTGCATGGTGATGTCCTTGTGGTGATGGGCACGGCAAAGCGCCCGGTAGACGTGAAACCCCGGAGAAGGTCCGGGTTGCTTGGGCCCACGCTGCGTTGTAGGAGGGGTCATGGAAATGACAATGCCGACGCGGCAATGGGACATTATGCATTTAGATATCTGTGCGGACGTAGCCTCTCTCACCCGCGATGAGGCCGTAGTCCTCAACCCCAGCCGTTAGCGCATGCTGGCCATGCGCCTTCTCCTTTCCGCTCTTTTCGCAGCCGCTACAGCTGGTGCCGCACACCTTGCAATTAGCGCAGCGGTGACGTTCTTCATGATGAGCTATGACGAGCGGATATTCGATGTACGCGCTTTTGAAAGTCCACTCTACGCGTCGTTGATCGGCGGTTATTTGGAGAGCCGTGATGGAAAGATTGACAGGTTGGCCATCGGATCTTCCTTCACTTACGGCTATCCGTTCGCACCAGAGTTCGCTTATCCAACCGCCATCGGCGCGGTAAACGCTGGCGTTCTGTCAGGCGATCTTGAGATGTCATTTCACGCATCGCTGTGCGAAATGAGGGCTCGCAATATTCGCGCCCAAAAACTGATCCTCGAGATCCCGATCGTAAACGAAGCCTACACTCTGGTTCACTACAGTCGCCGCCCGATGCAATGCGATGAGGGTCGGCGCGCATCGCTCTTCGAGTTCGCTCTGCTTCGGCCTTGGGGGCTACAATGGCTGGGCATGGTCAGTGATCCGCATCAAGTGCGCCTTGAAGGGCCGGTCGACATCAAAACCGTGGATCCTGGGTACTTTGTCGATCTGGACGAATTCGAGCCCTTCCGAAAGGAATTTACTGACCGCCTTCGCGCCAACTATACTCTCGCCCAGCAAGTATCCGACGAAGCGTTCCTCTTTGTCTCTCCTATATATATTGGAGGAATCGAAGCCGCAGGCGACGACCCCATCAAGGTCAGAGCGCTGTTCGACATCGCGCAGTCAGCCTGCATCGACGTGGCAGGCGATCGATGCATCAGAACGGACGGTTACCTCGACAATCCGGCTTTCTATGCTAACTTAACCCACATGAACATCACCGGACTGAAACAGTTCGCGGACGACACCATGAAGATCGTTGAAGGCACACCCAGATGAGTTCCTCCACTAGTACCGCCAAGCCCGGGCCGATTACATGGCGACTCTTTCTGGTCTCTGTCCTCATGGGCATCGTAGGCTATGTCGGCGTTGTCGGTCTTTACATGTTCGCGCCGCAGCCTCCCCAGGCGGAAAACTGCATTCGCCTCTGGGAGCAGCCGTGGCTTGCCAGCATGATGCGCGAAGATGGCACGATCGACGGAAAGTGCGTGTGGACTTCGCCGCGTTAAAACCCGTCCGTCTGGATTTCAGTGACCAGGGACAGATAGCCGGAATAGCCGGTAAAACCGGAGACACTCAAACACGCAGCTTCGTCGCCCGGCTTGTAAAATGTTGCGACGCCCGGAACGCTCGTCTTCGCCGAGAGTCTATCAGCACCCGATCCGCCATTGCAGTGACCCGTGAAAATTCGTGGCCCCCCAGATGAAGGGTAGGGATCGCTGGTGATCTTTCCCCCCTGCGGGACCGTGAATGCCGTTTGCCCGTTGATGCGCATCGGAACAAGGCTTGAGGCGTTCGCACCGGACGATTGCGCACCGGAAAACACTTTGCTGAACGTGATCGGCTCATCCGGATGGCCTTGGAACGTCGCCCGCTCCATTGTCACCGTTCCCGGCTGGCTCATTGCTGCCGTGGGTATCACAACCCGGAACGTGCCGCCATTGACGTTGCCGAAGCTGCCATTGTGCGTTTCGTCCAGCACTGCGCCAAGTGTTGGCATATTCGGGGCCGGAATTGCCGACCAGTCCATGTCCCCGATGAAAGCATGGCCTGCGGCAGCCAGATGATGTTTGTCCGGGTCGGCCAGATACAACGCCAGGAACGACGCCTTTGAACTTTCGATGGCAACGCCGGCGATAGCGTCATAGATGTTGACGAATCCGATGCTCTTGCTGTCGCAAAGGGTGGCGAGCGCATCGACCAGATGAGGAAGCCGGAAACACATCTCCGGGATGCGGGCGGGCGGGGGCGTGAACAGCACCGGGAATATGCCTGCCGTGAGCAGCAAATCCGTGGCGGCGTCCATGTCCGAGATATAGCTCGATGTCATCGTGGCATTGGAGATGTCGTTTTCATGCGCCCATGCGGCGTTGTTGGTGCCGAAACCGGCCACGCACGTTTGTGGATTTTGAGCGATTACGTCCGCTTCGACGCGCGCCAGAAAGTGCGAGGACTGATTGCCAGAGATGCCGGATGCTGAGACAAATGGATAGCCGCGAGCCGAGCCGACGATTGAACTGAACTTTTGCTGGCTGCTTACATACTGGTCAAGGTTGCTGTCACTCGGAAAGATGATTTTCATCGCACTGCCTCAATCGAAAAGAAGGTCTGACTACTATTGAGTACCGAGAGATCAGATCCACGCGTATGAGTGACGAGAGCCTGAAAGTAATCACCTGGGCTCACAGCTATTGGCGCGCTACACACCTGCTGTGTTGAACCGCTCCCCGAACCGTCCGAAACGACCGCACCTCCACCGGCAAAGGCTGCGCCGTTCTTATAAATTTCAAGCGACCTGACGCCGGCAGCTACAGTATCCCACCTGATATTTGCTTTGACCCGAACTCTCGAAATGCCCGCTGGTACGGTCAGTCGGCTTGGTGCTCCCCCAGTCCACCAGCCGCCGGCGTCTTCCAGTTCTGTACTCCACGCAATTGCTGTCGCTGTCGAGTTGACGATTGTTGCATTTGCACTCAACCGGACAAGAGCGCCGCTAAAATCCAGACCGATGCCCGTCCGAAACGCAGCCGCGTCAGCAACTCCATTCAGTCCCTGCACGAAGGCCGAGAAACCAAGCGCCGTCAGAAGCGTTCCCGCCCCCGCGCCTATGTTGGCACCATCAAGATCGAGCTTACTGGCCACCGCCGCGACCAGCGACGCCAGCCCGTCCTCATTGTCCTTGATCTGCGCGACCACCTCCACCCAGGTGTCGAGCGCGGCGTTACCGTCATCGACGATGATCTGCCGCACGCGCTCCGCGACCTGCGCCATCGTCAGCCCCTGGGCAAATCCCGCCAGCATTGTGACAAAGATGTGGGCGTCATTGGCGGCTGATGCCGGCGGGAGTCCAGCAGGAGTGATTTGGGTAGTCATAGCCACACCGTATAGTCATAGACGGTTGCATAAGTCGTCCCGTTGGAAATCGTGTAACTCTGCACTGAAAGCGAATAACGTGTCTTAACGGTTGGAAAGACCGCCGTCTCACCGCCGTCATTTGCGCTTCCCGTGGTGTTTTGCGAAAACTTCGATAGGGCGATTTCCGGTGTACGCGCTAGATCGAGCACATAGGTGTCCGTTTGCGCTCCAGCTCCACCAATATCGACAAAAGCCGCCCGTCCCACCGTCGTCGAATATCTGTCCCTGTTCACCAGGTTGGTGATCGTCGCCACGTTGCCGGCGCTGGTGACGATGCGGGCAATCAGCATGTCATCATAGGTGCTATCGAAGGCGACATTGCTTTCGGCCAGGACCGACGGGTTGTAGCCGCTGTCCGCAAGATCCTCGAGCGTGAAGCCATCGACCGGGTTCCAGCGCAGGTGATAGGTCTTGTTGGCCAGCGTGTCGAAAGTGCGGGCGGCTTCGAGATAATCGGAGGTGGAGACCGGATAGCTGCCGCGATGCGTGAAGGTGACGGATGTCGGCACCTGCACCGTGCCGGCCGACGGGCTGGTGACGTTCATCTTGCCGTCGGCGCTCTCGATCTCCGGAAAGAACTTCAATCGGGAGCGCGCCTGGCTGATCAGTAAGAATTGCGAGGTGTCGCCTCCGCCGGTGGCCGCGGCGATCGCCGCCTCGATCGCCTTGCGCAGTTGCTGCAGATCCGTGTTTGCAGGCGTCAGCCCGAAGAACGAAATGACGTGGTCGATCTCGCGCTGCGGATTTTCGACCGCCGCCGCGGGCACCAGCGAGCCCTTGGTGCCGGCCGAGCGGTTGCCGTCGACATAGGACGCGTCGGCGGCCTCGCCGAGGGGTTGGACATATTTCATCGGAATGTCTCCGTCAGTGTCAGAGGGATGAAGCAAGAACAGGCATGATCAGCGCCTTGCCGGTTTCGGTAACAATGCGGGCGCCGGTCTCGGTGACGAGATAAAGCCCCAGCGGCTGTTCGGCGTAATTGAAGACAACGATGGTCCACGCAGGCGAGATGCGGCGGATCTCGCATTCGAGCGTGCCGTGGTCGAAATCGAGCAGCCGGTCGACCCCGGCCTCGCCGATGCCCGCCTCGAACTGGGTGAACGGCGCATCGCGAACCAGCACAACCCACTGGCTTTCCAGCGCCACGTTGGAGAGTTCGCCGAGCCCCATGCATGTGCTTTCGCCGCAGAGAAAGGCGTCCGGTTCCTCGATCGCCACGACATAGCCGAGCCGGGCGGCAAGCCGCACCACGTCGGCCGGGGTGATGGTGGCGAGCCGCGCCACCCGCGCCCGCAATGTCGCCAGCCGCTGGTCCGCGCTCTGGCCATCGCCGGCGCAGTCCGACGGCAGGCCGAAATCGGCTTCCCATTCGTCCATGCTGTCGACCAGCGACGAGACCCGCGATTCCTCGGTCAGCCGCCAGGCCCTGGCGTAAAGCTCCGCGAACGCCGAAAGCAGCGCCCGCGTCAGCCCGGCGATCCTGCTCGCGGTCGAGGGCGCCTCGCCATCCGGCGTGCCCCAGGCCGGGCCGCTCGGCCACAGCGACAGGCCGGCATAGAGCAGCCCCTCGACCGTGGGCGCGGCTTCCGCGTCGCGCGGGTCTATCTCCAGGTCGGAGAACCCGTCATCGGGATCGACCCGGAACACGGGCCCGCCATCGACCGCGTAGAAATCGGTCCAGTCGTCATTGACATGCCATGTCGACATGTCGCTATGACCAGCTGATCGCGCCCAGCACCGGCAACTCGCCAGGCTGGAACACGGGGCCGGTGGCCGGCACTGTGAGCACATGGCCGGTTTCGCCCGGCACGGTGGAGATCACTTCCGATATCCACGCCAGCGGCAGCGTGAACGGATCGTCAGGCAGGCCGGGCCGCAGCCGCGTGTCCTGTAGCGTCGCGTCGAAGAACGTCGTCAGCGCGTCGGTCACAGCCGTGCGGTTGGCTGACGTGTCGGGCGACAGAGCAATCGTGAGATCGACGGGCTTGGCCACCGGCGCCACCGTGAAGTAGCCGGCGCGCACCAGCCGCAGATTTTCGATATAGGCGTCGACCGCGGCGAGATCGCCAGCCTCGGGAATGCCGTTTGGCCGTCCGTCGAACAGGATCCAGACGCCGACCGTGCCGATGCCATTGGCGAAATTGGCGGCCCATGCGCTGACCACTCCGGGCACCTCGAGCGCCCAGTTCTCATAATCCGGCAGGGTGCCGCCCTGCGGTGGCGAGGCCTTGCGCTTGAGGCCGCGGGCGCGCAGATCCTCGATCGATTCGATGTCCGCACCGCCGCCAAGACCGCCCGCGCCCACCGCCACCACAGTCGGCAATGTCGGGTAGAGCGCCGGGTCGGCGAGCAGCAATTCCGCCGCGGCGTCGCGGTTGGTGGCAGCGCCTGCGCTTTCGGCCTGCACGCTCGCCGTGAATTGGCCCACCGCATTGGCGGTGAAGCCCGCCGTCGTCACATAGGTGACGCCTGCGGAGACGAAGCGCACGCCCGCCGGATAGGTGGCGTGGGCCTGCGCCGTGCCGGTCACCGCGCCGGCGGCCGCCGAGGCGGGCTTCTGCAGGATGCGGTATTCGGCGGCGTGCAGCCGGATGATCGCCGGGCTGGTCGCGGTCGTCAGGAACAGCTGTTTGAAGATCCATTGCTGCCGCAGCTCGTAGGTATGCGAAAGCAGCGTCACCACCTTGCCGATGACGCGCAGCACGTTCTGCATCAGGCTGGCGTCGGTGCCCGGCAGATATTGCCTTATGGCCCCGCGAACCGAGGCCGAGATCTCGTCGAGCGAGCGGATGGGAAAGGCCATTAACGGATCTCCGAAAGGACTAGAGAGCTGGCCACGTCGCCGCAGGCGACGAAGCGTCCGACCGGACGCCGCGGACCGTTCCGCGCCCCACCGGAGCGCCAGGCGGCGAAGCCGCCGGTACGGCGCGTGAGGTCAGGGATTGAGCGGATCGGAAACACCATTGAGCTGCTCCCACAGGACTGCGAATTTCTGGTCATGAACCTGGCTGCCGTCGCGGCCGTAGCCGGCGATGGAAAGCACAAGCCTCGAATTGGGCCGGTCGGCCACAGCGGTCACATCGAAGCGCGCCACCGCGCCCTGGTCGATCAGCGTCTGCAGCGCCGCCCGGGCATAATCCTCGGCCAGCGTCTCGATACCGGCGGTCAGCGCCCGGCGCCGGAGCAGCCAGAGCTTCGAGCCGAGCGGTGGCTCGCCGGGGTCGCGGTCGAAGCTGTCGCCGGCCCAGCCGCGGTTGATGTCGCCGTCGCGCAGTTCTGTTTCGTCGGCGCGCGCATCGGTCATCAGGCAGATCAGGATGGCGGTGGCCAGCGCCTGGGTGGCGCGCAGCCCGCCCGGGTTGACCGGATCGTCAATCGATGTTGTCGCCAGGTCGCCGACGCGCCCGTCCCAGACCAGGTCCGGATCGAGCAGCGGCTCGGCCGTGGGCGCAAGCGGGATGATCCTCATGTCGCAAACACACCGGCTGCGAAGTTGCTGGTTTCGGCATGGCCTGCGCTGTCGAGCGTCCCCTCCGCCGACACCGGTCGCGATGCCCCCGGCCCGCCGAGAAAGACGACGCCTTCGAGAATGATCTCCGGCGCGATGATGTGAACCTTGGCGGAATGCACGATCCGGATCTCCGGCTGCACCACCGAGACGACATTGCCGGTATGGTCGTAGATCTTCACGCCGCCCAAATCGACCGATGGCCGCAGGCCGGGGTTCTCTCCGCCGAACACATAGGCCGAATCGCGGTTGCCCCGCGCCGACATGGCCACGCCGATGCCGCCCTTGACCGGGTTGCTGGCAAATCCATGCGGCTCGATACGGTGCACCCGCTCGAACCGGTCGCCGGCAAAGCCCTTGCCGTTGACGAATTGCTGGCCCTCGCGGTGCTCGACCGTGCCGTCGAGCTCGAACCGCGTCAGGTTTCCGTCAAACATCTCTCAGCCTTCCCGGTAGTCTGCATCTGCCGAGCCGGGAGCGGCCCAGGCATCATTCGATTTGCCGCGCGGATTGTCGCCGCCGAGTGCACGCGGATCCTTCAGCGAAAGCGTCGTCGTGGTGCCGCCCGCCCCGTCCTGTGACAGTTTTGCCGAGGCGATCACCATGTCCTGCTCGATCCCCAGCCAGTCGTCGTCGACCTCGACCAGCCGGTTGCGTTGCCACAAGCGTCCGGCCTCGTCGCGAAACCCGGGCACGGTGATCGTGCAGGTCACGCCCTCGCCGCTCGCCCGCCGGGCTTCCCACTTGGCGCGCTTCTTCAGCCGCTCCGATGTGGCCTCGCCCTCGAACGGCACGATCAGCACCCGCTTGCGGCGGCTTGCGCCCTTCGCCTCGGCCTCCGCCCGCAGCGCAGAGGCGCTGACCCCGATCGAGGCCTGCCCGCGCACCTTGACCTTGGAAAAGCTGGTGGCGCCCGACAGGCTGCCCGAGGCGCTTTCGATATTGACCCCGCGCCTCAGCGCGCCGGCGTGTCGGCCTTCCGGCTTGTCGGCCAGCACCAGTTTGCCTTCCGGGCTGTCATAGATCAGCACGCCCTGCGCCCGCGCGTCTGTCTCCAGTGTCTGGAACAGCGTCTCGCCTGGGCGGATCTTGTGCACCGATTTCCTGATGGTATTGGCCTTGATCTCGACGCCGACGCCGTAGCTGTCGAACGCCTCGGCGATGTCGCCGAGGTCGGCGTCGCGCTTCAGCCCTTCCAGATCATCGACCGAACATTCCGTCGCGTCGCAGGTCTTCGAAACAAAGCTCACCGCATAGGTCCGGCTGTTTTCGTCATGGGCGCCGCGCACGTCGCGCACATAGCCCGTGCCCCACAATTCCCCCGAGATGGTGATCGTCGCCTCGTCGTCGGGCGCGCAGGGAATGCCGGGCCCCGTCCACGCCACATCGAACACCGCATTGCGCACAGCCTCTTCGGCGGATTCGTCCAGCGTCGCGGACGTGTGCGGCAAAGGCCTGCCCTTGACCGAAAACACGATTGTCTCCAGCGTCACGGCGCCACCGCCTCGAAGCTCACCGGCATCAGCAGCGATGTGCTGATCCGGTTGCGATCGACCAGTTCACCGGCGCGGCCTGCATCGCCGTAAAGCTGATAGGCCAGCACCGTCGCGGGCAGCGATATGCCGGTCTCGACCCGCACCGCCGGCGCCCGTTCCGCCGCCGTCCGCGACAGATAGCGCGTAGCGACGCCGGTCAGCGACATCAGCCAGGCAAGCGTCTCCGGTCCGTAGGCCGAGACCTCGGTGTAGACGATCTCCGCCCGGGCGCTGATCGCGGTCCGCGCGGCCTGCGCATCCTGCCGTGACGGGTAGTCCGCCCGCACTGCGGCGAAGCACACAACCACCAGCCCGGCCATCCGCCACAGTGCGCTGTCGTCCTGCACCCGGTCGACGGCGTCCGTCACAGCGCCGGCATCGTCGGCCGCCTCGCTTGTCAGCCGCGCCAGTTGCAGAAGCGCCGTCACGCCGCTTTCCCCACCGGCCTGCGCCGCCACGGCAAGCGCGTCGACGCTCGCCAGGTCGTCGGCATCGAGAATGAGCTCCCGCGCCAGCCCGGAAAGGATGGTCAATACCTGGTCCATTGTCATCCCGATCAGAATTGCGCCGCGATCAGCACCGAGACCGCTGCAACGCCGGCATCGAA
Organism: Hoeflea phototrophica DFL-43; assembly: GCF_000154705.2. Classification (NCBI taxonomy): domain Bacteria; kingdom Pseudomonadati; phylum Pseudomonadota; class Alphaproteobacteria; order Hyphomicrobiales; family Rhizobiaceae; genus Parahoeflea; species Parahoeflea phototrophica. The sequence continues at coordinate 1,874,543 of NZ_CM002917.1, read as the reverse complement.
TGCCGTGCGCAGCTGCCCCAGCCCGCTGGCCGTGAACGCCACCGCCCCGCCTGCCTTCATGAATTCCAGCCGGTAGGCGATGAAGCCGTTCCTGTCCTTGCGCCGGCTGCGCGAGCAGGAGAGGCAATGCGCCGTTTCGCCCGCATCCATCGGCAGGATCAGCAGCGACGCACCCGGCGCACCGCAGGCCCGCTCCAGCGCGTGACCGGCAACGTCCGCAAGGTCGCCCGCCACATAGGCCTCGACAAAGATCGTCTTGGTTCGAGCGCCCATGTCCTCGGTCAGCGAGGCGTCGCCGCCGGAGATCTCATGCGCCACCACGCGGCGACCCACCTCCGGATCCTCACCATCGACCCAGAACGGCACGCCCCGGAACGACGCATGCCGCAGTGTTTTCGCCCAATCACGCATCGGCATCTCTATTGCGCCCTTCCGGCTTGCCCGGCCGCAGGCATGGTGCGCCCGCGATTGCCGGAGACGGCGGGCGAAGAACCTGCGCCAAACGCGCCGCTGATCGCCGCCCGGATCTGCGAGGCCAGCGAGGCGCCGGCGTCGCGGATAGCCGCCGCCGCGTCCTGTCCGCCGCGGGCGATATCGTCACCGGAAGCGCGCACCGCGGTCGCGGCATCCTCGCCACCCCTGGCAATCTCCGTCGCCGATTGCGATCCGGCTTCCTCGAGCCGCGCCAGCAACCCCTGCATCTCGCCGACAGTCTCGCCCGGCCTCACGGATATGGCCCCGAATGAGCCGGACGCGGATGGCAGCATTCCGCCCAGCGGGCTCATGCCTTCGCGCCGCATGCCGCGTGCTGCCGCCATGCGGGCCGCGTCAGAGGCTTCTATTGCCATGTCGGTCTGGTTGGGCCGTGCCTTCGGCAGAGGCACCGCGGCGCCGCCTTGCGCAGCCGCGGCAAGAACCGTTCCATCCCGCAGTGTCACGATCGGCCCGGCTGAGGGCATTGCTCCGCTCGGCATCCGGAAGGCCGGAGCCGCGCTGCGGGATTCTCCATAGGCCCCGTAACCGGCAATCATCTTGCGGTCCTCGTCGGTGCGATAGCCGCCCTGCCAGGCTTTGCTGCGATAGGCGGCAGCGCTCTGGTCGCCTCCGGCAATCAGCGGAGAATTGGCCATGTACCAGGCCTCGCGCGCCAGAAAACCCTTGCCTTCCTTCTCCAACTGCCGGTCCATCGCCGTCTTGCGCTCGGTACCGTCAGTCAGGCTGTCCAGGACAGATGTCGCGCCGGGAGCCAGCTTTTCGCCGAAACTGGTCTTGAATCGCTCCCACGAATTTGCCATCCGGTCGATCGATGCCTGCGCATCGTCCGTCACGCGCGCCAGGTCCTTGGCGACCGTTCCGGCGGCGCTGCCCAGCTCGCCATAGAGATCGCGCAGTTCTTCGGTGTTGTTGATCAGCGCCCGCATGCCGATCTGCATCTGCTTGTCGGTAAACAGCAGCGGCAGTTTCGACATGTCGCCATTGACCGCCTCTTTCGACAGCCGGATGAAGGCTTCCAGCGTATCCTCGCCCGCGGCCTTTGCCCGTTCCATTTCCTCGCGGATGTCGATGCCGAATTGCTTGGCGAAATTGTTCGACACCGTCACCGAATTCATCTTCGTGATCACATCCATGAAGGATGTCGCAGCCTCGCCCGATGTGCCTGTCTCCATTCGCACGGTCTGCAACGCCGCGGTCAGGCGCTTGAGCCCGTCCTCGCCGGCATAGCCGAGCGCCGCGAAAGCTGGCGCCAGCGAGGGCAGTTCGGCCGCCATGTCGCGCAGCTCGAACTTTCCGGCCTTGCCGCCAAGGGCAAGAATATCGAAGGCCGACTGCATGCTCTCTCCGGCAATGCCGAAGGAGTTAGACACGGCGTCGGCCGTCGTCGCCATCTGGCCAAAATCCGCGCCCGCCGCCTGCGCCGTCGCCGACACCGAACCGATCAGCGCCATTGCCTCTTCCAGAGACTTGCCCGACGCGATCAGCGAATCCAGCCCCGCCACGATATTCTCCACCGGGGTCGCGGTCGATTGCGCCAGTTGCTGCAATTCTGTGTAAACACCCGCCATCTGTGCGCGGCTGGCGTCGGCATTGATCCCGATCCGCGTCAGGGTCCGCTCGATATTGGCAAACTCGACCACCGCCGCCTTGGCGCCATAGGCCAGCGCCGCCGGCGCCGCATAACGCATCAGCGCCAGGCCTGCGGCATTGGCGCTGCGCGCCACCATGGTCTGGGTGCGGTTGAAGTTCGCGGCCTTGTTGTTGACGTCCGTCAGCTTGGCGCCCAGCTGCCCGAAAGCCGCCATCGGCCCAAGCTTCGCCGACAGCCGGATAATGGCTTCGATTGTGCGGTTGCTCATCGATTGATTCCGGCTTCAAGGCCGCGTGCGGCCCAGGACAGACATTGCGATGGCGTCATCGCCATCACGCTTTCAAAGCCAAACCCGAACCTGAAGATCAGGAGGTCGGCGGCAACTCGGAGGGCGCGCTCCGGGAGGGCTTCCCTCGCGCTTGAATAAAAAAATCGGTGATAGCCTCTTTCACCGCGATGGCATCGCCCAGATCCAGCTGGTCGATATCGGTCGAGGAAGGCAGGTCCGCACCGCTTTTCATCAACCTGTCGCGGTATTTCCAGATGCGGTCGTCATGGGAAATCACCATGCTCCCGCCCCCCGGCGCCGGCTGGGTCTCGGCAATCTCCCCGATCGCTTCGAAATCCGCCATCACCGGTGCGCGGAAGGTCAGGCTGTCAAATGTCCGGCCATGCGCTTCATAGCGCCGCGACAGCCGGACGGTCTTTTCCCCGGCCATGGATCAGCCCTTCGACTTGTAGGTTTCGGCAGCGCCACCAAGACCGCTGACCTCGCCGTTCATCCGATTGATCGATGTGTCCCCGACAAAAAATGCCCGCGTGTAGTAATGCGATTTGCCGTTGTCATCCTCGATGAAGGTGGCGTCGAATCTGTCGGCCTTGAGCAATGCCTCGAAATCCTGGCCGTCATCCTTGCAGGTGATCTCCCAGCCATAGGGGGCAAGCGTCGAGACACGGTCAATCGAGCCGTCCTGGTTGCGAATTGCCTCGACCACGCGACCGGTTGTTTTCAGCGTCATGGTGCCGCGCAACGACAGTGAGGTGCCATTGGACAGGCGAAGGCGGATCTGCCCGCCGAAATCTTTACCAGCCATTGTGATGGTCCTTTGTTGGAATTGGGATCAACCGGCTACCGCGGCGGCCGGGTCTGCTTCAATTACGAAACTGCGAGTAGGCGCGGGCCAGGCCCGAGAAAATGTCGAGCGGATTGGTGAAATCCATCGGGATCTCCGCGTCGACACGGTTCGGGTTGTCGGCGTTGCGGGTCACTGTCATGTCCCTCAGCGCCGTGGCGGAATTCTCCAGCACGCCGCGCAGTTCGAGATCCACATAGGCGTGATAGCATGTGGCCTCGATGTCCTTCGGCGTCGAGATCGAACCGACTCCGCCGGGATTGTCGTCGGCAATCACCTTGTTGGAATGCTCGAACGCCAGCTGCGCCAGTATGTAGCGCAGCGAATACATCAGCGCGTGCGGCTTCTGGATGTCGCGAAACGTCGTGTCTGGCACGCCCGACGTGGTGCGGGCATGGGTGATGATCTTGTCGACGGCCACCCTGCCATTGCCGTTGACGCTCCATGACGACATGCCGGCGACAAGAAAGGCGTTGCGCGTCGCGAGATCCGGCCAGTATGCGCCGGCCGACGGCGCGGTAAGACCTTCGACCACCAGGCCGGTCTGGTTGCGGTTCACATCGCCGGTCGCGCCACCGGCAAGCCAGGGCGCCACGCGCCCGATCATCGCCGCCACCCACAAGTAGCCGGGTTCCGCATGGCCGCCGGAGGTGAAGGTCGGAACCGCGCAAAGCTTCCATGTGTCCTTCCCCTCGCCATAGGAGATCAGATTGGCCTGGCTGTCCCGCTTGGGATAATAGGCGATGCCGAACCGCTGGTTGGCATAGCTCCACCGGCCCGACACTTCAGACAGCAAAGTGTCGTACTTGCCGACATTGGTGGCGTCGCCGAAGGCCGAGATCAGGAACGACCAGTCGTCTTCCTCGATCGCCGCATTGGCGGTGGCCGTGTCGGGCGTGCCCGCCCCGGCAACGCCTTCCGCAATTGTCAGCACACCGGTCAGCGCGTTCGAGCCGTCAAGCACCGGAACGCTGACGCCGATCTCGGCGGCATAGGCGCCGAGATGGCGCGCCGTCATGGTGACCACGTTGGTGGCCACCGTCGATGTGTAGGGCAGCGCATGACCCGACTGCGCATTGTCATAGGCGTTGATCGCCGCGTCGATCGCGGCCGCCACCGTGTCGGCGCTGTCGCCGGCGGCAATCGAGATCGACACCATCTCGCCCATGATCGAGATCATCCCGGTGCCGCCGCCTGCCGGCACGGTGCCGACGGTGATGGTGCGGGTCTCGGCAGTGCCGCTCGGCGCGATCGAGACGATATAAAGCGGGTGCGTCGGCGCGTTCTTGCGGAACACGGTCACCATCTGCTCGAGCATCGAGCCCTTGCCGGCCAGCGCACGCGCCTGGGAACGGCTTGCGCAGGAAACCTTGACATTGTTCGCCATCGACCCGGCGTCGGTCTTGTGGCCGTACATGATGACGGGCGCCAGGTCTTCGAACTGGCCGCCGCTCTCGACCGAGAATGCGAACAGCGGCGCGACCAGATTTGCAGGTACGCTCATTTGCGTGTCTCCCTTTTGGATCCGGCAGCAGCCGCCGGCTTGTCGGTTTCGGTTTCAGGTTCGGGCTGCGCAACATCGTCGACAGCCACCAGGGCCTCCTCGCTGATCAGTCGCGCGTAATAGCGGTTCGCCGGGTCGATCATCTTGCCGCACTCCGGGAATGCTTCGCCTTCCGTGGTGCGCAGCAGCGGCGCGCCCTCGGCGGGTTTGTAGGATTTCATCAGGGTCACTCCAGTGTGATGACGGCAGTTACGCCGGCATACGGATCAGGCTCGGCCTCCGGGTCCGGCTCGAAGTCCGGATCAGTCGACATCGTGATTTCGGTCAGGTCTGTGCGGGTAATCTGCGTGAACGCCGCTTCAAGCGCCGTCAGACGTGCCTTGGCATAGGAACCGTTCGGCAGGTTTGCGAGCAGCGTCGCGGCGGGCTCCGGCAAGCCGGCGGCATCGGCATAGACATCGTCTGGTGCGTGAAACGTCATGGTCATGAAAATCCGGCAGAACCGGAGATCGAGTTCCGGCACCGCATGCGGCTCGCAACTGATCTCGATCGGTGAGCCGATTCTCATCTTGCGGAACAAGGCGCCGTCAGGCCCATATTCAAGTGTCCGGCGGATCTGCGCCACCAGCGCGTCCAGCACGATCAGTGCCTCCGGATCTGTCGCGACAATCGCATCGACCGTTGGTCCGCCGTCTTCACCTTTGATCGATTCGGCCAGCTCCGCCACGAATTCCAGTGTTGCCATGGCCGCCCTGTCGTTCGACGCGGCAGCCGGCCCGCGCAACGTCGACGTGGCCTCACCCGAATAGATCGAGACCACCGGCGTATATGGCTTTGACAAGTCAAGATCGCCGATCGCCGGTCGCTTGCTGTCAAGCACATTCAGACCGGCCAGTGTCGGCGCCGTCGTCGAACCCGCCAGCGCCGAAGTGGGGCACAGGCACTCGATGGCAGCCAGCCGCAGCGCGGTTGAAAACAACATCAGGCAACCTCGCTTGAGCGATAGATCGAAATGATGACGGTTCCCGCTTCGTCGGCCTGCGGTGCCCGCATGGCCCACCAGGAGCCGTCGGAGCGCTGCACCCTGTCGCCGTCGACCAGGTTGATTGCAGGCCTGTCCATGGCCAGTATCGTGTCCTGCGCCACGTGCAGTGGCGTCCGCTCGGAACCGCTCACCCCGACCTGCATGCCCCCGCGTGCGTCCGGCACGTTGGTCATGATCTTGTAAGGAATCGCCAGCACATCGAATGACGCGCGTAATGGATCAACGACATATATCGATGAATTCGGACCACCCTGACGGATCACCGGCACAACGGTGATCGTCTCACCCATGACAGCACCAACCGTGCCACGCGCCAGCGCCGCGAGATCGGAGAAATCTGTCATGGGTGTTATCCTCCGCCTGGCTTAGGTCAGGCAGATCTTGCCAGTCGTGGCGGCGGAATCTGCCGGTTCGGAAGCAAAGCCGAACAGCGTGTTGCCGGATGCGGTCTTGTTGAACTCGGTTCCATCGGCCTTGAGATAGATAAGATCGCCGACCGCCCATGCTACACCAGCAGCCTTGATGGCCGTGCTGAAGACGCCGGAGCGCGCGATGGCGACATCGTCGCCTGCGGCGGCCGTCGCGGATGCGAAGCCGCGCAGATTGCCGATCACGACAGCAGCTCCGGAGACAACACCTCCGGACGGGGCGGCGACGGTCAAGACGTCACCGGGTTGCACATAATTTTTCATGGTCCTGTCTCCTGGGAGATTTGAGTTGAGAGAAGCACCGGCGGCAACGCCGCCGGCGTCTATTCAGGCATCAAGGAGAGCCGCGCTTAGGCGCCGACGTTCTTGTAGCCGAAGCGGAAATCCACGGCGCCAGCGCCGAAGTCGTGTTCGACCGACATCGCCATGCCCTGGCGACCGAACGGCGTGTCCAGCCGCACGCGCGGCGCTTCGTAGCCTTCCAGGTAGCCCCAGCGGTAATTGCTGCCAACGGACGGGTCCGCGAACAGATACCAGTTGTTGCCGGACACCTGCGCCGTATCGAACGGAGTGAGGCGCCCGGAAAACACATTGACCTCCGCAACCGTCGAGGGCGTAATGGTCCGCACCAGTGCTTCCGCTTCGGTGATCTTGTCCGGGCCAGTGAGGATCAGTGCAGGCGGGTTGGAAAGAAGCGGGTTGCCGTCAAGCGACTTTTGCTTCGCCATGGCAGCCCGCCCGAGCGCGACAGCCGCCACGGTGATAGCTGCGTTGGCGCCGGCCAGGTTGGTGTGCGATGCATGGAACACCGGGTTCCCATCGGCCAGTACACCATTGAGCGCCGATGCGTAGAAGGTGATTTCCTCGAACAGCGCGACGGTCTGGCCGTAGCTCGACAACATGTCGTTGATAGCGCCCAGATCGTCATTGATCATCAGCTGACGCGACACGGAAAGCGCCTTGGCGTAGGACAGCACGGACAGGGTTTCCTTGCCTTCCGACAGGGTGCCGTACTTGATTTCACCGTCTTCCGCGATCTTCTCCAGCAGCGGAAAATCACCCATCTTCACGGTGGTGTGAGGACGGAAGTCGCGGAAGTTGCGCTGGCGCGAGATCCGGCGATAGGTCGGCTGGGCCAGTGCATAGCGCTGTTCAAGTGTACGGTTCAGCGAGTTTTCCAGAATAATCGGGAAATCGCTGGTCGTGTGCGACGCCCGTTCGAAAAGCTCTTCGATCTGGCGCGGGTTGCGAGGGTAGCTTCGCTCCTGAGCACACTCCATCGCCAGGACGATCAGGCCGTCATTCATGCGCTCGCGCGCGCCGGCGCTGGGACCGGCGGCAGGAATCGGAGCGCCCATCCGGTAGGACAGCGCTTCGATCTGCAGGTTGCGCCGCGTTTCCTGTTCATCCCGCTGGACCCGCACCGGATCTGTGCGGGTGCCGTTCTGCTGCGACGTCATGTGGTCGAAGGCGCGCTGGCGGAACGCATCAAGCGTCATGCCTGACCGGATTGCCTCCTGGATGACATCCGTCGCCATGCCGGCGCGGGTTCCGACATCGAGAATGTCGGCGGAGCGGGCCGCGTCATTGACGCTGGTGTTAGTGGCGTTCGGCTGGTTGTTCGGCTGATTGCGGGTCGCCGGGTCGCCAAGCGCTTCCTCGTCGGCAATTTCCTTGCGCTTCGTGGTAATCAGGGCCAGCAGTTCCGTATGCTCTCCTTCAATCGATCGTGCCGCATCGGGCACGGTGTCATCCTTGATTTCGGCGATCTTGGCTGCGGCCTTTTTTGTCAGGCCGTCGAGGTCCGCACGCAGGGCGATCAGCGCCGGCCATGCGTGCTGCATGTTGTCCAGCAGCGACACGCGAAGCATCTCTCCGTGGCTGGACCAAAAGTCGGCGGGTGCCGCCATGGCATCGGTGGCTGCAAAGCCCATGATGCCCAGCGCCAGAAGAGGGAAGACGGCAAGCGCAAGGGCTACCGCCACAAAGCGATAATTTTTCATGATGGTTTCCTTTAGTGATTGCCTGGCCCAGGGGCTGGTGTAGGGCACCGCGCATGGCGGGTTTGGCGGCAGCGGGTCTGGCTACCGAACAACTTCAAAGTGCCGCTGCTGCATTTCCATGCGCAGCCGGCGAACTGAATTCAGATGTGCTGAACAGAGATCGACCCGGCAGGAGAAAAGCTCGTCATCGCTGCCGCTCCTGACCTGGGCGCCGGGATCGAAACCCACAGGCACGGCCGATATCTCCATCGGCTCCCAGTCGATCACCCGGTGGAGTGGAACCATCCCCTCGCGCTGGGTTTTCTCGACGCCATGGATCCGATAGGCAACGGAGACATTCCGCACGGTACCTTCGATGATCTTGGCAACGCGGTCGAGTGTACCGGCAGCCTTGGAAAGCTGGATCCGGGCCGTGCCGACGCCCTTGGCAATCTTGGCCGTACCAGCGACAACCGAACCGATCACCGCATCAAGGCTGTAGCGATCATGCGTATCGAGGAACGGCGCGCCGGCGTTCAGTCGATCGAGCCGGACCGCCTTGTCACTGACCACCAGCTCCTCGTCGAACTCACCTTCCATCCAGCTTACGCGGCGGCCGGTCGACCCGGTTGTCCACACCACCTCGATCGTGTTGTCCTGCTCGTCGTAGGAAGCGGCGCGGATCTCCGCGTCCCGCTGCATCTTTGGCAGGCGGATCAGTTCAGTCATTGTCGCTTGCTCCTGTTTGCTCTTCCCGCGGCGCGGCGGCGCCGTTGGCCGGGCGCCTTGGATCGATGTCGAACATCAGGCCCTGCAACGCGTTCTGATCACAGAACTTGAAGAATGCGTCGAAGTCGGTAACGACCTTGCGCCAGTCGCGGCCCCATGCCGAAATGAATTCCTGTGGCGACATCCGCCCCGACCGGACCGCAAGGATATCGGCTTCCATGTCCTTCTTCGGGTCGATGGGCTCGACGGCCGGCATGACATAGTCGACGCGGTATCCGTCCTTGCGCCTGGGCAGAATTCCCGCCATCACGGCTGTATTCTCGAACTTCCTGTCGATCGGACGGCAGAACATCGGAACGACCATGTGCCACTGCATCTGCTCCACCAGCCGGCGGAACTCGATCTTGCCGGCCCGGAGGCTCGAGTAATTGGCCTGGCGCAGGTCTCCGGTCAGTTGGTCATAGGTCAGGCCTGCGCCTGCGGCCATGGCCATCATGCCTGCGAGATAGGCCTCACCGAACACTGAGGTGCCCGACGGATTCGCAAAACTGATCTCGTTGTTTCCGATATCCTGGATCTGCCCGGGTCGGATCTGGGTGACCGTCTGCGACTTGCCGTCGCCGCTTTCCGTGGTTTCCGTGGCAAAGGGATTTGCCTCGCCAGGCGCGCGCCTGATGAAGCCGGCGAAGCTGGCCTGGACCTTCTGCTGGACGATCGCCGCGTCCATCAGGTCCTGTATGTCCCGCCCGGTCATCAGGATCGGCGCGAACACCGGAACACCCAGGAGCTGCCCGAACCGCAGCGGCCGATAGAGGTGGCACAGATCGTTCCATCCAACCAGCGTTGAAGCCTCGATCCTGGCCACGCCCTGCTCGCCTGGATGGGTCTTGTGCAGGTAAATACCGAGGCGCTGATTCCATTCGCCCAGTTGAACCCCGAGGCGCACTCGCTCGCCGGTCGTGTTCCGGGTCACGCCCGACAAGGTATCGCGGGTCATGTCGATCTGGTCGCCCTCGATGCCCTGCAACCGGAGCGGCACGATCCGGCGGCGCCTGTCGGTGTCGCTGTCCGTCAGATGACGGATAACACTGTTGCCGCACTCCGCCATCGAGCGCAACGCCATGGCCTGCTGCCCGCCGTAGTCGAGCACGCCTTCGATATCGCTGTTTTCTTCCCACTCTTCGCGGGCGAGGCGATAGACCCTGTCCGCCCGGTCGGAGCCCGTGTTCGGGACGGTCATGATGCCCGTCCCCACGACATGCGACGTGAGAACGTCGAGGATGCGCTGGCCCTGCCAGCTGTTGCGAACGAATTCGCGCGATCGCGCCATCAAAAAGGTGAGCGATCCCGAGACCTCCGTCGCGGCCGACGTGTTACGCCCGCGCCACCCCGCGTTTCGTCGCCCCGTGCCAGCCGCTGCGTACTCCCGCTTTGCGGTCTGATCGAGCAGTTGCCGGGCACATGCTCTTTGCAGGCCGCTCACGGGCGAGAAAAAGGCGACTGTCTTGTCGACGATGTTCATCAATAATCGCTCTCATACTGGGCATACATGGCGCCGCCACGGGCGCTCGATGGATTGACTTCCGCCGCGATCAGGTCGCGAGCCTTCAGCATGTCGGCGACGCTCTGGTATTCCACCTCGTGCGTCTGGAAGCGCACCCGCTTGGCGCCGGACGCGATGGCCTTGCTGATCTTGTCGAGGTCGTCTTGTGTCCACGCCATCAGTCGTCCCACCATCCGGTTGCATTCGAGATCCAGCCGTCGCCGTCATCTTCGACCATCGGTCGTTCGGCGTCCCGCGCCGGCGCCGGCCCCGGTTTCGGCGCGACTGGGGCGACGCTCGCCACCTTCACAGGCTCCGGCGCAAACATGTCCGGATTGGCAATTTCGTCAGGCACGCCGCGACGACTGGCAAGCGTGGCCCACTGGTCGCTCGTCATCCGCGACACGCCGAGATAATCGGCGAGCGCGTAGTTGTAGACCCTGCAGTCGAACAGGTGGTTTTCTTCGCCATTGCGAACCTTCCACACCCGCCGCACGCGGCCTCGATAGTTCTCGTTTGACAGATACTCCGACGTGATCTGCCTGAAATAGACTTCGTCCATCCAGTCGCCGAAATGGCCGTAGCCGGCAGGATCAACATCCTTGCCCGCAGCCACGCCTTCCTTGCGCAGGTCCGCATAGATCGCGCCCTTCAGCGGCCATGTGCCGACACCCCAGACCATGGCGCCGCGGCGAACCCGCTGGCCATTGAAGTTGATGTCGACAGGCGAAGGCGCGCCTATCGCCGGTTTCGACCAACCGTCAAGACCCTTGAGCGCGAATGTCGCCGCCTTGCCGCGAACCCAGGTGTAGACGATATGGCTTCGATAGCCCGAATCAACACCGAAGCTGTCAACCGCGCGGGCGCCGCCGAACGCGTCGGGCCACTGCGCCTGGCGGATCTCCTCGAGGCGGGCAAACGCCCCGCCGTGCGGGTCGTCGGTAGAGCCCTCGATATAGCCGGCATCCACCGTCCAGTTCTCGCGGTTCGATGCCCACGCGACGATCTCGTACCAGATGCCGTTCATCTGGACGTCCGCCGCGCCTGTCAGGATCAGCCCCCGCGCCGGGATGTGGCCGCGCTTCAGGTCCTTCTCGCGGCGCTCCATCAGCCGGACATGGTCCGGCGCGTCGCCCTTCATTTCGTAGGCAAGACCGAGCGTCAGGTTGTAGAACGCCTTCATCTTCATCGGATCGCCTTCCGCGCCGATGAAGCGCGATGCGATCTTGTCGAAGGGCACGAAGGGCGATGACAGCGCGTCGAAGTGATAGCCGCGAATGGCGCCCGGGCGCGGATCGGTGGCGATCCAGCGCCCGCGCTTCATCACCGAGACCTTGTCGGCATCCTCGATTATCGAGCCGCAGCACGGCGTGGCGTAGTGCGCCTCATGCGGCCATTCGGCCTTGAACCGGAAATACTTCCGGTCGAACTCGTATTTGAACATCTCGCCGCAGCCGGGGCACGGCATGTGCCAGTAACGCTTGTCGGAGCGCTCCCATTGCGCGTCGATCCGCGAGACGGACTTGATCGTCGGCGTCGAGACATAAGCCCGTAGCCATTCGCCCGACATCAGGAACGATTCCTGCCGGGCTTCGATCATCGACATCGGATCGCCCTGGCCGTCCAGGTCGTCCGGATATTCGTCAATCTCGTCGCACAGCGCGATCTTGACCGTCTTCGACCGCAGGTCGGCGGCCGAGTTGGCGATCGCCAGCGTGATCGAGCCGCCCTGGAATCGCTTGGACGTGACCGTCGATGCGTCGCCTGACCGGCTGGTCTGGGACCTGATCTTCGCCGCAAGCACCGGCGACTGCTCGAGCGTCGGCGTCAGCTTGTCCTTGTTGAAGTCGGCAAGCGCGCCCGAGGTGGGCTGGACGATCATCACCCGGCACGGGTCCCGATCGATGATATAGGCCGCTGCGGCAAGCAGCATGGTGGTGAAGCCGGTCTGGGCGGACTTCCTGACCGCTATTTCGTTGACGCCGGAGCCGGCCACCATCAGGTCAAGCGGCTCGACGATGTAGGGCGTCTGCGACGGGTCCCACAATTCGCCGGCGCGCGGACCGTCGGCGACGATCATGATCTGGGCCGCCAGTGCCGACGGCGTCATCAACGGCGGCGGTGTGATCAGCGCGGCGAGCGTGCTGGCAACGATTGCCAGCGGGGAGCGGCTGAGCATGATTTTCATCAGGCAAGGCCCTGGAACAGATCGATGTCGATTTCCGCTTCAAGACCGCCCGCCGCCTCGACCTTGCGGCCTTCCTCGGCCAGCAGCCGCAGCGCATCGCCGATGGCAACGCGCTGGGCATGGATGACCTTGCGGATCTCGCGCCGCGCTGCAGGCTCTCCTTCGCGGGCAGCTATCGCCAGGTCCGGCGCCGCCCGAAGCATCAGGTCAAGCACCGACAGGATCTTTTCTGCCGCCACCACCATGGCGTCCTCGACGCCGCCGGGACCGGAGACCGGCACCAGCTGGCCGGTCCGCTCGGCATAGTCCAGCGCCTTCATCCGCGCTTCGTAGCGCACTCGCTCAAGCTGCGCGTCGCGCATGCCGTCAGGAGCCGGAAGGGGCTTGGCCGTCTGTTCCTGCCTTGCGGCCCGCACCGTCTCGGCCGCCGCCTCGCGGGCGGCATCGCCGAAATCGCCGACGGCCCTGTCGTACTCGACCAGGTCGACCAGCGTTTTCTTTCCGTCGCGCCGCGGCGTCACCTTGCCGTCAGCCTCAAGCAACTTGACGCGCTTCGAGACCGCCTGGTGCGACACGCCCTTGCGCCGCGCGATCTCCGATACTGTCAGCCACACACCGTCCGTCATTGCATCGTTGCCCGAAGGCATCCTTTCATCAAAGCCGCAACCCGCAACGCTGTCGCCGCAACCGCCGCAACCATCGCAACCCGGCTTTTCAACTCGAAATCCTAGCGAAATTTCGGGGTCGTCCCGCCCCGCGTGCTGTTAGAGGGGGGAAGGACCCGCGAGGGGTGGGGGTGGCCCTGGCCTTGTGTCACACACTCATCGGGCAGGATTAGCGCGCCGAGCGTGGGATAAGCCGGTTGATCTCGTGCAGCAGGCGGTCGGCGAAGTCGCGGTCCATAAGGGATTGCGCCAGACGCTCGAACTCGCCGTGCCGGTCTTCGCCCATCGCATGAGCCGGGTTGGCGCCGTAAAGTTCGCGCACCGGGGTGCGGCTCTTGCCCTTACGGATCAGCACCGCACGGCCACCGGAGATCTTCGAAGTGGCGATGAACGCCCCTGCGTATGACCCTCTGCCGCGAACCCGCACACCACGAGGCGATTTGACCGCACCGAGCGCCGCCAACGATATCCACTTCGACCGCAGCCTGATCTCGACATCGTCGCCGGTCAGCTTCATCTGAGCCGCGTCGCGGGTGAAGCGATAGGGCAGGCCCGAATACTTGGCAGCAAGGCGCGCCACCTGGGTGCGCGCCTTCTTGCCGGTGTGGTTGACGGCCGATCGAAAGGCCTTGGCCTTCAGTTCCGCAGGCAGGCGATGGATCGCCGCGCCGAGCACGCGGAAATCGCGCGCGTCGATGCCGAGTTCAACACTCACAGCCGGACGCCTCCGCAATGGCAGCATTCGCGATGGCGGGCTTTGACCGCCGGGATCATGGCAACCTCCATCGGGAACGAAAAAACCCGCCGGGGCCGCCAGCGGGTTCGAAAGTCTGATTTCCTTTTCAGGGTGAGATGACCATTGTCAACTTCTCTCCGCAGGTCAAGAAAAAAGCGACACGGCGTGAGGGGGGTCCCCCTGCCCTTCCAGTCCGGCAACAGCCGCCCAAGGCGCGAGCGTGGGCACTTCGGCAGTCAATTGATGGCTTGAAAGCCACGCAGCCACGTACCGCGCCACATGGCGAACGGCCAAAGCCCAGACGGTGCGGCGGAAACGGTCGATCGCCAGGCCTTCCACATCATCGGTCAGCCGGTATTTGCGATAGGCGCCCGGCTTGGGCCGCTGACTGCGCGGGTTGAACCCGTCGACCTCGCGTTCGACAGGATTGCCATAGGCGTCCTTGCCCGCCATCTTCATGAACCATGCCGGCTTGCCGCCGCGCGTGATCATCGCCCGGCCCGGCTCCTCGCCGCGCCAGTCGGGCTTGCGGCCGAGCACAGCGCGCGCGATCAGCATGGTCTGGATCTCCTGCCCGGTGATCGCCGCCAGCCTCGGACGGATGCGCGCCACAGTCTCCGCCACCAGCCCGTCGGTGTCCGCCCACTCCGGAAAAGGCGACCAGCCGTCCGAAATCCAGACGCCCAGCGAGGAAAGAGCGGCAACCGCTTCGCCGACGATCACAGCGTCGGGATGAGGATCACCTTCATCGAAACTGACCGGCACCACGCCATAGCCGTTTGTCGGAGCATCGATCACGGTGCCGAGGATGCCGAGATTGTAGACCAGACCCCATGACGACGCCACGGATGCGCTCATCCCGGCCCCTGCCCGCTCCGCCTTCGGCAGTTCGTGCCGATAGGCCCATTCGAGAAGCTCGACAATTCCGATCTGTTTCCCGGTCTGTTTCATGGCGTTTTTCCTTCTCTTGAGCCTCTGCACCAGTTTTCACCAGTTTGCGATAGTTTAAGCGATAGTTTTTCTATATGTATTTCAATGGTTTGCACCACTTGCACCAGTTTTTGACGCCTATACGCATATGGTTTTTTCTCTCCGCCGTTTTCTCCCATGTGTATAGGGGCGGCAAAACTGGTGCAGACTGGTGCAAGCCATTGATTTCATTCCCCCAAACCCCCTTGAAGAACTATCGCAAACTGGTGCGCGACTGGTGCAACTGGTGCAGGTTTCAACCTCATATCGGCGGGATCTCGTCCCAATGTGAGGGCGGAGCGCCGCCGCCGTCGCCCTCGCCACGCGGCACGTTCTCCAGCGCCACACCCAGATAATGGTTGGTCCGGCCTTCCTCGCGCTCGAACTTGCGCTTCATGATCAGCCCAAACCGCGTCAGCGAGATCGGCTTGCCGCCCTGGTCGACGGTGTAGTTGACATAGGCGTGGTAGAAATCCTTGGCGGTGAGCCGCTCCCCGGGCGCGATGCGCACGCAGGCGGCGCAGAAGGCGGCGGTCGGGTCCATCTCGTCGCGATAGTCCTGGGTGGCGCGGGCCACCGCGTCAGGTATCACCAGCCCCTCCTCGAGGAACATCCGCATGCCATCGATCAGCCAGTTGAGGATGCCGGGAAACTCGGTCTCGAACTCGCCCATTACATCCTCGAAATCGCGCTGCTGGTCGGCGGACAGCTGCACCGGCCAGTGCACCACGCACATGCGCCGCCAGATGCCGTTGTCCATGCCGGTGATGCGCGGATAGCCGTTGCCGCTCATATGCGGGGTAAACAGCGGGTCGAAATCGAAATAGCCCTGGTGCAGGTCGCGCGCTGTGATCGCCTCGCCGCCGGTCACCTCCTTGACGAGGTTCTCCTTCAGGTCCTCGCCCACCGGCAGTTCCTTGACGCGTAGGAATCGCCGCCCGTAGAGCCGGGCGATATCGGGCGAGGCCGAGCCGCCGGTGTTGCTTTCGCCGATGAAGGAGGTGGCGGGCAGCGTCACCGAGGCCGAGCCCAGGAGCCGGCAGATCACCTCCATGGCGACCGACTTGCCGTTGGCGCCCGAGCCGTAGTGGAAAAACAGCTTCTGCACGGTGACGCCGACCAGGCCGAGTGCGAAGGCGATCTGCACCAGCTTGCGCACCAGCGGGTCGGGCAGCATCTGGGTGAGAAACGCCTCCCATTTCGGGCACGCCGCATCGGGATCGAATTCAACCGGCACCAGTTGCGTAATCAGATCCTCGCGGCTGTGCCCCTTGCGCACATCGACCACGGCGCGGATCTCTTCGCCATCCTCCTGGGCGTCGGACTGCGCCGGCACCACCACCGTCCGCCGCCCGAACTTGATCGTGTGGTTGAGCGTGGCGAAGGAATAACGATCGGCGTTGAAATCGTCCGGATCTCGCATGATGTGCGGCGCTGCGCAGGAGAGCATGGCGTTCATCTTCGCCAGGTTCTTCGAACCGACGGCAAAGGAGGCCCGAGCGGCGCGGCGTTTCCCCCACGTCTTCGCAGCCTCCTCGGCCATGCGCTTGGCCTTTGTCTCGGCCTTGCCGAGATCCTCGTCAGGCTTGTCCAGAAACTGGCCGCCGGCGTCGAGCGCGGACTGCTCATCCGGCGTCGGGCCGAGATGCTCGACCTCCATCATGATCAGGTCGCCGAGCTGCTGCGCCAGCGCCAGCGCCCGTGGGCCGCCATTGTCGGTGTCCCAGCTCGCCCCGGTCCACACCGCATAGAACGGGCTCTTGGCCTTGGATTGCGTGACCACCAGCAGGTCGGAGCCGAAATGGGAAAGCAGCCGCTTGGCGTTGTCGGTGTCGGAATGATCGAGGAGCGAACAGGCCTCGACGATGTCGGCCAGCGACGGTTGATCAGGATCACGCGAAAAAGCGCCCTTTTTCCTGCCGTTGTCCGGTTTTTTGCGCATGGCACCAGTTTCACCACCGCGAGCCAAGCCCAAAGAGGGGTCCGGGGATTTGGATGCATGCACATCACCGGGCGCATCATCAGGCGGCTGATGCCCCATGGCGTCAAGCATGGCCTGGACGGCGGGCGGTATGTGCTGGTTCATTGTGCGACCTCGGCAAACAGCGGAGAGCCCGCACCGCCGGCGCGCGCATCAAGGCGCGCGGCACAGGCCGGGTTGATCCACAGCACTTCGGTCCGCTCGCGCGCGCCATCTGCCAGCGCCAGGCGCTCAACCCGCCGCCAGTCCGGCATTGAATTGTCGTAAAGCTTCGCCGGATAACCCGACAGGACCACCATCCCCGCCAGGCCGCGCAACGCCTCGAGCAGTTCGACATGATCGTCGACATTCATTTCGTGGCGGTATCGATGCTTCGGATCATGCGGGTTTCGCCGGTTTCGTGTCTCGGGGAGATAGGGCGGGTCGACATAGTGCAGCGTCTCCGGGCTGTCGTGGCTTGCCATGATCTGCAGGGCCGGACGGCGCTCGATGATGACGCCGCGCCACCGCTCGACAATCGCCGGCAGGCCGTCCGGATAGTTCTCCCAGTCGCGCGCCGGCGTGGTGCCGCTGCGCATGGATGACGCCCGGAAGCCGGTGGTCTTGTGGCCACGGCCCATATCGGAATGGGCGTTGGAACCGAAACCCATGAAGGACCGCGCAATCAGCCGCCGCGCGCGCTCCACCGGATCGGTGCAGACATCCCATGCCTGTTCGAAGTCAGTGCGGGAAAACGGCGTCAGCTCCAGCTTGAGCCGCAATTGCGCCGCCGCCTTGTCGTCCCGCAGCACGCAAAACAGGTTGACCACCTCGTCATCAAGATCGTTGTAAATCTCGGCATAGGCCCGCTGCTTGCGCAGCAGCACCGAGCCCGCCCCGCCATACGGTTCGACATAGACCCGATGGTCGGGAAAATGGCCGATGATCCATGGCGCCAGCAGCCATTTGCCGCCATGCCAGCGCAACAGAGGCCTGGTTATTTCTTTCACGCCACTTCACCCCTCAGCCCATCGAGTATCGTCTCCGCCCAGTCCTTGCCCGCCGGCGGCCACAGCACCGGCACCCGGGCCTCGGGCGCCAGCAGCCGGGCGCGGGCCTGGGCGCGCGCCATCATCGTGGCCGTCCAGTAAGGCTCGGAATCGCCGTCGCCGAGCAGCAGGATCTCGGCAATGTGCGGACCAACCGGAAAGCCCTCATCAAGCTTCTCCGGGTCGGGGTCCGGGCTTGGCAGCATCACCGGCCGGGCCACGCCCTTGGCGTCGATCTTCGTCTCGCTCGGGTGCTTCCAGCGCCCGGTGCGGGCCGCAGCACCGGCCAGATTGCCGATGTCGCCGGCGGCGGCGTAGAAGGTCGATCGCGCCAGTTCCTCGTCCTGGCGGAACTCCTTGCCGAGCCAGGCGCAGACATTCTCGATGCCCTCGCCCACCACCCAGCGCGTGGCGCTCATGTCGCCGGCGATCGGCAGCAGCCCGCCCTTCTTGGTGCCGCGCATCTTCTTGGTCGGCAGGGCCTCATAGAAGCCGGCATCGAGATCGGCCGGCGCCGGCCAATGCTGCGTGGGCGGCCCGGCGCGGTCTTCGCGCCCGGCCTCCGCGCCGGCCCGGGTCAGGCCGTAGAGCAAGGGGCGGTGTTTCGGCGCGTTGCTCGCGTCGATCCATGTCTGGTGGATGCCGATGATCTCTCCCGCGCCATCGACGAAGGGCAGCACCATGGCAGGTCCGCACCAGATGTCGCGGGCAAAGCCGCGCTCGTCCCTGCCGTGCCAATAGGTGAGCTTTTCGACGAACCGCGCCGCATGCAGCAGGACCATGCAATCGAGCGGCAGGCCCGACCGCACCGCCAGATAACGCGCCGCATCGGTGCCGCCGATTCCGGGATAAGCCGCATCGTAAATGCCGCGGCACCTGGCCAGTTCCTTCTCGCGGAATTCGCCCGACGCCTTGTCGCGCTCCTCAGCCTCCGCCTCCGCCCGCGCCTGAAGCGCCTCGGCCTCGGCGCGGAGTTCGGCGCGCCGCTCATCGCTGATCCGCTCCGCCCCGTCGGGCACAGCCTCGCCCAGCACCAGGCCGCAGGCCTCGAGGAATTCCTCGCGGCGATTGAGATCGAGACCCTTGAGATGTGCCGCCATGCCGATCGCGTCATTGCCGCCGACCGAGCCGCCCCTGCAGTTCCACTTGTTCTTGGCGGTGTTGAGCGCAAACCGGTCCTTGCCGCCGCAGCGCGGGCACGGCATCGCCTGCTCGGCCTTCCGGCCCGAAAGCGCCAGCCCCAGCCGCGGCGCGCCTTCGGCAAGCGTGACCTCGCGGGCGCGGGCGACGAAGAGGTCGAGGATCTCGCTCATTCGGCGGCCTCGGCAAATGCCGCCAGATGCGGGACGTTGGCCCGCGTGATCGCCTCCGCTAAGGGAGGGCAGACGCTGTTGCCGGCGCGGCCCACCTGGTCGGATTGCGAGAACACGCGGCCCTCAAGATCGCGGTCGATCCGGTAGCCGTGCGGGAACCCTTGCGCGTTGAACAGCTCGCGCGGGATCAGCATGCGCAGGCCGATGTCGACCATCACCAGCGTCACCATGCCGGCGTCGGTGGCCACGTCGATGGTGACGAATTCGCGCTCATCCCAGAAGCCATGGGCGCGCAGGAACGCCGCCACCTCGCGGGCCCGCTCATGGTGCTCCGGCCCGAAGGGCGGAGCCGCCAGCGCCGCCCGGGTCAGGCAGAACCGGTCCTTGGTGGTCACGGTGTGCAACGGCTCTGTCGCCTCCTGCCCGTCGCCGGTGCCGTAATACTTGACCAGCGCACCGGCCACGACGCCGGTCTTGTTGACATCGGTCGTTATTGTGCCGGTCGGCTCGCTGGCGTCATGGCCGACGGATGCGCCAAACTGGCGCGTCACATGAGCCGCCACCACCGCCGCCTGCCCGCCTCCGGTGCAGGCCACCCGTGCCGGTTCGTCCGCCCCGCTGGCCCGGCGCTCGCTACCCTTCATCGAAAGCATGCTGGCCGCGACAACGCCCTGTTGCGCGCCCGAAGCCGTGACGGTCGACACCGGATCATCGGCGGCCCGGCCCGGATTGACCCCGCCGATGCGGCGGCTGTCATTGTTGTGCTGCGCCATGTAGGCCGCCACCGGCGCATGTTTCACGCCACCGGCCACCACGGTGCCGAGCGGCGCGGCAGGATCGAGCGAGCGAGGGTTCTGCCCTTCCCGCTCGCCATAGCCGGTCTGTGCCAGCGAAGCCGCAACACAGGTCAGCCCGGCTCCGCCGGCGGTCACAGTGTGTGTGGGTTCGTCCGCGCCCTGGAATGGCTTGCCGGCGTTGCGCATGGTCATCAGGTGCGGCGCCGCGACGCATGTATCGGCCTTGGCGGTCACCGTCGCCATGGGTTCGTCGCCGCCGCGCGGGCGGCTCTGCCCTGCCCGTCCGCCGCATCCGGCCAGCACCGGCGCTACGACGCCGAGCGGAGCCGCGCCGCCGGGGCGCTTTTGAAAGCTGTTGGCCGTCACTGTCGGCACAGGTTCATCCATCCCCGCGCCGGTGGCGCCTGAATTGAACCGGGTCAGCGATGGCGCGACCACTGCATGCTGCACGCCACCCACCGTCACGGTGTGATACGGCTCATCAACCGGATATTCCCGCCGCCCGCCGCTGTCGCCGTGGGCAATCGACACCATGGTCGGAGACACCACGGCCTTCTCGCCCCGGTTGGCGCAGGTCACGGTGCGCAGCGGATCGTCGACGCCTTCCAGGCGCGCCCCGTGGGTCAGGTTGACCAGAAACGGGAGATGAGCGTCGAGCACGTAGCGCTTGATGCCCCGCGCCACCCGCGCCATCGTGTTGTCGGCGAGGGGCCGCACGGCGCGCAGGCCATAGCGTTCGAGGATCATCGCCCGCGTGTCGAAGATCGACGGACAGGCAATGTCCCAGTCGATCACGTCATGCCCGGCGGTCAGCCAGGGCTGCAACCTGCCGGATTTCACCTCGTCGCTGTCCGGCTTGCCGTGGCTCGGCTCCGGCCAGACGATTTTCTTGCCGTCAAACCGGATGATGATGAACACCCGCTTGCGGATCGTCGGCGCTCCATAGTCGCAGGCGCGCAGTTCGCGCCATTCGATCCTGCCGCCGAGCTGTTTGAGCTTTTTGCACCAAGCCTTGAATGTCTCGCCCTTGCGTTCCGGATCGGGCACCAGCCCCTTGTCGGTGGTCAGCAGCGGGCCCCATGTCTGGAATTCCTCGACATTCTCGATCGCCACCACGTCGACCCTGCCGCCCGATTTCTGGATCCGCTCGATCCAGCCGGGGATGATCCATGCCAGGTCGCGGATGTTCCGCTGTACCGGCGCGCCGCCCTTGGCCTTGGAAAAGTGCTTGCAGTCGGGCGAAAACCACGCAAACCCGATATGGGCGCGATTGAAATGGTCGAGGGGGTCGACCTGGTAGACGTTCTGGCACAGATGCACCGAATCCGGGTGGTTGACCGCATGCATGGCGACGGCCACCGGATCGTGGTTGATGGCATAATCCGGCGAGCGCCCCAGCGCCATCTCGATGCCGGTGGAAGCCCCGCCACCGCCGGCGAAACAGTCGATGATCAGCGGGCGGGTCACTGCCCCGCCCCCACGCTTTCGCCCTGCACCGCGGCCAGGTCATCGCTCGATGCCACCCGCAAACGCCCGGTGCGCACCAGCAGGTCGATGGCCGTATCGAGCGCGTGCACGTTCGCCATGGCCTTCACCCAGGTGTCCCGGCCATGGGTGATGAAGGGCGTGCCCGGCCGCGTGCCGCGCAGCTGGTAGGCGTCGGTGATCGAGCGGACGTTTTCCATGGTTTCCGGGTCAAGCCCGTGCGCGATCGCCGCCTGGCGGCACTGCCAGAGATCCGGCGCGATGATGTAGAGCGGGCGCGGCTCGCGGGCGACATGGGCCATCATTGCGCCGCCCTCCGGTTGAGGATGGAAAGCCGCCGGTGGCCGACGGGGGTGACGACGACCAGCTGATGCTGGCCGGGGCGCAGGGTGCGGGCGATAAGCCCTCGCGTTTCCAGCGCCTGCATGCGCCGCCGCGCGGTCTCGATGCCGAAGCCCATGGCCTGGCAGAGTTCGCCATTGGTGAGTTCGAAACCCGCGTCCGGCCCGGCACCGGCTGCAACCCGCAGCGCGTCGATCGTCAACAGCGCATCGTCGAGCGTGCGATCCACCGCGGCGCTGTCCACCGGCCGCTTGAGCAGCAAGGCGGTGCGGCTGCCGCGCGTGTCGTCGGGATCTCCCTTGATGCCGACCGGCGGACAGCAGCGCGTGGCCAGCCGCGCGACATCATCGACCGGGAGATCGACCGCCGCGGCGATCGGGCCGTCGCCAAGTCCCAGCTCGCGCATCATCAGCACGGCGCTCTGCCGCTCCGCCATCGGCAGAGCCGCAAAATGCGGCGCGATCGCCTCCGGGCTGCCGAACGACCCCACGGGCTCAACCGCGGCAATGTGCGGAAACGGCCCGACAAACCATGAGCTTCCAAGTCCGGCGTTCATCGCATCTTCTCCGGTGGGGCCGCGCGCAGCGCACCGGTCTGCGCGCGCACAAGGTCGAGCACCGTGGCCACGCGGGCCGGATGCAGCGACACGATCGCGCCGATCTCGTCATGATCGAACCCGGCCTGCCACAGCGCCACGATGCCCAGCTGCTTGATCTCGGACGGGAACCCCCTGGCCGGGCTGCCGACATGCAAATGAACGCTCATTGGTTTGTCCTCGCGCTGTCGCCTGCGGCTTCGCTCCGGACGGGACGGGCAACGATGCCCGACGCCCGGTCGGGCTTGCCGCCTCCGGCGGTGTTGATCCTGCGTTCACTGACCACCATGCCGCCGGTGGCGGCGGCGAGGCTCGAATCGATGCCCGCCCGCGCGCCATGGCGTTCCGCCCACTGGACAAGACGATCGCAATCCTCGAGCGACAGGCCGACGAGATCGCCTTGCAGCCGCCGCGTCTGGAACGCCCATTCGAGCGACGAACGGTGCTTGCGCGGCTCGAACCATTGCCCGATCACCTTGGCCCCGGGAGCGAGATCCCGCACGCCGGCAAGAGTGGTGACGACAGCCACCCAGGCGGGCGCCGCCTCGACGCCGAGGACGGCCAGCACGGCGCGGGCTGGATGGTTGGTTACGATGGTAAGACGGGCTTGCATCACGCCACCTCCCCGAATTTGTCGGTCTGGTTGCCCCAGACGCTCCAGCCGGGCCGCGAAGCGCGCGCGAACAATTCCAGCTTGGGCACGTCCCCGGTCAGCCTTGTGATCGCATCGGCGAAATGGTCGGGCTTGCGCGAATGTTCGCGGATGCCTTCCAGATGCACCTGCGCCTCGCCCTTGGTCAGCCGGTCGTAGCCCTTGCCACGAGTGGCGAGCCAGCACTGTTCCATGCCGGAGCGGGTGTGATAGCCCAGCCCCTTGCGCACCGAGCCGGAGTCGGCGAACAGATATTGCTGCCCGGCTGCGCCCTTGATCTTGATCCAGCCGAAGGCGACGGTCTTGTAGGTAAACCCCCAGGCATTGATCAGCTGCAGCGCTTCGGGCAGCATCGGCTGCACCACCCACATGAACAGCGCCGCGTCGGGCGCGGCGATATCGGCCACCGGCAGCGCCGCGATGGCGTCGAGATCCATGCAGTCATAGTGCTGGGTCGCGCCGCGATCCTCGCCGCGATGCGACCAGGGCGCAAACCGCCAAGGTGGATCGGCATAGATGACGTTGAACGGGCCGGGCGGGAACGGGATCAACAACCACCCTCCCCGGCCTTGATGAATGCCGCCTTGGTCTTGAATACCTCGTCGAGCCGGTCCTGAAAGTCGGACATGAGCAGCCGGTAGACGGGTGCGGTTGGCCTGCCGTCACGCTTTGCCTGGCGATAGCGATCCTCGGCTCTGGCCAGTGCCTCGCCGAGGCCCTCCCGATCAAGAAACGACGCGAGCGAACGAACCGCGCCAGCCGCTTCGAGCCAGTCGTCGAGCGCCTCGACTGCGCTGTACCAGCCGCGCAGGGCCGAATAGGTCCATATTCCAACCTCCGAGCCGCCCTCGCGGCTGGCTTTGAGGCTCCCAAGCGCCACCTCCATGACGGTTAGAGAAGAGCGGGAAACGGCCCCGTCACGCTCGATCCGTTCGCGCACCCATTGCACCGCGTAGATCTCGCCCGGCTTTCTCTCGGTAGCGGTGCGGTTGGAGGTCATCAGCCGACATCCGGCCCGCGCAATTGCCCGGTCGGCTTCGACCGCCCAGGGAACGCCGGCCGCAAGGCTGGCGCGCAACACATGAAACGGCGTGATCGCGGTGACATTGCCGTTGATGCCCATGAAGGCGCGGGCCTGGCCTTCCACCGGGGCCTGGACAACGCGCACCGGCACCTTGTCGATACCGACCATCGCCGCTGCATGCACACGGTGCTGACCGTCAATGACCGAGAACCTCCCGTCACCCACCGGGGCAATATCGACCACCGTGAACAGGCTCCAGTCAAATGCCCGCGCAATCCGGCCGATCGCTTCCCAGTTGTGCCGCTGCAACGGCCGCTGGTAGCGATCGTCAATCCGGAGTTTGGAGATCTCCACCCAGCCGAGATGCGGGCGCTCGCCCCGCACCACAGGTTTTGCCATGGCGGCGGGAATCGTGACGCAGCGGAGAACCGGCGCATCACGGCCGACGGGCGGCGGTGCGGGATGTTGAGGCCCGCTCATTTGCCAAACCTCGCCCGCCGCGCCCGCAAAAACCGCGCCCGGCCCTCGACCGCATCCATGGCGGCGACATCGGCCAGCGCCAGGTGACGCCCGGCGGAGCGGAACGACGGCACGGCATCACCGGGGAAGACGTGAAGCGGCAGGCGATCAGGGCCCAGCATCGCGCGCGGGACGCCGATGGCCTGTTTCAGTTGCTGGCGGTGCAGATCGAACAGCCGCGCCACAGCCCACGCACCGGACGACTGATTGACGGGCGGGTGAAGCTTATTCCCCATCAAGCGCCCTCCCCGCCGACGATCCGGATCTCTCCGGCACGCACCCGGGCCAACGTCTGACGAAAATCGGCAAGCCCGCGCTCGAGCACGGAGACTGCGCGATCGACGGAGATTGCCTCGGCGGCGGTCACCTTGCCATCCGCCAATGCAATGGCGCCGGCGCTCATCATCTCGCCGGCATGGCGCACCGTTTCGGCATAGGCCGACAGCACATCGGCGCTCGCGCCGGCGCCCTCGCTCTCGTCGATCAGGCGGCGGCCATTGAGTTCGGCCATCACGCTGGTCACCAGCGCCACACCGCAATGCTCTTCCAGCACCAGCACCGCGTTGAGCGGCATCAGGTCGGTGTCCTGGGCGTTGTTCCATCGACCGACATGGCTCTTTGAAAAGCCGGAGATTTCGGCGGCGCGCTCGATGCCGCCGGAAAGCGCGATCAGGTCGCGCTGCGCCGCCTTGATGCGGTAAAACCAGGAATTCCTGAGCATCGGACACACCTTTCCCGCGCCGGGAAAACCCGGCGTCGTTTCCCATGGTGGGAAGAGTTCAAAACTGGTCAGATCATCGGGTGATCAAGGAGGACCCGACGATGCAAATGGAACACCCGCCCCGCCGCTGCAGGCTCTCCGTTCGTAGACGCGCAAGTCAGCGGGCGCGCTCGGGTATCTGGTTGCAGGGCCCGGATTCGAACCGGGGACATCCTGGGTATGAACCAGGCGGGATAACCGCTTCCCCACCCTGCGTTGAACTTGAACCGGGCCGCTCATTCCGCAGCCTCCGGAAACTTCTCGGGGCGATTGACCTTGAGCCAGTCGAGCCGCGTGTCGTGCATGTCCGTGGCGGTCACCTGCCCGTCAGTGCGACGGGCAATGACCTCGACCAGATCCGCGTCCGCACGGGTCTCTCCGGTCTCGTAACGCTGATAGGTTCTGGCGCTCGCCAGCCCGAACAGGGCGGCGCACTCGGTCAGCGTCTTTATCTGGGTCAATCGCCATTGTGTGAGCTTCATGGCGCAAATATAGCGATATTCGCCATATATCTGTCAACCGATATTTGGCGTATAACGCTATATTTCGGGTTAGCGAAATTCGCTATATTTGTAACATGTTGAGATTAAAGACAATTCGCAAAGAGCGTCGCATGACGCAAGCCGAAGTTGCTGAGCGGCTCGGACTCGATTTGACCAATTACAACCGGCTGGAGAACGGAAAGGTCGAGTTGACCTACAATCGCATGCGTGAGCTGGCGGACATTTTCAACGTCGAACCGGTGGACCTGATCAGCGATTCCAGCGGCGTTCGGACCGTCCGTGTCCGCGGATGGGTGGAAGCCGGCTCATGGCGCGAAGCCTCGGAATGGGACGAACAGGATTGGTATGATGTCGCGGTGCCGGCAACCCCCGGCCTCTCGACGCTTTCCCTATATGGCGCGGAAACCCGTGGTCCATCGATGAACCGGGTATACCCGGAAGGCACCGTCATCATCTTCACATCGATGATTGAGCGGCCGGAAGAGCTTGAAGTGGGCAAGCGCTATGTCGTCGAGCGGGAAAAATCCGACGGGCTGCGCGAAGCGACGGTCAAGGCTCTCGCCCGCGACGAGTCCGGGAATCTCTGGTTGATGCCCGATTCGAACGATCCGAGACACCAGGAACCGATAGCCTTGGGCGGCGACGCCGGTGATATTATCCGCATCATTGGGCGAGTGGTCTATTCGGTGCGCCCGGAATAGGCGCCAATCGCTCTGCCTCATCAAGGAAAACCGGCAACCCCCGGTCGAGGCTCCCGAACGTTCCTGTCTTTTTCCCCCGAACGATCCATGGTCGGGACCTTCTCTCGCCACGGACCTCTTCTATCGATCCGTCACCCTGCTCAACGATCGTGTAGACATACTCCTGGTACTCAAGCGACACGGCAGGCCACTTGCGCGGCTGTCCGCTCTTCGTCTT
Organism: Hoeflea phototrophica DFL-43; assembly: GCF_000154705.2. Classification (NCBI taxonomy): domain Bacteria; kingdom Pseudomonadati; phylum Pseudomonadota; class Alphaproteobacteria; order Hyphomicrobiales; family Rhizobiaceae; genus Parahoeflea; species Parahoeflea phototrophica. The sequence continues at coordinate 1,847,618 of NZ_CM002917.1, read as the reverse complement.
CTTGAACAGGCCTAGCACCTCGTCACCGTCTACGCCCGTCGCACCGCACTCCAGATGCCATCCCAGCCCGCGCAGCTTTTCCCCATATCCGGCAACCACCGCATGGAGGTCAGGATAACCATGAATGGCCGCCCGCTTGGCGGCGCGCGGCACATGGCGCAATGCGCGAGCGATCAGCGGGCTGCCCGCAGCGAGCACGCGCAGTCTTTCCACATCCTGTGCCGGTGATTGCAGAGATGAGATCTCTCCGACAAGCAGCGCGGCTGCATGCTTGCAGAACTGCCCGCCCAGCCCGCCAGCCGGGCAGGTGCAATACATCCGCAGGTCGATTCCCGCGCCCTCGGCGGTAACCTGATACGGCGATCTGGCAGACCCCTTCACTTCAAATCTAAGCATCTGATTTCAATCCGGAATTGCTGCACTTCCGTATGCTACCAGCGGTATGCGACCGCGATAATAGCGATTATCGCCATATTCTGGCTTGACATTTTATAGCGTTAATCGCCATATTTGGGAGGTCCAATCAGCGTAGCCGGCCGGGAGGCCCGAGAGAGGCAAGAAGATGATCCAGTATCAAGCCCAGCCGCCAGCGGCCCCGTCCGCGCCCACCGCATCCTGCCGCGAGGCGCTGACCGGGCGCATGGCCGACCAGATGCGCGAGATGGCCTTTGCCGGCGAGACGGTGAGCCCGGAAACTTTGATCCAGCGCGGATGGACGGCGGAGACGGTCGAGCGTCTGTCGCCCGCGGCGATCGCGCAGGCCCGGCGCCAGAGCGTGCGGAGGGTGGAACGATGAACCGCATTGTCCACCCTCCCTTCGACGGCGAACGGCTCGCGGCGCTGAAGCGCCCGTCGATGTCCCTCGCCGGCATCGTGCTGCTTGCCAGCCTCGCCCTGGCGCTGATTCTGTCCGTGGCGGGCCTGACCGTGCGGGCGGTGGCTATCGCCGAGCATCAGCACCGGATCGAGAGGGTTTGATGCAGAGCACTCGCCTCGCGCCTGCCCCCGTCTGGTCGTTCCGGCCTGACGGCTCGGTGCGCGATCTCGCGGCACCCGATCCGCTGGAAATCGATTTCTTTGCCATGGCCAACGGCCTGTCGAAGCTCGCCCGGTTCAACGGCTCCAATCCCGGGCTCGCCTATTCCGTGGCGCAGCATTCGGTGATGGGCGCCGAGGCGATCCACAACGAGACCGGCGACGCCCAACTGGCCGCATGGTTTCTGCTGCATGACGGCGAAGAACATCTGGTCGGCGACAAACCGACGCCGGCGCAGGCCCTGCTGGTGGCGACGATCGCTGACGCCAGCGAGCTCGCCGCCGCCAGCGCCGATTACTGCTGGGACCGGATCAAGCGCAAATGGCGCGAAGCAGGATGGCTGGCGGCGGCGCTCGGCCTGCCCGATGCAGGCGCCCAGGCCGATCTCGACGATTACGACCGGCGCATGTGCAACGCCGAAATGCTGGCGCTGTTCGGCCCCGCCGCCCACGCCCGCACCATCCCCACCGTCACCCGCGCTCCCCTGCGCCTCAAGGGCGCCATCCGCCCCTGGGCGCCGATGAAGGCCGAGGAACGCTTCATCGAATGCGCCCATCGCTTCATCGGCGAAGAACGGCTTTACGAGCAGCGCTCCATCCATGCCGCCCATGTGGCGTTCAAATCCTGAAAGGACTGGGCATGAAGATCGATCATTTCAACGCGGTCAAGACCCTGTCGGAACAGCGCGACGCGGCGCTCGTGCGACAAAGGCGGCTCCAGGAAGAGCCGTTGCGGCGCGGCGGCATCATCGGCAGCGTCGCTGTTGTCGATGTCGTCACCGAGAGCGACAGCCGCTGGTTTTTCGGACCGCGCGGGCTTGTGCTGGCCGATCCCGAGCCATGCGATCTGATCCCGGCCATCGGCGCGCTTGGCTATTTCGCCTGGCAGCCGGTGAGCCCCGACATCCTCCCCGCGCCGAACAAGTGGATGCTGCCAGCCGGTGCGAAAGCGGCAGCGGCCACCGCCCCGCAGCCAACATTGCTCTGAAGGACCGATCCAATGCCGAGAAACAAGAAAGACCCAGAATTCCCCTGCCCGAGTGCATGCGAATGGAAGACTTGGCGCGCTGACAGCGGACGCGAAGATCAGTCGAACATTATCTGCGAAGAGGTGGACTGCGTGATTGCTACGAACCTGCCCACAGCCCAGGCACGCCAAATCGTGACCAATCACAACGGCTACACGACATGACTACCCCCTTCTCCCTCACCGCGCCGCGCGCGGCGCTGCTTGCGGCGGTCGAGACTGCGCTGGGCGCGGTGGAGCGGCGCAACACCATTCCGGTGCTGGCCAATCTTCTGCTCGAGTCGACAGCCGACGACGGATTGCGCGTGTCGGGCACCGATCTCGACGTGATGACGACGGTGGCGACGGGCCTCGATGCGGAGCCCCGGCAATATGCCGGCGTCACCCTGCCGGCGCATCTGCTGCACGATATCCTGCGCAAGCTGCCGGACAAGGCCGAGGTGAGCCTCAAGACGGATGGCAGCGGCCAGATGACGCTGACCTCCGGCCGCTCGCGCTTCAACCTGCAGACCCTGCCGGGCGCGGACTGGCCGCGGCTTCAGGAGAAGACCGCGCCGGCGGCGACGTTCGAGATCCCGGCGGCCAAGTTCGCCGCCCAGCTCGCCGCCGTCGGCTTCGCCATCTCCACCGAGGAGACGCGCTATTATCTCAATGGCGTCTACATGCACGCGATCGACAACCGGCTGGTCACCGTGGCCACCGACGGCCACCGGCTGGCCCGCGCCGTCTATTCCGCTGCCGTTGGCGTCATGCCCGCGGCGGACGCCATGCCAGGCATCATCATCCCGCGCAAGACGGTCGGCCTGGTCGCCAAGGCGCTGGCGGCGGCGGCAAAGGACGCCACGCTGGCAATCGCCGTCAGCGAGAACATGATCAGCTTCGAGCTGGGCGCCACGCGCATCGCCTCCAAGCTGATCGACGGCACATTTCCCGATTACGAGCGGGTGATCCCGATCGCCAACCCCAACAGCTGGCGCTTCGATGTGGCAGCCCTGCTGCAGGCCACCGAGCGGGTGTCGATCATCTCGTCCGAGCGCGGCCGCGCCGTGAAGATGGCATGGGGTCGCGAGAGCATCGACCTGACGGTCATCAACCCCGACGCCGGCGAAGGCCAGGACCAGGTCAGTGTCGACGCCGACACCGGCGAGGAAGTGGAGATCGGCTTCAACGCGAAATACCTGGCGGACATGCTGGGCCACATGAGCAAGAGCGGCAGCGTCCACCTCAACACCGGCGGCGACCCGGCACGGTTCGAGCCGGTGCACGCCGACGACGACGAGATCGCCATGACTTTTGTTCTGATGCCGATGAGGGTTTGAGAGATGAGAGCAAGACCTATCGAGGAATGGCATGAGGACATGGGCCAGAAGCTCTGGTGGTGCCTGCGCGGCAGCGCATGGCTGGACGAAGCGCCCTATGTCGGCTCTCCACTCGACTGCGGCCTGACCGTCGAGTGCAACACCCGGGCGGAACAACCCGCCGCGCGGTTCAATGTCGGCGGATGGCCGGGTTACCACACCCACTTCACCGACATGCCGGAGCGCCCGGAGACCCCCGAACAAACCAGCCGCCGCAGGAAGGCAGACAGTGAAGCCTTCGCCCGCGACATGGGCCTGAGAAGTTGGTGAGGAGCGGGACGATGACCCTGCCTGACCCCTGCTTCCACTGCACCCTGCCCGATTGCGACGAAACTGACCCGGGCTGCCTGCGCCGCGCCGTGTTCCGGACCGCCAGCGCAAAGCGCAAGCGCAATGAGCCCCTCACCGACGAAGAGCTGCTCATCTATCGCGAAACGCGCCGGGACTGGAAGCGCACGTCCCGCGACCGCAGCGCCGAGAGGGCGGCATCATGACCCCGCTCTTGACACCGGCGCGAGCTGCGGCCTTTCTTTCCGTCTCGGTCGACACGCTGGCGGCGATCGTGGCGCGCGGGGATCTGCCGTTCGTCGAGGTCGGCGCCGGCAACAAGCGGCCGCGCCGGCGGTTCGATCCGGCTGATCTCGAAGCCTATGTGGGAGAGCGCAAATGTCGATCTGGAAACGCCCGGGACAGGACACATTCTCCTACGACTTCACGGTCCGGGGTCACCGATATTCAGGAAATACTGGCGCAACGTCGCGCCGCGAGGCAGAGCGCACCGAAGCCCGCCTCAAGGACGAGGCCAGGGCGGAAGCCCGCGCCCGAGCCGGACAGCCGGCCCGCGGGCTGAGGATTGCGGCCGCCGTCTCGCGCTACTGGCTGGAAGCCGGCCAGCACCACGCCAATGCCGATTCGACCCTGCATGACATCGCCTGGCTCGAACGCCACTTCGGCAAGAACCGTCTGCTCGCATCGCTGACCAACCAGGACGTGTCCGCAATGGTGGCCGCCCGCCGCGCCGATGGCGTGTCGCCGGCGACCGTCAACCGCACCGCCACCGCCCGACTGCGCGCCATCATCACCCGCGCCCGCGACGCATGGGACGAGCCCGTGCCGCGCATCGCATGGAAGAACCATTTGCTGCGCGAGCGGCAAGAGGTGCTGCGCGAGCTTTCCGCCGAGGAGGAGACGGCGCTGTTTGCCCGCCTGGCGCCCGGCTATGCCGAGCTGGTGCGCTTCTCGATGCTGTCGGGCTGCCGCATGGCCGAATGCCTGGGCCTCGAATGGCGGCTGATCGACTGGCATGGCGGCTATATCGTCATCACCGGCAAGGGCGACAAGACCCGCCACGTGCCGTTGTCGGACGCGCTGCGCGCCCTGCTCTGGCCGCTGCCTCGCGCGCACGCGCGAGTCTTTACTCACCGCATCCGCCGCGGCTCGATCCACCACAAGCGCGGCGACATCGCCCCGGTCGAAGAGGAAGCGCTCAACAGCCATTTCGCCAGAGTCTGCAAGAAGGCTGGCGTCATCGGCTTCCGCTTCCACGATCTGCGCCACACCTTCGCCACCCGATTCCTGCGCGCCACCGGCGACATGCGCGCCCTGCAGCTGATCCTCGGCCACTCGAGCATCGAGACGACGATGCGCTACGCCCACGTCACCGCCGCCGACGCCAAGCGCAGGATGGATGCCATGAGCGCGACAAAAATCCCCACAAATATCCCCACCGGTGACCGGGACGAGGCGGCAACTGTCAGCAAGGATTGAGGATTTCGGAACGGGGGTCGCTTCCCCCCAGACAAGTGCGCTACCGGGCTGCGCTACGCTCCGACTGGTGAAAGGCCTTAGATCATCACCGATTTGGGCGCAAGGCCGGTTTTGGGATTTGCTGAAAAAACACTCCTGCCATGGCCCAACTCCGGCCAG